>NZ_BCAH01000009.1 GCF_001293735.1 Limosilactobacillus gorillae | reverse complement strand
AGTACCCCATCGTTGTTAGATTGATACCTAACAACGATGGGGTACTTTTTGCTTCAGCTAAATTGGCTTTGTTACTTAGATTAGTTCAGTTTGAACTTGTGGCTTGCTCTTTTTGAGGTTAGCTAAGAGGCGGTTAAGTTCTAAACGCCGCTGGTGCTTGGAAATAAAGATACCCATTTTTTCCTGGTCAAAACCGGTTACCATCTTGTGATCATTAAAGATGATCGGGTTTCGTAAGATATGGGGGCTCTTTTCAATTGCTTTGGCAAGTTGATTAATGGTTAGTGTACGAGTATCCATTTTCAGGGCCTTCGTATCGTGGGAGCGTTTTGAAATTAAATCATCGGTTCCGTCGGTGGAAAGGGCGAGCAGGTCGAGGATTTCAGGGGTCGTCAACGGCTCCTTTTCGATGTTCCGCTGGCTAACGGTAATTCCGTGTTGCGTCAACCATTGAACGGCTTTGCGCTTAGATGGATCGTTAGTGTGGAAAAATAAGTTGACCATCGAATCACTCCTTTGTTTGCTTTTTGCTATTCTAACAGGTTTGCCATCTCCGGTTGATCTCTGGGTAAGTAATTAACGAATTCTTTAGCATTCACCGTTAATTATATATAAATTACTTTGTTCAGTGAAGCGACGTTCGTTAATGGATTATCCGATAATGAAGAAAGTAATTATATTATACTTCAGATAAGTAAAAAAAGCCCTGTCGAATGACAAGACTTTGACTTTATTTAACCTTTTTCTTTTGTTTAGACTGGCGAAGCTGCCAGAAGGGGTAGGTTGCCGTCGACAATTCGATATCGACGAAGCGGTTCCCCATTTCCTCACCATCCATCTGGCCAAACTCAAGGGAAGAGGTGGTGTAGTGGAGACGGGTACCTACGAACCGGTGGGCAAACCGTGAGCGGGCGAGCCGTTCACGCAAGAACAACCACATTGTCCAAAAGGTGATCAGCCAATTGTGGCGTTCAACAACCAGTAGTTCCAGTTTAGGTTCCTCAACGTCCCGATCGGGGGCTATCTTACGACCACCGCCGATGAAGGGGTGATTGCTTGCGACAACAATGAAGGCATTTGGAAAAAGTTGGCGGTCCCGCTCTTTTTGAACCATTAGGGTGAATGGTGCCTGGTCATATAAAACGCCCATCGCCTGTGAGATGTAGGATAGGGATCCTAGGTGCAGCCGGTTAAGGCGGCGCTTGCTTTTAGAGGCGTTAGTCCGGCTCACCACGGCTGCATCAAAGCCGATACCGAGATTGTTTAAAAAGTAGCCATCCTCGCCCTTAATGGCATCATGGTAGTGACCAATCGTCACTACTTCGGGGGTCGTGGCATCCAGAATTTGGTTCAAGGCAGTTAGGGGGTTAGTCGAAATCCTAAAGCCCCGGGCAAAGTCGTTACCAGTTCCGCAGGGGATATATCCGATTGGAAGGGGATGCTCTTTACCATTGCTGCTTTGCAAAACCCCATTAACTACCTCGTGTAAGGTGCCATCACCACCAACGACAATCAGGATTTCATTGTTATCCCCGGCTCGCCGATCTGCCAGGCGCTTAGCAAAGTAGGTAGCGCCTTCTTTGGCATCCTTAGTGAACATGGGGGTGTAATCAAGTTGGGCAGCATCGAGGGCAACCTTGATTTTCGACCAGGTATTTTTGCCCCGGCCACTGCCGGCTGCTGGATTAATAATGATCGAGTAGTGCATAGTTACCTCCGGATCATCAAAAAAACCGAGACGCGTAAACGTCTCGGTCAAAGGCGCCTAGAATTCGGTTAACTTGAAGTCGGCGTTGTTTTCCTTTTCGTATGCCAAGGCCTTTTCATCTAACAGTTCGATAAATTCGACGTTATATTCAGTATTTTCTTCTACTAGTACCCGGGCCGTTGCTTCGGAATCAGCTTCCAAGTATAGGGACTTGGTGTTTTCCCGGCGGGGCGTCGTGTTTTTACTTGGTTGGTAATAAACTTTAAAAGTCATGTCATGCTCCTATCGTTGGTTCGTAAATTTTACCTAACTATGATAGCACACTTGCCCGAGACTGTCCTTAAATTTCCAACTGTGTTATTCTTAGCTAAAAAGGTTTAGAAAGTAGGGATCAGGATGACCTTGATTTGGTGTGTGCTAATTGCGTTTGCTATGGTTGTCATCATCTACCAACTTGTCCACCGGGCAATGATTAAACGGGCAATCGTGATTATGCAAAGACAGGCCCAGGAGGCTACTGATCAAGCAGTAGAAGGGGCGTTGAATGGTCATTTAAAAGAATCCCATTTCCCAGTGAGCTCTGAAATAGTTGCTGACGTCTGGGGTAAGGGGGTCTTGGCCTTTGAGTACGTGCTTGACTTTCAAAGGCTAACGAAAGAGGAACAAGCATGGTTAACCAGGGAAAATCTGGCTACGGCCCTGCACCAGGTTGAAGCTGGTGTTCCCCTGGAGGTTACCGATTGGTGGGTGTATGAAGAACGCCTTCACGTTGACGTGGCCTACTTGATGAATGAGTCAACTAAGGAGTACGTGGCTGACTTAAAGAAGTTAAAGTAAAAGAAAACGCCCTTAGGTTTTGAAGGACCCTGGAATTATTTAGGTATATGCCTAGCAATTCCAGAGTCCTTTTCATTAGTTAACCATGGGGGCGCTTTTTACTATATGAGAATGAATTAACCGAAAAAGACAGTTCCTTCAGGTGCTTTGAATGGGTTGTCCTTATTGATGTGGTCGTAGAATAAGACCCCGTGTAGGTGATCAATTTCATGTTGGCAAACGATAGCTGGATAGTGCTTCAAGCGGATTTTTTGGGTTTGCCCTTCGACATTTTGATACTTCAATGTGATTCGATCGTGGCGCGGAACGTAGCCAGGGACATCACGATCAACGGAAAGACAGCCCTCCCCTTCGGTTAAGGCGCCCATCTGAACAGATTCGGAAACAATGACCGGGTTGATGATCACATCTTTAAAAATCGGTGTATCGTCTTCTTCGTCGTCGGATGGGACCAAAACAGCTGCCATTTGCTTGCTAATGTTAACCTGAGGAGCGGCTAGGCCAACGCCAGCCCGGAGTCCGTACTTTTGGGCTAGTTCTTCATCTTGGCTAACCTCCAGATATTCCATCAGGTCATGGGCTAATTTTTGATCTTCTTCAGCTAACGGAAAGGATACCTTAGCGGCGTAGTCACGTAGCACGGTTCCCTTTTGGTCATCGCGGACAATGTCTTTCATTAAAATCATCTGCTGTTCCCCCTTGTTTTAATTACCATTTTATAGTGTAGCACAATCAAAAGGACAGGCGACAAGAATTACCTTGCTAAGAAATCATGTTAAAATGAAAACAGACTAAATTTTAAGAAAAGGGTGATGTAAATGGCAGTAAACGGGGGAAACTACTCCTACCCACTTGACCCTACATGGACGGCAAACGAACTGATTGCAGTGACTAATTTTTACCGGGTGGTTGAAGACGCCTACGAAGTGGGAATTAATAAGCAAGAGGTTTTAGATAGCTACCGTAAGTTCAAGGAAGTTGTCTCTACTAAGGCCATGGAAAAACAACTAGGGCGTGACTTTGCCAAGGCCTCTGGTTACCAGATCTATGACGTGGTTAAGGCGGCTAAGGAGGCCACTAAGGTACGGATTAAACTGGAGGGTTAGGAAATGTTAGGACAGATTGATCAGGCTGTTTTAGACCTGCTGGACGAAGTAAAAAATCGCACCCTCAACCGGATGCAGGCCTCCTATGAAGTCAATTTGAAGTCTTCGTATAAGGACTTGGTGACAACCGTCGATAAGGAGAATGATCAGTACATTTCAAGGCGGCTCCACGAGATTGACCCGGGTAGCCGGGTGGTATCTGAAGAGGGCTTTGGCGATTCCGTAGCGACCTTAGACGGCCACGTATGGATTGTTGACCCGATTGATGGGACAATGAACTTTGTCATGCAACATACCAACTTCTACATCATGATTGCTTTATACGTCGATGGTAAGCCAACCCTGGGTTACATCATGGACGTAATCCACGGCACCGTTTACCATGGAGGGAAGAAGAACGGGGTCTTTGAAAATAATCGCCGCCTGACCGGGCCAGCTAACAATGGTTTAAAGGATAGCCTGGTTGCCTTGAACTCGGCCATGATTTTAAATAATGCCCATAACTTGCGAGAAGTTGCCCACCAGTCACGGGGCTTGAGGATGTATGGATCAGCTGGAATGGAGCTAGCCTATGTCTTGACTGGCCAACTTGGGGCCTACCTATCCTATTTGCACCCGTGGGATTTGGCGGCTGGCCGAGTTTTAGCTGAGGCAATGGGTTTAGTTGTCAAAGCAATTGACGCACCTTCTGTTGATGTGTTATCATCTAACCTTGTATTAATAGCGACAAAACAAGCGGCAGAGGATATCTTAGCCCTTGTCAACTAGCCGTTAACTGTGACCTCGGTCGCAGTTTTTTTAAGAGAAAAAAGCGGATTGCGCTTGGAAATGAAAGGAAGATAAATCTTGAAAACACGTGACGATATTCGCAACATTGCGATCATTGCCCACGTCGACCATGGTAAGACCACCCTGGTTAACGAAATGTTGAAGCAATCAGACACCCTGCCGGAACACTTTGAAATCCAGGACCGGGCCATGGATACTAACGCCATTGAACGGGAACGGGGGATTACGATCCTCTCCAAGAACACGGCCGTTAAGTACGACGGTTACCAAATCAACATCCTTGATACGCCAGGGCACGCCGACTTCGGTGGTGAAGTTGAACGTGTTATGAAGATGGTCGACGGTGTATTGCTGGTTGTTGATGCCTTTGAAGGTACAATGCCACAAACCCGCTTCGTTCTGAAGAAGGCCTTAGAACAACACCTGACGCCAATTGTTGTTATCAACAAGGTTGACCGTGAAGGGGCCCGGCCAGACGAAGTTGTTGACGAAGTACTTGACCTCTTCATTGAATTAGGGGCTGATGAAGATCAACTTGACTTCCCAGTGGTTTATGCCTCCGCGATGAATGGGACAACGTCATTAGACTCTAACGTTGCCACCCAAGAACACACGATGAAGCCGTTATTTGATACGATCATCAAAACGATTCCGGCTCCTGTTGACAACTCCGACGAACCACTTCAATTCCAAGTGGCCATCCTTGATTACAATGACTTCGTTGGCCGGATTGGGATTGGACGTGTTGTCCGCGGCCAAATCAAGGTTGGGGACCAAGTTACGGTTATGAAGCTTGACGGTTCCAAGCAAAACTTCCGTGTTACCAAGCTCTTTGGTTTCGTTGGGCTCAAGCGGGTTGAAATTCAAGAAGCCAAGGCCGGTGACCTGATTGCCGTTTCCGGGATGGATGAAATTAATGTCGGTGAAACAGTTGTTAACCCAGACCACTTGGACGCATTAACACCGCTACGGATTGATCCGCCGACCCTTCAAATGACCTTCCGGACTAATGACTCGCCGTTTGCTGGTCGTGAAGGTGAGTTTGTAACCTCTCGGCAACTGGAAAACCGGTTGAAGTCTGAATTACACACTGACGTTTCTCTGCGGGTTGATGATACTGATGATCCGGGTGCCTGGACGGTTTCTGGACGTGGGGAACTCCACTTATCAATCCTAATCGAAACGATGCGCCGGGAAGGCTATGAATTGGCCGTTTCCCGTCCTCAAGTTATCTACCGTGAAATTGATGGCGTTGAATGCGAACCATTTGAAGAAGTTCAAATCGATACGCCGGACGAATACACTGGTTCCATCATCGACTCCCTCTCCCAACGTAAGGGTCAAATGAAGAACATGGAGCCGTCAAACAACGGCCAAACCCGGTTAGTCTTTGAAGTTCCTTCCCGGGGCCTGATCGGTTACTCAAGTGAATTTATGAGTCAAACCAAGGGTTACGGGATCATGAGCCACGTCTTCAAGGAATACGCCCCAGTTGTTAAGAACTGGAACCCAGGCCGGATGAAGGGAACGTTGGTTTCGATGAACTCCGGTAAGGCCACGACTTACGCCATGATGGGGATTGAATCCCGGGGGACGCTTTTGATCGATCCAGGGACGGAAGTCTACGAAGGGATGATCGTTGGTGAAAACAGCCGTGAAAATGACATCACGGTTAACATCACCAAGGGGAAGAACCTAACCAACGTCCGGGCCGCTGGGTCTGATGACATGGCGCGGATCAAGACGCCAACCCACCTTTCCTTGGAAGAATCCCTGGAATTCTTAAACGATGACGAATACTGTGAAATTACGCCAGAAAATGTGCGTTTACGCAAGCAAATCCTGGACACCAATGCCCGTGAAAAGGCTGCTAAGCGTCGTAAGGCCGCTTTACGCAAGTAATAATAAGTGGTAGTTAACGGCCGTGACAACATCAAATTGTCACGGCCGTTTGGTGTATAATGAGACCACAATTGCAGTTAGAGTGGGGTGAAAAAAGTTCATGAAAAACCTAACTAAGCATCGATTAGCCGAGTGGGATCCATGGCTAATCGTGCCCATGGTTATCCTTTGTGTTCTCGGGATAATCATGGTTTATTCGGCCAGTGCTGTAGCTCAATATCAGTCGGCTAGCGGTCCGACGGCCTATCTGGTTCGCCAGAGCATCTTTGTGGTTATTGGGCTAGGGGTTTGCTATTTTATTGCGAGTGTTAACATTGAAAAGTGTCGCAACCAGTACGTACTAAGCGGCTTTGGACTTCTGGTGCTAGTTGCTCTGGTGTTCGTGAAAGTAGCGGGAAAGGCAGTCAACGGGGCGCAGGGGTGGATTGTCCTTGGGCCAATTTCAATTCAGCCTGCCGAGGTCTGTAAGCTCTTTTTGATCATGTTCCTTGCCAACTTTTTTGATAATTATCTTCGCTATCCAAAGATGTTTCAAGGAAGCATTAAATGGTTTCCCGGGACCATCGTGATGCTGATGTTCTTATTAATCCTAGTTCAGCCAGACCTTGGGGGGGCGGCAATCAACTTAGCCATTGCTGGGGTCATCTTCTTGAGTGCTAGGGTACCTTGGCGAAGAGCGGTCACGATTTTAACGGGCGTGGTACTCGTGGCGATTTTTGGGATGCCTTGGCTTTCTCAACTGGCCCTGAAGGTAATTCACGGTTACAAGGCAGCTCGCTTCATTGGGTACCTAAACCCATTTGGCTCCGCTTCCGGGGCAGGAAGCCAGCTAGTAAATTCTTATTATGCCATTTCTAACGGTGGCCTATTTGGTAAGGGACTGGGAAACTCGATTCAAAAAATGGGGTACCTACCGGAGCCAAACACCGACTTTATTCTGGCTGTGATCGCTGAAGAGCTGGGCTTAATTGCGGTGATACTGATTTTGACCGGCTTGGCAATTATTGTTTGCCGTTGCGTTCAGACTGGCGCCCGGGCTACGACCCCGTATGACACCATGGTCTGTTACGGAACGGCTACCTTTATTTTAGTCGAAGCCTCCTTTAACATTGGGGCGGTTTGTGGCGTGATGCCGATTACCGGGGTAACCTTACCCTTTATTTCCTATGGGGGGTCCAGTATGGTAGTCTTGTGTGCCGCCTTAGGGCTGGTCCTAAACGTTTCCCGCCGGCAACGACGCCAGCGAATGATGGCTAAGCAGAAAAAGGCGGTGACGGAAAATGGCTAACGAGGAATTTGAGTTAACCCCGCGGCGGGGGTTAGCAGTCTACATTAGTAGCCGCCGGGTGATTCGGGCCTTACGCCACTATGGTCGGGTTCACTACGTGTCAAAAAAGGCGCATTACGCCATCATTTACGTCAATGAAGATCAGGTTGAAGAGACCATGGCGCGGTTAAGTAAGTTACACAATGTTAAACGCGTTATCCCGTCTACTTTGCCGGATCTTGATCCGGACGTGACTGACCTCGCGTCGAAGGGAATATATAAAACACATGATGAGGATGATTAAACGATGAGAGTTGTTGCGGGTGAATATCGGGGCCGAAAATTAAGCGCAGTTCCAGGAATGGCAACACGGCCAACCACCGACAAGGTTAAAGAAGCGGTTTTTAACATCATTGGACCTTACTTTGATAAGGGCGTCTCCTTGGACCTGTTTGCGGGTTCTGGGGGACTTTCGATCGAAGGAGTTTCGCGCGGAATTGACCGGGCGGTGCTGGTTGATCGTCAATTGGCAGCGATTAAGACAATTAAGAAAAACATCGCCGCGACCAAGCACGATGATAAGTTTGATGTCTATAAGCTAGATGCCAATCGGGCCCTGTACATGCTTCAAAGTAAGGGCGAACGCTTTGACCTAATTTATTTAGATCCGCCCTATGCTAAACAACAGATTGTTGCTAATTTAGCAAAGATGGTAGAATTAAATTTGATTAACCCGGGGGCAATTGTGGTCGCTGAGACCAATCAGGAGGCCAATCTTCCCGACGAGCTCCCCGGTTTTTCCTTTAAACGACGCCAGGATTACGGGATCACGGTTGTGACCGTATACCGGTATGATGGAAAGGAGTAAACGATGAAAGTTGCTATTTTCCCTGGGAGTTTTGATCCCCTAACCCTTGGTCACTTGGATTTGATCAAACGGGGGAGCGCCCTTTTTGATCACCTTGCTGTTGCCGTGATGACGAATACGTCTAAGGACACCTGGTTTACCGTCGATGAGCGGGTGGCCCAGGTTAAAGAGGCGGTTGCCGGTTTAGATAATGTTTCGGTGATCACCGCAAAGGGACTGACCGTTGACTTGATGAATAAGATTGGGGCGGACTACTTGATGCGTGGGGCCCGCAACGTCGATGACTTCTGCTACGAAAAAGATATCGCAGCCATGAATCACTTCTTAGACGATCAGGTTGAAACGATCATCTTCTTGGCCGATCCGAAGTACCAGTACCTCTCCAGTAGCCTTCTAAAAGAAGTCGCCCTGTCGGGTGGCAATATTGCGCCCCTCTTGCCGGCTAATATTAACGAGGCCTTGCAAGAGCGCCTGAAAAAACGCCAGATAAAACAGGTAAAAAAAGAAAATGAAGAAACAAGATAATCAGATTTTACGACGGATCGGCGCTACCCTGGCTCTGATTATTTTTGCCTGTTGGTTTTTATTTTGGCCGCTGAATCTGTACATTGAAAGTCCTGGTTCCGCTGACAGTCTAAAAAGTTATGTAACAATGAAAAACCACCCCGACAAATACAAGGGAAGTTTCATGATTACGTCCGTATACCTCCAACAGGCCCGCCCTGCGACTTACCTGTGGGCCAAGCTCAATCCTCACACGACGATTGAAAATGCCGATGCGGTGACTGGGGGTGAAAATTCAGCCACCTATACGAAGGTGCAAGACTTTTACATGCAATCGGCCATCAATGAGGCAATTGCCGTTGCCTACAAGGCAGCTGGTCAGCAGTACACCAAGAAATACCTTGGAATTTACGTCTTGTCGGTTCAGGATAATTCAAAATTCAAGGGCAAGATACAAGTTGGCGATACAATCACCAAGGTTAATGGTCATCACTTTGATACCGCGGCCGGGTATCAAAAGTACATCGGCAGTCAAAAAGTAGGTGAAAAACTGACCGTTTCCTACCTACATAATGGTAAGAAGATGACGGTTACCAAGCCATTAGTTAAGATTGCAACGGGTAAGCCGGGCGTTGGAATTATTCTAACCGATAACGTCAAGGTAACCACTAAGATTCCGGTTTCGGTCAACCCGGGTGAGTTAGGTGGGCCATCCGGGGGGTTGATGTTTAGCCTCCAGATCTATGAACAATTGACTCAGCAGGATCTTCGCCATGGTCGAAAGATCGCCGGAACTGGGACAATCGGGGCGGATGGAACAGTTGGTGAGATTGGTGGGATTGATAAAAAAGTTATCGCCGCTAAAAATGCTGGTGCCACGGTCTTCTTTGCACCTTACGTTAAGCCAACCAAGGAAATCTTGAAGTATGAAGATGGGCACAAGACTAACTACCAATTAGCCAAGGAAACGGCGAAAAAGTACGCCCCAAATATGAAGGTAGTTCCGGTCAAGACCTTTAATGACGCACTTAATTATTTAAGACACCACCAATAAAAAAGATCAGGTTTTTTCGTGAACCTGATCTTTTTTTGCGTATTTAGGGGTGAAGGAGGTAATCGCGGTGGAAAAGTTGGTCGACAAAATTCGGATTTTTAAAGAAGAGCATCGAATGCTGGTGTACCTAATGATTGGGGCCATCTTGATAGGAGGGGTGTGGTGGTGGCAAGGACGTCAACCGAGTGCGGGCCAGACAGTGGCTTCAGAAAGTAGCTTTCCAAGCTCTTCAAGTACCAGCGGGGGAACTACCGAGGCAAAGACAGGGAAGGAAACGGGGAAGGTATGGGTTGACGTTAAAGGGGCCGTCAACAAGCCCGGGGTTTACCATTTAAAAAAGGGGGCTCGGGTTCAAGAAGCAATTGAGGTTGCTGGTATGCAGACCACCAGTGCGGACTTAAATCAGGTTAACCTGGCAAAGGAATTGCAGGACCAACAGGTGGTTTACGTTCCGGTAAAGGGTGAACGGGTGGCTGAGGTAGCGGGCCAAGTGACGACAGCGGCAACGGAAACATCGACGGGATTCGCAAGTTCACAGGGGGAAACCGTCAATCTTAACACGGCAACTAAGGAACAGCTTCAAACAATTGATGGCATTGGGGATAAAAAGGCGGATAAAATCATTGCTTACCGGCAGGAACACGGCGCTTTCAAGACGGTCGAGGACTTGAAAAACGTCGATGGCTTTGGTGATAAGACGGTGGCCAAAATCAAAGACCGCTTGGCGGTTTAGGCATGGATGAAAAAGTTTGCTATACTAGTTAATGACATTGAAGGGAGTAATACTATGAAAAAGCGAATTGATTGGGATCAGTATTTCATGGTCCAGGCGGGCCTGCTTGCCTCAAGGAGTACCTGTAAGCGCCTAGCAGTGGGGGCCGTCTTGGTACGTGACAAGCGGATCATTGGCTCCGGCTATAATGGATCCGTGGCCGGTGACGAGCACTGTATCGATGTAGGATGCTACCTGCGTGACGGCCATTGTGTCCGGACGATCCACGCTGAAATGAACGCCCTCTTGCAGTGTGCTAAGTTTGGTACCTCTACGGACGGGGCAATGGTTTATGTGACGGACTTTCCTTGTTTACAGTGCACTAAGAGCCTGCTGCAAGCCGGTATTACCCAAATTAATTATCTGCGTAATTACCATAACGATGATTACGCCATGAAATTGATTAAACTAAAGGGCGTCATCCTTCATCAAATTCGGCTGGACAAAGATATTTTAGATCAAGTCAACCTCGACCAATACATTAACCCGGACTAACAATGGCCTCCCTAAGGGGACCTTTTTGGGCCATGGCTGCCAGCCTCACCGCCGCCATCTTAATAGGCCACCAAACCTGGGCGGTGATAGTGTTAGGTTACCTTGTACTACGGCTCTTCTTTTTAAATGACCGACTAACCTTGATTGTGGCGGTTATGGTAGTTCTAGTGGTCGGCTTGCGGTGTGAACAGCTCCTGCACGAGCGTCAGGTTCAAACTCATTCAGCGGGAGGGTTTAGCGGCCAGCTAACCGTGCAACCCGACGCCTGGCGGGTGAATGGAGACCTGGCGAGCGCGGTGGCCACTAAGGCTAATGGGGAGCAGGTACAGTTGTTTTTGACCCTCACGAGCCAGACTCAACAACACCAGGTCCAATCAACCATTGTCCCGCTTAGCTTCTGGCTGAGGGGGAAGCAAGAGAAGATTTTACCGGCAACGAACACTAATGAGTTTGATCGCCAAGTCTACCAGGCTAATCGGGGAGTTTATAATCAGGTTACGGGTGAAAGTACAATTTTGGTTGGTCAAGGACCCCGCCGGCTGACGGATTACTTGCACCAGCTGCGGGCGAAACTGAGCCACCGGATGACGGCACTGCCCCAACCACTAGCGGGATATTGCCGCCGTCTTTTAATTGGCGAGCAGGACCCGGAAATGGCCAATGAAATGGTGGCCGTAAAGCAATTGGGTGTGATTCACCTCTTCTGCCTGTCGGGACTCCATCTGGTAGCCCTGTGTGGACTTGTACGGGGTTTTTTGACCCGTTTGGGAGTGACCAAGGAGACTATCCGTTTAATCTTGGTGGCAGTACTGCCTCTGTACTGGGTGGTTGGTGGAGGCTCAATTAGTCTTGGCCGGGCTACCTTGATGCTAGAGTTACAACTCCTTGCCCAAATGATTGGACTGAGGGGGATTATGCCCTGGGCGATCAGCTTGCTTATTCAGACCATCTTAAGTCCAACCATCCTGTTGACAACTGGGGGACAACTTTCATACCTGCTATCCTTTTGCCTAACCTGGTTTAAGCAGCCGGGTGGGTTGAGTCAGACGGTGCGCTTATCACTGGTAAGCCTGCCACCTCTCCTCCATTCGGTCTATCAGTTTCACGTCTTGAGCCTTGTAATTAACTACCTGATGATTCCCTTTTTCTCACTAGTTATAATGCCCCTTTCGTTGGGGAGTGGCCTGATATATCCAGTCTTTCCAGAACTTGGCCAGTTGGTCAATACTGGATTACTCTTATTTCATCAGGGGTTGGATAAGCTGGCGAGTCTGCCGGGGACAATTACCTTTGGCCGGGTGCCGGCGGCTGTTGCGGTGGGGATGGTGGTCTTGACCATGCTAACGTGGGAGAAGCGTGGTTTGGTGAAGTGGCTGTTGCTAATTTACTTTCTCACCTTTACCTGGATTCACTTTCCGTTAAGCGGTGAAGTGACCTTCGTTGATATCGGGCAGGGCGATTGCATCATCATTCGTGAGCCCTTCAATCGGCGGGTGATGATGATTGATACCGGCGGTAAGCTTAACTTTCAACAAACGGAAGCGAACTGGAAGACGCGGAGAGCTTCCACAACTGATAAGGCAACCAGCACCTCGATTAACTATCTGAAAAGCGAGGGGATTGATCACCTTGACGCCATCTGGCTGTCCCACAGCGATGCTGACCACATCGGCTACTTGCCAACCGTTTTACGGGCAATGAAAGTCGACCGAATCATGGTGCCCGCTGGGATGGAGAAGATAACCAAGTTTACTAAGCGTCTACCCGTAGACCGAGTGCCGCCGATTATCCCGATCACTAATCGAATGGTAACCGATGATGGCCTTCAGATTCTACATCCCTTCAAAAGCGGGCAGGCGACTAATGATGATTCGGTAGTTTTGCGTGGCGAATTTGGCCACACCAGCTTTCTGTTCACTGGTGATCTACCTCAAGCCGGTGAGCTAGCGGTGTTGCAACATTACCCGCATCTGCAAGCTACCGTGGTCAAATTGGGACACCACGGCAGTAAAACCTCTAGTTCTCCAGCCTTTTTAAGGGCCGTTGGAGCCCGGGTGGGGGTTATCTCAGCCGGGCGGAACAACCGTTACGGTCATCCTAACCAGGAGACCCTTAATACCTTGAAACAATTAAAAATGCAAACCTATTCTACCCAAACCCAGGGAATGGTTACCTACCGCTACAATCAGCGGAGAGGCCGTTTCCTGTGGCACAACACGAGTGATTAATTGCAAACGACGAATTAATGGGAAGTGGTGAAGATATGGAAATTCAAGAACTAACAAAACAGCTGAAGAAGGCAGCGCCAGCGATGGTCTACCTGGTATTGGGAACCCAAGAAGTACTTCAGCAGGAGGCTAAGGAGGCCTTTTTAGCGCTGATTCCCGAAGAGGAGCGGGTAATGAACGTCGGAAGCTACGATATGGAAACCACCCCATTAAAGGAGGCTTTAAACGACGCGATGGCGGCACCGTTCTTTGGCGAACGCCGCTTGGTCTTCTTAAACAAGCCCGCCTTCTTAAGTGGAAGTACGCCCCGGGGTGCTTTGAAGCAGGATGGTGAAGCCTTGCGCGAATACCTGAAGCATCCCCAGCCAACGACAACCCTAGTCTTACTGGCCCCATATGAGAAATTGGACGGACGTAAGGGGGTAGTTAAGGAATTAAAGAAAATGGCAGTCTCAGTTTCAGCCGCCCCCCTTAATGAGGCCCAGGCTCGGCACTTCGTTGAAGAACGCCTACAAGAAGATGGCTACCAGCTGGATCGGGGAGCAATTGATGAACTAGTTCGGCGTACTAATGCTGATTACGGTAAGATGATGACGGCCGTACCAGTAATTGAACTGGCGGTCTACCATGAAAAGGTAGTAACGGTTGAAGCGGTAGCTGGACTGGTTCCCCAGTCCCTGGACGAAAATATTTTCGATCTTGTGCAAGCAGTGTTGAATCAGCAACAGGTAGAAGCTGTGCGGTTGTACCAGGAACTATTAAGAAGTCAGCAGTCTCCCTTACAAATTAATGCTATTCTGGTGAGTCAGTTTCGCTTACTCTTACAAATTAAGATTTTAAGTGGGCGAGGACTCAGCCAGGGAACGATGGCTGGTCAGTTGAAGGTTCACCCATACCGGGTTAAGTTAGGGCTTCAAACGGTTCGCCGCTTTAATATGGAAGAACTATCCCATGCTTACTTAGGCCTGATCCGTTGTGAACGGGCCTTAAAAACTACCCAGCAGGATCCTGAATTGCTTTTCCAGTTATTTTTGCTTCAATATACCAAGCAAAAAGTTTCTTAGACCAAAAAAACGCCCCTACATTTATGTAGGGGCGTTTTTATTATGATCGGCTAACCGCACTTACTTTGCGTAACGGGCGGAAAGACGTGACTTGTCACGTGCAGCCTTGTTTGCCTTGATCAGACCCTTGGAGTGGGCATGGTCAATTGCAGAAATAGCGGCCTTGTATAAGTCGTCAAGGTTGTCAGCACCTGCTAACTTTGCCTTGTCAAACTTCTTGATGGCAGTCCGCATTGCGCTCATTTGGGAAGCGTTCCGGGCAGCGGCCTTTTCATTTACACGTACACGTTCAATCGCTGACTTGATAATTGGCATTTCGATTTCACCTCCGTCACCGTTTGGTATCAGTTGACCAGAATTTTCAACTTTTTCATTATAGCGAATCTCACTTTTGAATGCAACTGCAAGCGTCAAGAAGATTGTTGCTTGCATTCAAGGTCAAAGTTGAGTATAGTAATTAGGGTTATTTAACCAACACAACCTCTTCTCGGTTTAGCGCTCCTCACCGACGTTTTACCTAGAGGCAGGTCCTTTAAAACTTGAAAGGTGGGAATATAGCATGGCTATTTCTAAGGAAAAGAAGAACGAAATTATTAAGCAATTCGCAACGCACGAAGGTGACACTGGTTCAACTCAAGTTCAAGTGGCAGTTTTGACTGCTGACATCAACGAACTGAACGAACACCTTCGTGAACACAAGCATGATTACCACTCACAACGTGGTTTGATGAAGAAAATTGGTCACCGTCGGAACCTATTGGCTTACCTTCGTCGGACTGATCTTCCTGCTTACCGGGAATTGATCAAGGCCCTTGGTCTTCGTCGGTAATTACTTTATGAAAAGAGGCTGTGGCACTTATGTCATAGCCTCTTTTTGTTTGCTTTGTGGTCTTTCAGTAGATAAACGGGTATCTTCATCAATTAAAAAGAATCTTTTTCAAGATGGTGACGAGCTGCGTGGTTAGCCTGAATGAATTTACATAGTTGGGGTTCTTCCATGTTAGTCGCCCCCATCGCCGATCTGTGGTAATATGAATAGTAATGATTTGTGAGTGAAATAATAGCCCATCAGACAACCGGTCGGTGGGGCATTTACAAGTAAATATTCAATCGAATTAAAGGAGAAGCCATGAGTAAGATTAAGATTATTCCCTTTGGCGGGGTCCGTGAAAATGGTAAGAATATGTACGCCGTGGACGTGGACGACCAGATATTTATTCTCGACTGCGGGTTGAAGTACCCGGAAAATGAGTTAATGGGGATTGACGTGGTCATCCCAGACTGGTCCTACTTAAAGGAACATGCCGATAAAATTAAGGGGGTCTTTTTGACCCACGGGCATGCCGATGCGATCGGGGCGTTGCCATATTTCTTAGATGACTTTAAGGTGCCGGTTTATGGGTCGCAACTAACTATCGCCCTTGCCAAGCTGGCAGTTAGAGAAAATAAGCGGGTCAAGAAGTTCAACGATTTCCACGTGGTTAATGAAGAACAGACGATTCAATTTGGTAACGTTACGGTAGGGTTTTTCTCCACCACCCACAGTATCCCCGACACCCTTGGAATCGAAATCCAAACACCCGAAGGCTCAATCGTTTACACTGGAGACTTTAAGTTTGACCAAACGGCGGTTAAGAATTATCAAACCAACCTCGCTCGGCTGGCAGAAGTAGGGACCCACGGAGTCTTAGCCCTACTTAGCGACTCGGCTGGAGCTGGGATTACTGGGGCTTCAACGCGAGAACGCGATATCCGCGCTTATATCGAAGATACCTTCGAAAACTCCAAGGGGCGGATTGTGGTGGCCTCTGTGGCCTCCAACATCATGCGGATTCAGCAGATTGTTGACGCTGCCGAAGCAACGGACCGTAAAATTGTCTTATCGGGCCAGGATCTGGAACAGATCATTGATACGGCCGAAGACCTCGGTTTGCTTCAAATTCCAGATGAAATGCTGGTCTCCTTTGAAGAAGCCTTGGATCTGGATGATGATCAAGTGGTAATCTTGGTGACGGGCCGGATGGGGGAACCAACCAAGTCCCTGCAACAGATTGCCAACGGTGACGATCCGGATATTCAGCTGACCAGCACTGACCTGGTCTTTGTTACCACGACACCGTCCTACGCCATTGAAACGATGGTTCAAAAGACTAAGGATATGCTTTACCGGGCCGGGGCCGAGGTTAAGTTTATTGCTGATGACCTTAACCCATCCGGACAGGCTAGCCAAAACGATGAGCAGCTGATGTTAAACTTCATGAAGCCGAAGTTTTTCGTACCGATTCAAGGTGAATACCGTCTGTTAGACCGCCATGCTGAGCTAGCTGAAGAGGTTGGGATTCCGGCCGAAAATATCTTTATTACCACTAAGGGGGATGTACTTTCTTATGAAAATGGTAAGTTCCGCTTAGGGGATCGAGTTGAGGTCGGTAACACCATGATTGATGGGACCGGGGTTGGTGATATTGGTAACATTGTCCTGCGTGACCGGCGGGTTTTGTCAGAGGACGGAATCTTTGTTGTGGTTGCTACCATCGACCGCAAGAAAAAGAAGATCGTCGCCCGACCGCAGATAACTTCGCGGGGCTTTGTCTTCGTCAAGACTAACCGGGAATTAATGAACCAGGCGGCTGACTTAGTCGAAAAGGTAGTTCAAGAGGACCTCGACCAAAAGGAATTTGACTGGGGCCACCTGAAGCAAAATGTTCGTGATAAGCTGAACCGTTTCTTATTCAACCAAACTAAGCGTCACCCGGTTATCTTACCGGTAATCATGGAGATCAACCAGCACCCGAAGCGTAAGAACCATTCTAAGGTAGCCAAGGAGGCCCCAAAGGCCCAACCAAGTCCAAAGAAGCACCACAATTCACGTGGTGGCCGAGGCCGCGGAAAGAAGCGGACGGTAGAAACAAAGTAGGGAATAACTATATCACCAGATGAGCGTGAGCAAGGGAGAGCCCTTGACCACGCTCTTCTTTACTAATTTGGAGGAGAAAATGACCCCGCAAGAAGGAGAACGTCTAAAAAAAGCCACTCAGGCCTTAGATCAGGGCCGTTTGACGGATGGAATAAAGCTATTGCAAGACCTTGACCAGGAGGTAGACGACTTTGCGGTTAACCGCCTCCTTTCAAAGGCCTTATTTGATGAGCAGCGCTACGTTGAGGCCTATCAAGTTGCCAGTCGTCACTTAGGCGATTATGATCAGTCCCACGAGCTTGCTCACTTCTTTGTCCAATTAACCATCAAGAACCAGTTTTTCATTCCGGCCCGCCGGTTTATTAACCTAGCTGCTCATCTGAATGATGATGAATTAGCACTAGTAGACCAGGCTGAGAAACTCTTCACCCAGATGGGAACGCAGGTCTTGGCGAGTCGGCGCCGCCAGTTTATCCACATGGGGGACTACTCCTTTCGAGAACAGGAGCGCCGTTTCAATGATGGGCAAAAGCTCCCCTTGAGTGACTATTTGGTGGGGACCAAGTTCTTATTGCGTGATCCGGATACCCACCCACTAATCAAATCCTCTTTGGTACAGTCCTTACAACCACTGCACTTGAATGAGGAAGTAACGATGCTATGGATTGATGAAAAAGAATACTCCTTAAACCTTGCTCAGCTAAAGCCGTTGGGAGATTTTGTTGTGGTTAAGGAAGGGGAGAGGTTACTCAGTGAACGTTACCAGGACCAGGATCCGTTGTCTTATCAGACCTACCTGCAGGAATTTTACCTGCAGCTTACCTTTTTGTATCCCTTTGTTGAACAGGCAGTGTTAAATGCCGAAGCCTGGATCAAGGCCCTGGTTACTTATTCAACGACTGGTAATGAAGAAGCCGTATTGCAAGCCCACCGGTGGCAGGAGCGAATTAATAGCTTAGTTGCCCGGCTGGGTTGAATTTAGCTAAAGTCGTTTACAAATGCTGGTTGATCTGATAACATAATTAAGAATTCTTTGCCGGGTCCGATTTAATCCTTTAAATTGGATTGGCGGAGTAGTACAATAAATTTAAAGGTGTGTCAGAGCACTCCCGGTGTTCTGGCATGTTACTTGTAATTATTCAGGAGGGTTTCATTAATGGCAGAAAAAGAACATTATGAACGTACTAAGCCCCACGTTAACATTGGTACTATTGGCCACGTTGACCACGGGAAGACTACTTTAACCGCAGCTATCACCAAGGTATTGGCCGCTAAGGGTCTTGCTAAGGCAGAAGACTACTCTGATATCGATGCTGCTCCGGAAGAAAAGGAACGTGGTATCACTATCAACACTGCCCACGTTGAATACGAAACGGAAAAGCGTCACTATGCTCACATCGACGCCCCAGGTCACGCCGACTACGTTAAGAACATGATCACTGGTGCCGCTCAAATGGACGGTGCGATCTTGGTTGTAGCCGCAACTGATGGTCCGATGCCACAAACTCGTGAACACATTCTTCTGGCTCGCCAGGTTGGTGTTGAATACATCGTTGTCTTCCTTAACAAGACTGACCTTGTTGACGATGACGAACTGGTTGACTTAGTTGAAATGGAAGTTCGTGACCTTCTGTCCGAATACGATTTCCCTGGTGATGACATTCCGGTTATCCGTGGGTCTGCTCTTAAGGCCCTCGAAGGCGACGAAGAACAAGAAAAGGTTGTTCTTCACCTTCTGGATGTTGTTGACGAATACATCCCAACTCCAAAGCGTCCTACTGACAAGCCATTCATGATGCCTGTTGAAGACGTCTTCACCATCACTGGTCGTGGTACTGTTGCCTCTGGTCGTATCGACCGTGGTACTGTTAAGATCGGTGACGAAGTTGAAATCGTTGGTTTGAAGGATGACGTTATCAAGTCTACTGTTACTGGTGTTGAAATGTTCCACAAGACCCTTGATCTTGGGGAAGCCGGTGACAACGTTGGTGTCCTTCTTCGTGGGGTTTCTCACGACCAAATCGAACGTGGTCAAGTTCTGGCAGAACCAGGCTCCATCCAAACGCACAAGCAATTTAAGGGTGAAGTTTACGTTATGACCAAGGAAGAAGGGGGTCGTCACACGCCATTCTTCTCCAACTACCGCCCACAATTCTACTTCCACACTACTGACGTTACTGGTACCATTGAACTCCCAGATGGTGTTGAAATGGTTATGCCTGGTGACAACGTTACCTTTACGGTTGAACTGCAAAAGCCAGTTGCCCTTGAAAAGGGTCTGAAGTTCACCATCCGTGAAGGTGGTCACACTGTTGGTGCCGGTGTGGTATCTGAAGTGCTCGACTAATTTTGAAGTTTAACTTTTAAAAAAGTCAGCTTTATACCAAAATCCTGTCGATGAATTACATGTGTGGTAATTCGTTGGCAGGATTTTTTGGTTACCTTGAAAACGGGGTAACGGTTGAAATACCCGGCTTAGTAGGGTAAAATTAAAAAGTATGTAGAGCTCTCGTTAACTGACGGGAGGCTAAATAGATATGTTATTGGAGGAAATGAAATGTCAGTAAAATGGGAACGCGATAACGACGCTCCAAAGGGAACGTTAACGTTCGATATCGACACTGAAACCATTCAAAAGGGGATTGACCACGCCTTTATCCGCACGCAAAAGCGGATCACGGTTCCTGGTTTCCGTAAGGGCCACGTTCCGCGGACGATTTTTAACCAAATGTACGGTGAAGAATCTCTGTACCAAGACGCCTTAAACGACGTTTTGCCAGATGCTTACGAAGCTTCTATTAAGGAAGCTGGTATTGAACCAGTTGACCAACCGCAAATTGCCGTGGAAAGCATGGAAAAGGATCAACCTTGGACTTTGAAGGCAACGGTTGCTGTTAAGCCAAAGGTTACCCTGGGTGACTACAAAGGGATGGAAGTTCCGGAACAAGACACTTCCGTATCCGATGCTGACGTTGATAATGAACTGGACAGCAAGCGTCAACAACAAGCAGAACTCGTTCTGAAGGAAGATGAAGCAGCTGCTGATGGCGATACCGTTGTTATCGACTACGAAGGTTCCGTTGATGGTGAATTATTCGACGGTGGTTCCGCTGACAACTACTCCTTGGTTCTTGGCTCTGGTTCCTTCATTCCAGGCTTTGAAGACCAATTAGTTGGTCACAAGGCTGATGAAGACGTAGACGTAACGGTTACCTTCCCAGAAGACTACCACGCCAAGGACCTGGCTAGTAAGGAAGCCCTCTTTAAGGTTAAAATCCACGAAGTTAAGGAAAAGCAATTACCTGAACTTGATGACGAATTTGCTAAGGACGTTGACGAAGACGTTAATACCCTTGATGAACTGAAGGACAAGCTTAAAAAGCAACTCCAAGACCAAAAGGAAGCTACTGCTAAAGCAGCCATCGAAGACGCCGCTATCGAAGCAGCTGTTGCTAATGCTGAAACGGAAGAAATTCCACAAGCCATGTTAGATGACGATACCAACCGTCAACTCCAACAATACCTGGCCGGTATGCAACAACAAGGGATCAACCCGCAAATGTACTTCCAAATCACAAACACGACCGAGGACGACCTTCGCAAGCAATTTGCTGAAGACGCTGCTAAGCGTGTGAAGACGAACTTAGTTCTGGAAGCCGTTGCTGAAGATGCTAACTTGAGTGCTTCTGAAGAAGACGTTCAAAACGAAATTGCTAACTTAGCAAAGCAATACGGGATGGACGAGGAAGCCGTTTCTAAGGCGTTGACCCGTGAAATGCTAGCTCACGATATCGAAATCAAGAAGGCCGTGGACTTGATTGCTGATTCCGCAAAGCAAACCGCCAAGGCCGCTGACAAGGACTAGTCATTATATTGGTGATTAATCTTTACCAAAAGGGGGAGTCGCAACAGCCATTGATGTTGCGACCCTCTTTTTTAGTTGGTAGGGCAATTCTTTTTGAATGAGTCATCACTTCTGTTATGATTAACCTATCGATTATCACTAGGAGGGAATTAAATGTTTGAAGATACCACTGGACAAGATGTTCACTGTTCTTTTTGTGGTAAGTCACAGTCGGAAGTTCAAAAAATTGTCGCTGGTCCCGGCGTATTTATTTGTAATGAATGTGTTGCCTTGTGCCAAGAAATCATCGACCAGGAAATGGCTGAAGAACGCACGGAAGCAGAAACATTCACTGTTCCAACCCCACAAGAGATCTTGGACCAGTTAGATGACTACGTAATTGGCCAGAAGGACGCCAAAAAAACCTTAGCCGTGGCGGTTTATAACCACTACAAACGGGTAAATGCCATGGCCACGGGAGACAACAACGATACCGAATTACAAAAGTCTAACATTGCCGTAATTGGACCGACTGGATCGGGAAAAACCTACCTGGCACAGTCTCTAGCACGGATTTTAAATGTACCGTTTGCTATCGCCGACGCCACTACCCTAACCGAAGCCGGGTACGTGGGGGAAGACGTTGAAAATATCATCCTAAAGCTCTTGCAAGCCGCTGACTTCGATGTTGAACGCGCGGAAAAGGGAATCATCTATATTGATGAAATCGATAAGATTGCCAAGAAGAGTGAAAATGTCTCAATTACCCGGGATGTTTCAGGTGAAGGGGTACAGCAGGCCCTTTTGAAGATCCTTGAAGGTACGATTGCTAACGTTCCGCCGCAGGGAGGTCGTAAGCACCCACAACAAGAGTTTATCCAAGTCGATACTAAGAACATTCTCTTTATCGTGGGGGGAGCTTTTGATGGTATCGAAACGATCGTTAAGGAACGTCTTGGTGACAAGACAATTGGATTTGGGACCGACTCCAAGGAAATTAATGGTGTAACTGAAAAGAACATTTTGCAACACGTTATTCCAGAGGATCTCCTCAAGTTTGGGTTGATTCCGGAATTTATCGGTCGGCTTCCCGTAATGACAGCCCTTGAAAAGCTGGATGAAAACGATCTAGTTCGGATTCTGACCGAACCAAAGAACGCCCTAGTTAAGCAGTACCAAGAGCTGATCCGTTTAGACGGCGCCCAACTTCACTTCACGGCCGGGGCCTTGCAAGCAATGGCAAAGATGGCGATTGACCGTAACACTGGGGCCCGTGGGCTTCGTTCAATTATCGAAGACGTGATGCGTGATATTATGTTTGATCTGCCAAGCCGTCAAGATGTGGCTAAGGTAGTCATTAATAAGGACTGCGTCATTAAGCACACGGCCCCTGAATACATTATGCAAGGCGATCAGGCGTCCTAACCAAGGGGGAAGTATGCAAGTAAACGATGTTGAATTAACCATTTCGGCAGTTGAAGAAAATCAGTACCCGGTAACGGATTGGCCAGAGCTTGCCCTGGTGGGGCGCTCCAACGTTGGGAAGTCGTCGTTGACGAACGTCTTGATTAATCGGAAAAACTACGCCCACACTTCAAGCCAGCCTGGGAAAACGCAAACGCTTAACTTTTATGAAGTTGAACATAAGCTTTACTTTGTTGACGTGCCGGGCTATGGTTACGCTAAGGTTTCTAAAAAGCAGCGCGAAAAGTTTGGTAAGATGATTGAAAACTACCTGACCACTCGTGAGCAGCTTCGGGGGGTGGTTCAGCTGGTTGACGCTCGTCACGCTCCAACCGAAGATGACCAGATGATGTTTCAGTGGCTTGCCTACTACAAGATTCCTACCCTAGTGGTTGCCACCAAGGTAGATAAGGTTAAGCCCAATGCCCATAACCGGGTTGTTAAAGTGGTTAAGGAAGGGTTGGGAGCACCTAAGGATCAAGACCTGGTTCTTTTTTCCGCTACCACCAAAAAGGGTGCTGAACAAGTTTGGCAGTGGATTGAAGAACGGACGGGAGTAAGTGACTAATGGATTTTAATGATTACCAAGAAGCCGCCAAGCGGACCCTGTACGGTAACGAACAGGTTTTGACTAACTGTGCCCTCGGTTTGGCCGGGGAGACCGGTCAAGTCGTGGATCTGGTTAAGAACTATACCTTTAAGGGCCATCCCTTGGATAAGGATAAGTTGACCCACGAATTGGGCGATGTTTTGTGGTACCTCTCTCAAATCGCTGAATGGGCAGATATTCCCTTTGAGCAGGTTGCAAAGGATAACATTGAGACCCTCAACCGCCGCTATCCAAATGGGTTTAATAAACAAGCATAAAATAAAAGGAGACAGTTCAATTTTGAACTATCTCCTTTTATTTTACTTTTGTTCCTTCTTTTGATGGTCATCCTTAGTATCTTTTGAATGATCTTCCGGCTTTTTAACTGGTTTAAGTGGGTCGCTAGCAAACTTATTGAATAAGTCGTCAAGCTTATCGCTACGGCGTGTTACGAGTCCCATTGTGAATTCCTCCTTTAGCGGACCTTAAGTCAGGGCTATTTTAGCATAGATGATGGGGTGGGGGAAAGTAAAGCGGTAGTGAATACAGTCTGCATAAGTAGCCCCAGTTTAGCCGTTATTATGCGTTTAACTTGCATAATAATTCGATAGTTAGTATAATGGGTTCATTGATATATTATGGGCTGGATACCCGTCACTTTAGTGATGGGAGGAAAGCCCCACTCAAGCACCTACGGTGGTTCTTTTTTTGACCTTTTCCCTTTCTTTTTGC
>NZ_BCAH01000008.1 GCF_001293735.1 Limosilactobacillus gorillae | reverse complement strand
AAGAAAGGGAAAAGGTCAAGAAAAGAAGCACCGTAGGTGCTTGAGTGGGGGCTTTCCTCCCATCACTAAAGTGACGGGTATCCAGCCCATAATATATCAATGAACAGTAATTATTTTGGAGAAGGAAGAAAAATTAATGGAGCAACTCTTTGAACATACCTCAATTCGCCGGCTTTATTTTACCCTGGCCATGCCGGTTGTTTTATCAATGGCCGTCACCCTTATCTACAACATGGTCGACACCTTCTTCGTCGCCCAGACTCAAAATCCAGCCCTGGTCGCTGGGGTTTCCCAGGGGGCGCCCGTCTTCACCCTCTTAATCGCGATCGGTGATATCTTTGGGCTTGGGGGCTCATCGGTAATCTCACGTCTGTTTGGTGAACAGCGCATTCAAGAGGGCCGTAACGTTTCTGGCTACTCCTTTTACGCCGCTTTAGCCTGTGGTGTTATCGTCACAGCCTTAATGCTGATCTTTAAGACCCCGGTCCTGCACCTCTTAGGAGTTAGTCAAAGTACTTGGAAATATGCCGACCAGTACTACACCGTGATGGCCTGGGGCGCAGCATTTATCGTCTTTGGCCTGGCACCAACTAATATTATGCGGACCGAAGGGCTGGCCGTTGAATCAATGAAGGCCTCGATGACTGGAACCGTCATCAACATCATTTTAAACCCAATCTTTATCTTCACCTTCGGCCTGGGAGCAGCTGGGTCAGCCCTGGCTACCGTTGCCTCTAATATCATCGGGGACCTCTTGATGATCTACTACCTGAAAATTAAGTCCCAAAAACTGACCATTTCAATCAAGGAAACTAAGATTTCCTGGGACTTAAAACGCCAAATTTATACCATCGGAATCCCGGCCAGTATTACTAACGTGATGGCCACCATCGCCATGGCCCTGACCAACCGCTACCTAATCTCCTATGGGCCTGATTCGGTGGCTGCTATGGGGATCGCCCTTAAGGTTTCGATGATTATCAACATGATCTTCATTGGCTTTGCCTTCGGGGCCCAACCGCTGATTGGCTATGTTTACGGCGCCAAGGATCAACGCCGCTTCCAGGCGGCCCTGCGTTTTGACCTCCTTGTCGTATGCGGGTTCGCCCTCGTGATGACGGTGGTAATGTTCCTTTTGGCCCCAATGATCATCACCTGGTTCATGAAGGATCCAACCGTTGTCAGGGAAGGCGCTGTTATGGTTCGCTGGCTGGTTAGCTCTTCAACTCTAGCTGGACTCGTACTCGTCTTCACGACCGTCTTCCAGTCGATGGGAAAGGCCGTTCCCGCCCTACTCCTTTCAATCGCTCGTCAAGGGGTAATCTTTGCCGTTGCGATTATCATCTTAGCCTACTTCTTTGGCTACCAGGGTATCATCGCCGCTCAGGCGGTAGCTGACCTCCTAACGGCCCTTTTAGCCATCGGACTATTTGCCCATTACCGCCCCCGCTTTTAGATTTAGCTGAAATAACAACGCCCTTCTGCACTCAGTTTGAATGCAGAAGGGCGCTACTATTTTATTTAGAAATTACTTTATTCAGTGGCTGCTTGCAGGGCCAAGGCAAAGTCACCAATCGTGGCCGAGCCGTTATTCTTGGCCATTGGCATCGTAATGTACTCGTCTAGGTTACCAACCTCGACGTAGCCATTCATAAGCTTCTCAAACTCTTTACGAACCTTCTTTAGGAATTCCTCGGAGACCACCCCGCCCCCAAAGACGATTTGAGCTGGCCGGTACATCAAGGTCGTATCCAAAGCAACTTGGGCCACGTAGTACGCCATGATATCCCAGACGTGGTCGGTCAGTGGCACATCCTTCCCCGGCTTACCCAAGCGGGCGTCAAAGGTTGGACCAGCTACCAGGCCTTCTAGACAGTCGTCATGGAACGGGCAGATACCCTTGAAATCTAGGTCATCAGGGTGGCGTTTAACACGAATGTGACCCATTTCGGTGTGGCCCATCTCACCGACAAAGTGGCCGTCGATCACGGCCCCGCCGCCGACACCAGTCCCAATCGTATAGTAAACCAGGGAGTGAATCCGACGGTTAAATAGGGTGGCCATCAAGTACTCACCGTAGGCTGAACCATTGACGTCAGTCGTCCAGGCGATTGGTACATTCAAGGCCTTCTTGATTGGGCCAACGAAGTCGACGTTCGCCCAACCCGGCTTTGGCGTGTTGGTGATGTAGCCATACTTTGGTGAGGAACGACGAATTTCAATCGGGCCAAAGGAGGCGATCCCAATCGCTGCTAAGTTTTCAAACTGCTTGAAGTAGTCGATAATCTTGCTCAGGGTTTCCTCCGGCGTAGTGGTCGGGATGTGAACGGAATCCTGGATTTGGTAGTTGGTATTTCCAACGGCACAAACAATCTTTGTCCCGCCGGCTTCAATCGATCCTAATAACATAGTCATGGTACGCTCCTTTTTAGTCATTGATTTCTTTTTTCAGCTGCTGCCCGATTGCTTCGTAGCCCGGCTTCCCCAGCAGGCCAAACATGTTTGTCTTGTAGGCTTCCACCCCGGGTTGGTTAAACGGATTGATCCCGTTTAAGTACCCCGAAATGGCCATTGCGACTTCGAAGTAGTAGATCAGGTAGCCTAGGGTGAACTCGTCTTCCTTGGCGATGTTAACGGTCATGACCGGGACGCCCCCAGCGGTGTGGGCCGCTACCACGGCCCGGTAGGCCTGCGTGTTAACCCAATCAATTTCCTTGCCTTCCAGGTACTTGAGCCCGTCCAGGTCGCTCTTCGCGCTTGGGACCGGCAGGTTGTGGTTCGGTTCGGTCAGCTTAACGACCGTTTCCATTAGGTTCCGGCGCCCTTCTTGGATGTATTGGCCGAGGGAGTGCAGGTCGGTGGTGAAGTTGGCACTTGATGGGTAGATCCCCTTTTGGTCCTTCCCCTCTGATTCACCGGCCAGCTGCTTCCACCATTCGGCCAGCATGGTCATGTTCGGTTCGTAGTTTTCCAGCAGTTCTGTCGTGTACCCCTTCCGGTACAAGATGTTCCGGTAAGCCGCGTATCGGTAGGCCGCGTTGGTCGTCAGGTCCGGGTCCGTGTAGGTGGCGGCTGCCTTGGCGGCGCCGGCCATCAACTGGTCGATGTCCGCCCCAGAAACGGCGATTGGCAAGAGGCCGACGGCCGTCAGGACCGAGAAGCGACCACCGACGCCGTCCGGAATCACGAAGGTTTCCCAGCCCGCGGCGTCCGCCTCGGTCTTCAGGGCCCCGCGCTGCCGGTCAGTCGTGGCATAGATCCGCGCGTTGGCGCCGGCTTCCCCGTACTTCGCTTCCAAGCGTTGCCGGAAGACCCGGAAGGCAATCGACGGTTCCGTGGTGGTCCCGGACTTTGAGATCACGTTAACCGAGAAGTCACGGTCGCCGATCAAGCGAAGCAGGTCGGCTAAGTAGCTGGAGGACAGGCTGTTGCCGGCAAAGAGCACTAGCGGCTGCTTCCGGTCGGCAGGGGCCTGGGCCTGGTAAAAGGAGTCATGCAAGAAGTCGATCGCCATCCGGGCCCCCAGGTAGGAGCCCCCGATCCCGATCACCACTAAGACTTCGGAGTCCGCTTGGATCTTTTTCGCCGCCTGTTTGATCCGGGCGAATTCGGCCTTGTCGTATTCCGTTGGCAGGTGGAGCCAATCGCGGAAGTCCGCCCCGGCCCCAGTCCCGTCACGTAACTGGCGGTCAGCGGCGGTTACCATCGCCTGCATCTCGGCCAGTTCGTTTTCGTGGACAAACTTCTTTAAAGCACTTGCGTCAAAGCTTAATGTTTCCATCTAAGAGTCACTCCTTAACATATCTCAATTTTGCACCCTCATTTTATGAAAGCGCTACCTCAATTGCTCGATTCTAATCATAGCCTGCTTTGCCGATCATGTAAACCGGTTTGTATAAATTTTACAAAAAAAATTCCCCCGCTCATTACGGCGGGGGAATAATCATTGGTTAAGCAGTTGTTCCATCAACCAACTTGACTGGCAAGGTTTTGTACTGGTCGGTAACTTCACCCGCTATCTTCTTCAAGAGCATTTCGACGGCTACTTCGGCCATCTCTTGAATTGGCTGTTGAATAGTGGTTAATTCTGGTAAGAGCAACCGGGTCATGTCAGCACCATCAAAGCCAATCACCTTAAGATCTTCTGGGCAGTGGCGGCCAAACTCCTTAGCCGCTGTCATTACCAGACGGGCGTTAGTATCGTTGTCAGCAAAGACCCCGTCAACGTCGGGGTGATCACGGAAGATCTGGCGAATTACTTCAAGCTTTTGGTCCTCGGGCTCATCAAAGGGAACCTGATAGACGATTTCCTGACGCTTGTTTTGCTTCATTAAGTCACGGTAGGCACTCTCACGAGCCTGGTTAGGCGAAGCAAACCCACCCGGATAGTTAGTATGGGCGATCACCTGGCAACCATCGTCTAAAAGACGCTGAGTTGCCAGCCGGCCGCCCTCGTAGTTATCAACCGAGACTACCGGCACTTGGTTAGAAACAATCCGCTCGATCGAAACAATCGGCAGGCTGGTCTTATGATAAACCGGGATTGCGGGGTTATGAGCCCCAACGATCAGGCCGTCTAGCTGACGGTCCAGCAGTAGTTGTAAGTAGTCCTCTTCTTTTTGGGAGTTGTTCTCACTATTCCCCATCACTGCCCGATAACCGGCATTGTAGAGACACTTTTCGAGGGCCGCCTCCAATTGGGCGAAGTAGGGGTTGTTAATCGTTGGGAAAATCAGGCCAACCAGCATTGTCTCTTGCTTATAAAGCTGACGGGCAATTGCGTTGGGGCGATAGTTAAGGTCCTCCATGGCTTGATGAACCTTATCGATCGTCTTTTGACTGAGGTAACCCCGGTGGTTTAACACCCGGGAAGCGGTGGCTTTGGAGACCCCCGCCAGGCGGGCTACGTCATCTAATTTAATCTTTTTGTTCATCTTCTTTCGCGTCCTTCCACCAGAGTTTGATCAGGGCTTGGGTGCCCTCATTGCCGTGACCAATGTCCACAAGCTGTTGGTAAAGTTGTTTTGCGACTTGGGTGGCCGGAAGTTCCAGCCCCATTCGGTCGGCTTCACTCAGGGCAATCTTTAAGTCCTTTGCAAAGTGCTTAATGAAAAAGCCCGGGGTATAATCATCACTTAAGATTCGTGGGGCGTAGTTGGTCAGGCTCCAGTTTGCTGCTGCTCCACCACCAACAGTCTTCACCACGGTAGCTAAATCAAGTTTAGCCGCCTTAGCGTAGGCCAACATCTCGGTCAGACCAGTCATCGTGCCAGCTACCATAATCTGGTTAGCCATCTTAGCATGCTGACCAGCACCAGAGGTCCCAAAGTAGTTAACGTCGTGGCCCAGCTGCATAAAGATTGGCTTTAGCCGCTCAAAGGCGATCCGGTCACCACCAACCATTACGGTCAGCGTCCCCTCCTTGGCCCCCCGGTCACCGCCAGAAACCGGAGCATCTAAGACTCCGACCTCCCTTGGTGCTGACTCGCGAATCCTTTTTTCTAACGAAGGGGCGCTGGTGGTCATATCGACTATTACCTGGTCGGGCTTAACCGCCGTCAGAATTCCATCATGGCCAAAGTAGGTTTGTTCAACATCCCTTGGAAAACCCACCATTACCATCACAATCTCGCTAACCCGGGTTACTTCAGCCGGGGATGCCGCCCAATTGGCCCCAGCGTCTAGCACTGCTTGAGCGTGAGCCTTGGTTCGATTGAAGACCGTCACCTGGTTACCGGCCTTCAGTAAGTTCTTAATAATCCCGGTTCCCATTACGCCGGTTCCAATAAATCCAATCTCCATATCCTTCGCCGTCCTTTACTAACCATGGTAACTAGTTCCTTTTCAGTTGAAAAGTATTTTATTAAAAAAGAGCATAGCAGGAGCCCTTTGTACCTTCCTGTCACGCTCTACATTAGTCAAATCTGATTAACCGGTTGAAGGTCTTACTTTTCAGCCAGAGCGGCTTCAACCTGGTCCTTAGTTGGAATTGAAGGCATAGCGCCCATCCCTTGAACTGTAATGCTGGAGGCCCGTTGTGCATAAGTTATTGCCGTGGCCAAGTTTTCCAGTGACGAGGTTAGTTGGGAAACTAGGGCCCCGATGAAGGTATCACCGGCAGCAGTTGTGTCAACAGCCTTCACCTTAAAGGCCGGAACGATGCCACTCTTGCCGTTGTGGTTGAAGTAGGCACCGCGGCTACCCAGTGTTACCAAGGTTGTCGCCACCCCCTTGGCCCGGAAGTAATCGGCCGTCTTGACTAGATCTTCCTCACCATTAATTTCGATCCCGGTTAAGAGGGCACTTTCGGTTTCATTTGGTGCAATTACGTCAGTTACCGCTAGCAGACCCGGTAGAATTTCCTTAGCCGGAGCAGGGTTCAAGACCGTAGTTACCCCGTGCTCCTTGGCCATCTTAAAGGCGGCCAGGGTTACCTCTTGCGGCGTTTCAAACTGACTAACCAAAAAGTCAACCTCATCCCACAAAGCATCGGTCTTGGCCAGGACATCAGTAGTCATGGCCTGGTTAGCCCCACCATACACCATAATATCGTTTTGACCATTGGCATCCAGAGTCACCAAGGCCGTCCCGGTCCCGTGACGAACATCGTTCCCCACAAATTGGGTGTCCACACCGTCTTCTTGCAGAGCTTCACGCATGAAGTGGCCTTCGTTATCAGCCCCGACCATCCCGATGAAGGTCGTCTTAGCCCCGGAGCGAGCAGCAGCCACGGCCTGGTTGGCCCCCTTCCCACCAGGTGCGGAACTCTTATCGGTAGCCGAAAGGGTTTCGCCTGGTTCTGGGAACCGGGCAACGTGGTAAGTCGTGTCGACGTTGATACTTCCAAGAACGGCGATGTGGTTAGTCATAATGATTCCTCCTCAAAGGTATGCTGTAAATAATTATAATGCATCTTAAATTAGTAAATCGTTTTACGATCCTTAATCGCTATATAGTATAGCGGGTTTGTAAACCGGTTACAAGTCCCCGACTAGAAAAGCTTGTAAATCAAGGGCCATCATTTTCAAATAAAAAAGCCCCAAACGATCTGCCTTGACCGCCCGGGACCCGTCACGTGAAACATCACGCTACGAATTAATTTTCGGTGAGTTTTCGTTCCAAGTAGTGGGCCAAGCGATCCTTAGGGTATAGACCCGTCACCTTTTCCTTGGCAACCCCTTCCTTGAACAGAACCAGGCTAGGAATACTCATCACCTTATATTTGGTGGCCATTTCCTGGTCCTCATCAATATTGAATTTAACGAACTTAATCCGATCACCATATTCGGTCTCTAACTGGTCCATGACCGGTGCCATCATTTTGCAGGGTCCACACCACGGAGCCCAAAAGTCAACCACCGTTATTGAACCATCAATTAGCTCGTTAAAATTATCCTTGTGTGCCACTTGTGCCATCTTTCTTCCCCCCATTTTGTTTGGTCGAAGAAGTCTCACGCTTTCCCCGGCGCAGGAAGTGTATCACCATCGTAAGGGCAAACACCAGTAAAATGAAAATCCCGAAGATCCCCGAAGGTATTTCAATATCAATTGCTGGGATCGTTAGGAACAATTTAACGGCAATGACAGCAATTAATACATAGGCCATCGGCTCCAGTTCTGGAATCTTACGCATCAAGCGCATGATGAACTCGGCAATCCCCCGCATGCACAAAATCCCCATTAACCCCCCGATCAAAACGATCACCGGATTATCAGAGACGGCTAAAGCCGCTAAGACTGAGTCGACTGAGAAGACAATATCAGTAAACTCGATTTGAGCCACCACGGCCCAAAAGCGTTTGCGACCGGTTAATTGGCCGATCCGTGAGTTTTTCTTATCCTTGTGCAAGGACTTCTTACCAAAGAACTTAACGTGGAAAAAGCGGTAGGCCATGTACATCAGGTAGGCAGCCCCGATCGCCTTGATTTCCCAGAAGTGAATTAAATAGGTCCCGATCCCGATCACCAAGAACCGGAAGACATACGAGCCCCAAATTCCGTAAAAGAGCGACATTTCTTGCTCTTTTAAGGTTGGTAAGACCCGGGTCTGGGCGGCTAAGACAACCGCGTTATCGACGGAAAGTAAACATTCCATCATCACCAAGGAAAGGATAATTAGCCAGTCCTGCCCGGAGGTAATCACCGTAGCCCAGTTCTGTAAGTCGAAAAACGGTCCGTAGAGATTCTCAATGAGTGACAATTAATTACGCACGCTCCCCTATTTTTATCTTTGCAACTAGCGTACTTTCATTCTATCAAAACTGGGGAAAATCGTCAGGGATTTTCGCCACGATTCGCTCACGTTTTAGCGAGAAAGGTACCACTAGCTCTTGGGCAACCCCGTGGAGATACATTCGCGGTGCACTTTGCGTTCCATAAAGGGGGTCACCAACAATTGGGCACCCGGCAGCAGCTAGGTGCACCCGCAGCTGGTGGGTCCGGCCGGTTTCCAGGTTTAAAACCACCAGCGCCCTTCCACCATTGGTAGCAAGGGTTCGGTAGTGGGTTCGGGCAGCCTGGGCGTTTTGGCCGTTGACCATCCGCTTACGCACGTCAGTTGGGTCCTGCCCCAGCGGCAGGTCCCAGATTCCACGCTTAGGGTTGGGGATCCCCGCTACCAGAGCAAGGTAGTCACGGTGGATTTCCCTGGTGCTGATCAGGCGATCTAAGATTGGTACCACAATTGGGTTCTTGGCTACGATCATCGCCCCGCTAGTCTCCTGGTCGAGACGGTGAACCATGTAGGCGGCGTCGGTAGTTCCCATTAGGTAGCCGGATACCAGGTTCATCAAGGTACCAACCTCGCCTTCCCGGTTAGGGTGGCTCTTAATACCGGCTGGTTTGTTAACCACCAACAGGTCCCGGTTTTCAAACAGGACCGTCAGCGGTCCTTGCTCCGGTACGTAGGACGATTCCGGAGTACGAAACTCATCGCCCGTAAAATTTAGCGTGATTACATCACCGGCCCCAACCGCTTTAGAGACCGGCCGGTACTCGTTATTAACAAGGACCTGCCGGCGAACACGTAGGAAGTGGACCACGCGCTTGGGCAATAGCCACTGACGCTGCAATAGGTGGCGTAAGGGCGTTGCCTCTTGATCTAAATTCAGCCGCTCTTCAATTTGCCATCGGTATTCCATCACTATTCCCCCTTTTAGGCCATTGTAACCTAGATCAGGTGATTAGCAAACTGTTGTTGTATAATGGGGGGAAGCTAAGTAAAAAAGGGGTGGGGATATGTTAAGTTCCGTCAAGTTTAATGAGCATAGTTACTGGGTGTCGGTCTTTGAGCCCCTGCCTCACGAACGCGACGAACTCTTCGAAAAATACGAAGTGACCAGTGACCTACTTGATTACGCCATTGACCCCTACGAAAAGGCCCGAATCGAAATCGACCGGGAAGCCGGGATCACCCTTCTGATTTTTGACGTCTACGTCTCCAATCACGAAGTAGCCACCCCTCAAACCGCCCCGATCGGGATTATGCTAACTAAAAACCACGTCCTGACCTTTACTAACGCCCACACTAACTTTGTCAACGGGATAATTGCCGAGCAACTTAAGCGGTTACAGGCTCACGGTGAGATTGCCACCCGCTACGACTTTATTTTGCCAATCCTCTATCGGCTTTCCACGGCCTACTTCACTCCGATTCGTCAGGCCGATCAGAAGCGCCAGAAGATCCAAAATAACCTCCGGCGCCGGACCGAACGTTCAGCGATCACCGAGTTTATGGAACTGGAAACTGGGCTGGTCTATATTCTAACCTCCCTCCAGGGGAATGTCTCCTTACTCCAGGAATTCAAACGTCGCTTTGGCCACCGAATGAGCGTCGATCAACAGTCCGACCTAGACGACGTCATCATTGAAGCCCAACAGGGGCTAGAGATGGCCCAAATGACTTCGGACGTGACAGCACGGGTTTCGGACGCCTACAGTAAGGTCTTGGATTCCAACTTGAACCAGACGATGAAGTTTTTGACTGTTTACTCGATTATTTTATCGATTCCACCGATCGTGTCGGGCTTTTACGGGGAAAACGTTAAATCACTCCCCTTTGCTAATAACGATTTTGCCTGGCAGATCACCATTATTATCACCCTAATCATGATGGCGCTCTCGGTCTGGCTGGTATTTAACAAGCGCTGGTGGCGATAATTTTCGTTTTTTCCGGATAACTTAACTTTTAAGTAATTGAATCGTTCGGTTCCAAGTGGTAAGATACGATTATCAAATTAAAAAACGTAAGTGCCTGTATAATCGCCGTGATATGGACGGCAAGTATCTACCTTCAGCCGTAAACTGAAGACTATAAGCAAAAATGAGCGGGCTTTCGTGGGCTCGCTTTTTTATTTGGGTTGCTTGCGGGGAGGAATCTTTTGAAACTTTCACCGTCAATTACCTACACCGACCGCTTTAAGGCCGCGTCAACCACCTTCTGTCACCGTCTGATCTTAGGTTTTCAGCACCTGTTGGCCATGTACTCTGGTGATGTATTGGTGCCGCTTTTGATCGGAACCTATCTGCACTTTTCCACCACGCAGATAACCTACCTGGTCTCTATTGATATCTTTATGTGCGGGATTGCCACCTTGCTTCAGTTAAAACGCACCGCCCTGACTGGGATTGCCTTACCAGTCGTCTTAGGGTGTGCCGTCCAGGCCGTTACGCCCTTAGAATCGATCGGCGGGAAGCTTGGAATTGGTTATATGTACGGTGCCATCATTTGTTCGGGACTGTTTATCTTCTTGATCGCTGGTATCTTTGCTAAGCTAAAGAAGCTCTTCCCACCGGTGGTGACGGGATCTTTAATCACGATTATTGGCTTCACCCTGGTACCAGTCGGTTTCCAAAACCTCGGTGGTGGTGACGCTACCGCTAAGTCCTTTGGTTCCCTAAATAACCTCTTGATCGGGCTGGTGACGATTGTGATCATCGTCTTGATCAATTGCTTTGCCAGGGGCTTTTTGAGGTCAATCGCTATCCTATTAGGAATTCTCCTCGGTTCCCTGTTTGCTGGCGCCTTGGGAATGGTTTCATTAAGTCCAGTGGCAACCGCCGCCTGGTTCCATGCTCCACAACTATTCTACTTTGCCACCCCGCGGTTTAACTCCAGTGCCATCATTACCATGATGCTGGTTGCATTAACCACGATGATCGAATCAACCGGAGTTTATTTTGCCTTAAGTGACGCTACCAATACCAAGATTACCGGTAAAGACATGGCCCGCGGTTACCGGGCCGAAGGAATCGCTGCCATCCTAGGGGGACTGTTCAACACCTTTCCGTACTCGACATTCTCCCAAAACGTCGGCGTCTTGAAGATGTCTGGCGTCAAGACCAAGCAGCCGATTTACTACGCCGCCGTCCTCTTGATTTTATTGGGACTTTTACCAAAGGCCGGCGCCCTTGCCACGATTATTCCTACCCCCGTCTTGGGAGGCGCTATGATCGTCATGTTCGGAATGGTCGGGGTTCAGGGGGTTCAAATCCTACACCAAGTTGACTTTACTAAGGGGGCCAACTTGATGGTTGCCTCGCTTTCAATCGGCCTGGGACTAGGAGTAACCGTCTACCCGCAGATCTTTCAGCAACTGCCAACTGAAGCCCAAATTATCTTGGGTAACGGGGTGGTAGTTGGTTCGGCAACCGCCGTCATCTTAAACCTAATCCTAAACCACCAGGACTTCTTTAAGAAAAGAAGCAACTAAATATCAAAAAGGC
>NZ_BCAH01000007.1 GCF_001293735.1 Limosilactobacillus gorillae | reverse complement strand
TTCGGTGCGTAGTTGACATTACTCTTCTTCTTCACTCACTAGTTCGATATCAAAGAGCCGAACGTCGCGCTGCACCACCGTCCCGATCAACTGAAAGAGCAGGAGCACCCACGATAGGGCCAGTCCAAAGGCCAGCATTTCAAAGGCCGTTAGGGATAAGTAGTGAATAAACTTAAAGGCAATGAAGCTAACCGCCATTGCCGCCCCGATGATGTAGGACAGGGTCAAAAAGGTCTTATTCATGATTGGTACCATCGTCCAACGAATCACCACCACCAGGATCAGCATCGTGTAAACCATCCACATGGCGATCCGATCGTGGAAAATGTGGAAGCGCGGGTTGTTGGGAAACAGCCCCACCCCGCCCAGGCAGGCCGCCATTAAGTTAAGCAGCCAACGGGTAACCTGGATCCGCCAGTCTGAGTATTTTTTGGAGAGGTTCACAAAAAGGTAGTCGATCAGGGTTAGCATCAGCATCGCCGAGAAAATCAGGGTGATATTGAACTGCCAGCTGTTAGAGGAGTGAGTGGTCCCTAAGAAGCTAAAGTTATGACGCCACCAGTCTTTCTTGGAGTTGGTAAGCATTGAAAAGACCATCCCCCCAATGATCATAAAGGTCATCAGGTTGGTAATCACCCCTGGTGAAATGGTTAACGCCAGGTTAATCATGATGTAGGTGACCATCGCAATCATTAAAAAAATCAGTGCTCCGGCGGTGTAGACATCAAAACTAGCCCCCTGAAACAAGGAGCCCACCAGCCAGGCGCCGGCATCCAGGGAAAAGGCCGTGATCGTACCGCAGGCAATCAAGATTGTAATCAACGCCCGCCAGGAAAACTCCTGGGCCCGGCCCTGGTGATGAAGCTTTTGGCTAATGAAGGTAATGGCAAAGGCCAGCACCCCACTCAAAGTTGCCAAATAAAGGCTCGTTGAGGCCACCGAATCTTCGCCCCCCACTAATGGGATCAAGTGGCGCCCGTGATTGAGGGTATCGGCGTAAAAAAGGACCGTTAATAAGAGGGCCGGCACAATGTACCAGCGTAACTTAATTTGGGGCAAGCTATCTATCAAACGCAAGGGGCGAATCACCAATTGGTTGCCTTCTACCCACATTGCAAGGGGTTCATCTTCTTTTATCTCTAGCTGGTTCCGCGCGGCTTGGGGAACTTCAACTCGATACTTCTTCAATTTTCTTCTCCTTTTCAACCAAATTCACAACTAATAGCCTATCATTAATTGGTTCTTTGAGCATCTTCTCACTGAAATCTAATCAGAATATTTGACATGCGGGCCAGCCTCACCTAGACTATGACAATACACTAACGACTACGAGAGGATTCACTAATGAAAAAACCAATGATTGCCTTACCCGCCGATACATACACCGAGGCAACCAGCATCATCAACTTACGTAACGCTGCCTTTGCCCCTGATCCAGCCATCAAGGCAATCACTAAGTCCGGGGGACAACCAATTGTCCTCCCCACGATCGATCCGGAAACCGCCGCTTCCTACGTTAACCTCTTTGACGGCCTGTTGTTGCTCGGGGGGTTTGATGTTGATCCCACCTTCTATGGACAAGAACCCCACTTCGAACTTGGGGAAACCTTCCGTAAGCGTGACCTCTTTGAAATCGCCCTCCTCAAAGCTACCATCGCCGCCGGTAAGCCGGTGATGGGGATCTGCCGAGGGTTGCAACTAATCAACGCTGGGCTTGGTGGAACTCTCTACCAGGATCTTTCCGAAGACCCCACCGCTCGTCTGAAGCACCATCAATTGGCCCCTGGTAACCTTCCAACCCACCACGTTAACATTGAACCCGGCTCTCAGCTGCAAAAATTAGTTGGTAACCGAATCTACATCAACTCCCGTCACCACCAATCCGTTCATGAACTTGCTCCCGGCTTAAAGGTGGTTGCCCGGGCTGACGATGGGGTTATCGAGGCCATTGAATCAATCGACTCCGACCAAATCCTGGCCGTTCAATGGCACCCGGAAAACATGTTTAAACACACGCCGGAATCCCAACTAATCTTTAAAGACTTAATCAACCGTGCTAGTAAACAACTGTAGCCACAACAAAAGGCCTATCAAACCGTGATGGTTTGATAGGCCTTTTCATTTATCAAATCAAGCGCTTAGTCTTGATCCTTTAATTGTTCTTCCATTTCGCGGATCGAGGTGTAAGCCCCATCGGAAGCGGTGTTGTTGACACTGACTTCCTTGGGCTTAATGTTGCGGTAAGCACCCATCCCGGTCCCGGCTGGAATGATCTTCCCGATGATGACGTTTTCCTTGAGACCAACCAGCGGGTCGTTCTTGCCCCGGATGGCGGCGTCGGTAAGGACACGCGTCGTTTCTTGGAAGGAGGCAGCCGAAAGGAAACTGTTAGTTTCAAGGGCGGCCTTGGTGATCCCGAGGATAACTGGCCGGGCAGTGGCCGGAATCCCACCGGAGATCAAGGTTTTGTAGTTGGCATCCCGGAATTGACTGATGTCTAACAGTTCACCTGGCAAGACATCGGTGTCACCTGGATCCATAACCCGTACCTTGCGCATCATTTGCCGAATCATGATTTCAACGTGCTTATCCAGCAAGTCGATCCCCTGCATACGGTAAACCTTTTGCACTTCGGAAAGGAGGTAAGTTTCGGTGGACAATACGTCGCGAACCCGAATCATTTCCTTTGGATCAATTGACCCTTCGTTAATGGCACCACCACGGTGAATATCGTCACCTTCTGCAACCCGCATCCGCGCCGTGATCGGCAGGGTGTAGGTCCGGGTATCGGTTTCACCCTTGATGGTAACGTCCTTGGTTTGTTCAGCTGGGTTTTCTTCGATGGCAACAACCTGTCCCGTAACTTCGGAGATCGTTGCCTTCCCTTTCGGGTTCCGAGATTCCACAATTTCTTGGATACGCGGAAGCCCTTGGGTAATATCATCGTTGCCGGCAACCCCACCGGTGTGGAAGTTCCGCAAGGTCAGCTGGGTACCAGGTTCCCCGATTGATTGAGCGGCCACGGTCCCAATTGCTTCCCCGGCTTCAACTTGGTCCCCGGTAGCGGCGTTGCGCCCGTAACAACGTTCGCAGACCCCGTGTTCCGTGTTACAAGTGAAGGCTGACCGAATCGTAACCTTTTCAACCCCGGCATCAATGATCTGTTGAGCGGTTTCTTCGTCCAACAGAACGTTTTTGCCAACAATCTTTTCACCAGTTTCCGGATCAAAGACGGATTTCATCGTGTAACGACCAAGGATCCGGTCGTAAAGCGGTTCAATCATTTCGTTACCGTTGGTGATGGCTGATACTTCCAGCCCACGATCCGTGCCACAGTCCTTTTCACGAACGATCACGTCTTGGGCCACGTCAACCAGCCGCCGGGTTAAGTACCCTGAGTTGGCAGTCTTCAAGGCCGTATCGGTCATCCCCTTCCGGGCCCCGTGCGAGGAAATGAACATTTCCAAGACAGAAAGACCTTCCCGGAAGTTGGAGAGGATCGGCAGTTCCATGATCTTACCAGATGGGGAAGCCATCAGCCCACGCATCCCGGCTAACTGGGTAAAGTTGGAGATGTTCCCCCGCGCCCCAGAGTCGGACATCATGTTAATTGGGTTGTGGATATCCATGTGTTCGATCAGCTTATTTTGAACTTCATCTTTGGCATCGTTCCAGATCCCAATGACCCGTTCGTACCGTTCGTTATCAGTGATCAACCCACGCCGGAATTGCTTGGTAACCAAGGCAACCTGCTTGTGGGCCTTTTCGATAATGGCCGGCTTTTCCTTCAAGTCGGTAACGTCGGCAATCCCGACCGTCAAACCAGAAATCGTTGATTCATAGTAACCAAGGTCCTTGATGCGGTCAAGGAGTTGGGAGGTGACGGTCACCTTGTAGATCTTGTAGACATCGGCAATGATATCAGACAAGAAGCCCTTCTTGAACGGCGGAACTAACGGTGCGTTTTCCAGGTAAGCGTGGATGTCTTCCCCTGGCTCGAGGAAGTACTTGTCTGGAACCCCGTTTTGCAGGTTATCGCTGCTTGGTTCGTTGATGTACGTGTAGCCTTCCGGCATGATGGCATTGAAGAGAAGCTTCCCGACGGAGGTCACCATGATCTTTTGGCGTTGTTCGTCGGTGAATGGCTTCTTGTCAAAGGAAGAAGTCAGCACCCCAACCCGAGTTTGTAAGGCTACATACCCGTTCCGGTAAGCCATGCGTGCTTCGTTGGTATCCTTGAAGATCATGCCTTCCCCTTCACGGGCCTTGTCTTCCGTCGTCATGTAGTAGTTACCGATAACCATATCCTGGGATGGGGCCACAATTGGTTCCCCGTCACGAGGTGAAAGGATGTGGTGAGCAGCTAACATTAAGAGACGGGCTTCGGCTTGCGCTTCGTCGGACAGTGGAACGTGAATGGCCATCTGGTCCCCATCGAAGTCGGCGTTGTAAGCGGCACAAACCAGCGGGTGTAACCGCATGGCCTTCCCGGAAACCAGGATTGGTTCAAAGGCCTGAATCCCTAACCGGTGAAGGGTAGGGGCGCGGTTCAAGAGAACGGGGTGTTCCTTGATAACATCTTCTAAGACGTCGAAGACCTTCTCATCGCGCTTGTCAATCATCCGCTTGGCAGCCTTAACGTTGGTAGCCAAGTTGCGCTTCGTTAATTCGTGAATGATGAATGGCTTGAAGAGTTCCATGGCCATTGGGACTGGCAGCCCCATTTGGTTCATCTTCATGGACGGACCAACATCGATAACGGAACGACCAGAGTAGTCAACCCGCTTCCCGAGCAGGTTCTGGCGGAACCGCCCTTGCTTCCCCTTAAGTAAGTGGGACAAGGACTTGAGCGGACGGTTACCAGGGCCGGCAACCGGACGACCACGCCGCCCGTTATCGATCAGGGCGTCAACGGCTTCTTGAAGCATCCGCTTTTCGTTTTGAACGATGATGCCCGGGGCGTGTAATTCTAACAGGCGCTTCAACCGGTTGTTCCGGTTGATAACCCGCCGGTACAGGTCGTTCAAGTCAGAAGTAGCAAACCGGCCACCTTCCAGTTGAACCATCGGCCGTAAGTCAGGCGGCATTACTGGAATTACGTCCATGACCATCCATTCCGGCTTGTTGCCAGACTTCAGGAAGGCTTCCAAAATATCCAGGCGCCGAACGGCCCGGGTCCGCTTCTGACCAGTGGCTTCCTTCAGAACCGCCTTTAATTCCGCGGCTTCCTTTTCAAGGTCCACGTCGGCCAGCAGTTTCTGAATGGCTTCAGCCCCCATTTCGGCGGTGAAGCGATTGCCGTATTCTTCCTTCAGTTCACGATAACGTGCTTCGGAAAGCAATTGCTTCTTTTCCAGACCGGTGTCACCGGCATCAAGAACAACGTAGGAAGCAAAGTAAATTACTTCTTCTAGTTCCCGTGGGCTCATGTCTAAGACCAGCCCCATCCGACTTGGGATCCCCTTGAAGTACCAGATGTGAGAAGCTGGCGCTGCCAATTCGATATGTCCCATCCGTTCACGCCGAACCTTGGCAGAGGTAACTTCGACCCCACAACGTTCACAGACCCGCTTGTTATAGCGTGCCCGCTTGTAGCGACCACAGGCACATTCAAAGTCCTTAGTCGGGCCAAAGATTCGTTCATCAAAGAGACCATCTTTTTCTGGCTTTAAAGTTCGGTAGTTGATCGTTTCCGGCTTGGTAACCTCACCGTAAGACCAACTCCGGATCTTCATTGGTGAAGCCAGACTGATCTCCATACTTTCAAAATTATTGACGTCAATCAAAGGATAATCCTCCTTATTTAATCCCTAAGTGGCGAACCTAATCTTGCTTGGCTTCGTCTTGGGCGCTCGCCGCTTGAGCAGTCTGTTTTTCTTGCTGCTCATGGCTACGACGAGCCATCTTCCGAACGTCAGCAACGTCTTCGTCCATGCTCTTAAGCTGAATTTCTTCGTGCTTGTCGTCGAGCACCTTCATGTCTAACCCCAGGGATTGTAGTTCCTTAACCAGCACGCGGAAGGATTCCGGTACCCCTGGCTTTGGAATTTGATCCCCATCAATGATGGCCTGGTAGGTGTTAACACGACCAACGGTGTCATCAGACTTGTAGGTCAGGATTTCTTGCAGGGTGTAAGCGGCCCCGTATGCTTCAAGGGCCCAAACTTCCATTTCACCGAACCGCTGGCCCCCAAATTGAGCCTTCCCACCAAGTGGCTGTTGCGTAACCAGTGAGTAAGGACCAGTTGAGCGGGCGTGAATCTTATCGTCAACCATGTGGGCAAGCTTCAGGTAGTGCATGACCCCAACGGCAACCCGTTGTTCAAATGGTTCCCCAGTCCGCCCATCGTACAGGATCGTCTTCCCGTCGGATGGTAAACCAGCTTCCTTAACGGCATCCCAAACGTCTTGATCGTTAGCACCATCAAAGACTGGCGTTGCAATGTGAATTCCCAGTTCACGGGCAGCCATCCCCAAGTGAAGTTCGATAACCTGACCGATGTTCATACGGGATGGCACACCCATTGGTGACAGCATGATGTCGATTGGGGTCCCATCTGGCATGTACGGCATGTCTTCTTCTGGAACAACGATCGAAACCGTCCCCTTGTTCCCGTGACGGCCGGACATCTTGTCACCGACTTGGATCTTCCGCTTTTGAGCGATGTAGACCCGAACCATCTTGTTCACCCCAGGTGCTAATTCATCACCGTTTTCACGAGTGAAGACCTTAACGTCTTGGATGATCCCGCCACCACCGTGAGGTACCTTAAGGGAAGTGTCCCGGACTTCACGTGACTTTTCACCAAAAATAGCGTGCAGGAGGCGTTCTTCGGCGGATAATTCGGTAACCCCCTTTGGCGTTACCTTACCGACTAAGATATCGCCGTCGTGAACTTCCGCCCCGATCCGGATAATCCCGGATTCGTCGAGGTTCTTGCGGGCGTCTTCACTGACGTTTGGAATTTCGCGCGTTATTTCTTCCGGTCCAAGCTTAGTTTCCCGGGCTTCGGATTCGTAAGATTCAATGTGAATGGAGGTGTAGACATCGTCTTTAACAAGGCGTTCGTTGATGGCAATGGCATCTTCGAAGTTGTACCCTTGCCAAGTCATGAAGGCGATCAGTGGGTTTTGACCAAGAGCTAATTCCCCTTGTTCCATTGATGGACCATCGGCTAAGACGTCATCAGCATCAACGTGTTCACCAACCTTAACGATCGGACGCTGGTTGTAGTTCTTACCACCGTTGGAGCGGCGGAACTTCATCAGCTTGTAAGTGTCCAGCGTACCGTCTTCTTGCCGAACCCGTACTTCACGAGCATCAACGTATTCAACGGTCCCGCTGTTCTTAGCGATTAAAGCAACCCCGGAGTCATGGGCGGCCTTGTATTCAATCCCGGTCCCGATCAACGGAGCATGTGGCTTGATCAGCGGAACGGCCTGCCGTTGCATGTTGGCACCCATCAAGGCCCGGTTGGAGTCATCGTTTTCCAAGAACGGGATACATGCGGAGGCAACCGAAACTACTTGCTTCGGTGAAACGTCCATGTAGTCGACGTTTTCCGGTGCCGTTTCGATATAGTCTTCCTTATCACGGCACATGATTTCGTTTTCGGCAAAGGAGCCGTCTTCGTTCAGTGGCGTGTTAGCCTGGGCAATGATGAAGTTATCTTCTTCATCGGCCGTCAGGTAATCGATTCGGTCGGTAACCTTGTGGTCAGCCCATGAAACACGCCGGTATGGGGTTTCAATGAAACCATAGGCGTTAACCCGAGCGTAGGATGACAAGGAGTTGATCAGCCCAATGTTCGGTCCTTCCGGCGTTTCAATTGGGCACATCCGGCCGTAGTGCGTGTAGTGAACGTCCCGGACTTCATAACCGGCCCGGTCACGGGTCAAACCACCCGGTCCAAGGGCGGACAGACGCCGCTTGTGGGTTAATTCACCCAGCGGGTTAGTTTGGTCCATGAACTGGGAAAGCTGGGAGGAACCAAAGAATTCCTTGATGGAGGCAACCACCGGTCGGATGTTGATCAGCTGTTGTGGCGTAACAGTGTTAATGTCTTGAATGGACATCCGTTCACGAACCACCCGTTCCATCCGGGCAAGCCCGATCCGGAATTGGTTTTGCAGTAATTCTCCAACGGAACGAATCCGCCGGTTACCCAAGTGGTCAATATCATCGGTGGTTCCAATTCCTTCTTGTAGGTTCAAGAAGTAGTTAATGGAAGCCAGAATGTCAGCTGGTTGGATGTGCTTTAAGTCCAGATCAATGTGACCGTTTGAAACCACTGGAACCACCCGTTCTGGGTCGTTCTTGGAGTAAACTAAGATCTTTTGGAGTTTTACAGGAGCCGTCACAACGGCTTCATCAGCCGGCGTGTAGGTGATCATCTTGAAGTCATCTTGTTCCAGAACCGGTTCCAGTTCCTTTAAGACTTCCTTGGTAACCACGTCACCTTGCTTGGCAATAATTTCGCCAGTTTCTGGGTCAGCCAGGGTTTCGGCCAGGGTCAGCCCCAACAGGCGGTACTTCATTTGCAGCTTCTTGTTAGTCTTGTAACGACCAACCGGCGCCATATCGTAGCGCTTTGGATCAAAGAAGCGGGTCGTTAATAGGGAACGAGCGGAGTCGGCCGTCTTTGGTTCACCCGGACGGAGCCGTTCGTAGATATCCTTTAAGGCTTCTTCAACCCGGGTGTCTTCCGGTTCCTTGTGCAAGTCCTTGTCTAAGGTTGCGTTCAAGGACTCGGAGTTTCCCCCCAGCATGTCAATAATTTCATCGTCGGAACCAAACCCAAGCGCCCGGACTAATTCCGTGATTGGTAGCTTCCGCGTCCGGTCGATCCGAACATAGGAGATTCCCTTAGCGTCGGTTTCATATTCCAGCCATGCTCCCCGGTTCGGAATGAAGTTGGCACCGTAACTTGGGCGGCCGTTCTTGTCGGCTTCTTCATTGTAGTAAACCCCTGGGGAACGAACTAATTGGGAAACGATAACCCGTTCGGCACCGTTAATGATAAAGGTCCCTTGGTCCGTCATCAGTGGGAAGTCACCGAAGAAGACGTCTTGGGACTTGATTTCACCAGTTTCGTGGTTCGTTAACCGTAAGGTAACGTGCAGTGGTGCCGAGTAGTTTGCGTCGTGTTCACGCGCTTCAGCAACCGTGTACTTTGGTTCAAGCAATTGGTAATCAACGAACTCCAAGGAAAGCTTGCCTTGGAAGTCATCGATTGGCATAATGTCGTCAAACATTTCCCGCAGACCCTTGTCCATGAACCAATTGTAGGAATCGGTTTGAATCTCGATCAAGTTAGGCAGGTCTAAGACTTCCTTGATTCGGGAGTAAGAACGACGGGTACGGTGCTTACCGTACTTAACTAAGTGTCCAGCCAAACTATTCACCTCTCTAGTTTGATAAACGGGTTCAGGAGCCAAATATTACATTTTGGTTACAATTTCACCAAAAGTCCATTTTTGGGCAAAAGAAAACCAAAAGCAACCCGGTAAGGTGCCTTTGGTTTGTTATAAAGAGCCCGATGGACAAGAGATCATGGGGCTCACTGAACTCACAATTACATACTCTTGTATCATACAGGTTTTCGCTTTAAATGTCAACGGCTATGCTTGCTTAATGAAGCCGTGGAGGATGCAACCCAAAATAATGTGTTGCCGTTGTTCTTCACTGATGGCACGGCCCCCAACTTGTTGGAAGGTCCCAAATAATGGCGTCATGCTAGCGATGAACAGTTCTGCCGCTTCCTTTGGTAATAAGTCTGGACGCAAGTTAACTTCCGGAAGCCTAAAGTATTCCGAAATGGGCTCCACGTAATCCATAACGAAGATCATATCCAACTTCAGTTGGGAGCTCGCCGTTAGAGACCGCCGGGCAAATTGGTATTGACTATATACGCTTAACTTGTGGTACTTCATGATGGCCCTGGTAATTTCCCAGATTCGCTCCTCTGGATTCAGGTCTTCTTTACGCATCACCTTGTTGATATCTTGGCGTACCTTTCCGCATAACGTCGTCAGAACATCCAGGTATAAGACCTCTTTATCACTGAAGTGATGATAAAGGGCCGGTTGTGTGATTCCGATATGCTTGGCAATGTCCCGCGTTGACGTTCCATTAAAGCCGTTTTCCAAAAATAACTTGGTGGCCGTCCGTAGAATCGCCTTTCGGGTTTTAGCTAATTGTTCCGCTCGCTTCATTAGTTTTCCCCTTCTTAAACTACTTAGTTCCTTATCATTGTATGTTCACCAATAACCAATTGTACATTGTTCCGGTTAATTATCAATAATTAGTTTAGCTTATCCTTTAATTATTTTTCAATAAAAGCCACCCAACAAGAGCCCGAAAGCCCCATCGGATGGCGTTTTTATGAGTGATCAATTATTTAATTTTGGAAAACTAAATTTCGGGAAGCGTTATCAGAGGACTTAACTTTAAAGTTCAACTTTCCACGTTGCGCCCCAATCGTAACCTTATCGCCGGCCTTAATTTGGCCATCAATCATCGATAGGGACAGTGGGTCTTCAATCATCGTCTGTAGCGCCCGGCGTAGCGGACGAGCCCCATACTCTGGGTTGTAGCCCTTATTAGCTACTAAGTCGATGGCTGCCGGGGTGATCTTTAAGCTGATAGCTTGTTCCGCCACCCGTTTGATCAGGCTGGCACTCAAGAGCTTAACCACCTGGTGGAGCTCCTCCTTAGTTAGGGAGTGGAAGATCACGGTCTCGTCAATCCGGTTTAAAAACTCCGGCCGGAAGTACTGACGGATCTGCTGGCGAATGGCTGAGGACATGGCCTCATAGTTGTTCTGCAAATCGATGGCCCCAAAGCCGACCGTTTTTTCATCGGCTAGTTGGGTGGCACCGAGGTTGGAAGTCATGATCAAAATCGTATTCCGAAAGTCAACCTTGCGGCCCTTGGAGTCCGTTAGTACCCCGTCATCAAGCACCTGCAATAGGAGGTTGAAGACGTCCGGGTGGGCCTTTTCAACTTCATCAAGCAGAACCACCGAGTACGGGTGCTGGCGAACCTGTTCGGTCAGCTGGCCCCCTTCATCATAACCAACGTAGCCTGGAGCAGCTCCAACCAAGCGACTCGTTGAGTAACGCTCCATGTATTCGGACATGTCGATCCGGATCATGTTATCTTCTTCGCCAAACATCGCTTCGGCCAGTGCTTTTGCTAGCTCGGTCTTCCCAACCCCCGTCGGGCCGAGGAACATGAAGGAACCAATTGGACGGTTAGGATCCTTTAGACCACTACGGGCTCGCCGGATTGCCCGCGCAATTGCCGAAACAGCTTCATCTTGGCCGATCACCCGCTTATGGAGCAGTCGTTCCAGGTTTACCAAACGGTCGCTTTCCTTCTTTTGAAGCTGGGTTAACGGAACCCCCGTCCACTCATTAACCACCTTAGCAACATCTTCAGCCGTCACGGTGTACGGGAAACGACCACTTTTTGCCAGCTTGGACTCACGCTCATCTTCTTTTTCAATCTGTTGCTTGAGCGTCAGTTCCTTGTGACGCAATTCGGCGGCCCGGTCAAAGTCCTGGGCGGTAATTGCCTCTTCCTTTTGCGCCCGTAGTTCTCCAAGCTTAGCCGTCAGGTGGCCCTTCTTACTACCCGCCTCTTCGCCATTGATACGCACCATTGCTCCTGCTTCATCAATCAAATCGATTGCCTTATCGGGCAGGAAGCGGCTGGTAATGTAACGACTAGAGAGGTTAATTGCCGTCGTCAAGGCCTCATCGGTAATCTTGGCGTGGTGGTGTTTTTCGTAGCGGGGACGAATTCCGGCCAGGATCTTTTGGGCCTGTTCTTTAGTCGGCTCCTCAACCATGATCGTTGCAAACCGGCGTTCCAAGGCGGCATCACTTTCCACGTACTTTTGGTATTCATTTAAGGTTGTCGCCCCAATTAATTGGAGTTCGCCCCGAGCGAGGGCTGGCTTCAAAATATTAGAGGCGTCAATGGCCCCCTCAGCACCCCCGGCTCCAATCATGGTGTGAAGTTCATCGATAAAGAGAATAACCTGACCGTCTTGGTAGACCTCATCGATTACGTTTTTGATCCGGCCCTCAAACTCACCCCGAAATTTGGTTCCAGCTACAAGGGTCCCCATATCCAGAACTACCAGGCGCTTTTCAGCCAGTTCATCGGGAACTTCGCCATCCACAATCCGCTGGGCTAAGCCTTCAACAATCGCTGTCTTACCGACCCCGGGTTCCCCCAGGAGAACCGGGTTGTTCTTCGTCCGCCGGGCAAGGATCTGGATGGCCCGCTTAATTTCTTTTTCCCGACCGATCACTGGATCCAAGGTTTCTTCACGGGCGATCTTAGTCAAATCACGGCCGTACTTGTCGAGGGTTGGTGTGAGCCCCTCTCCCTCTTCTTGCCGACTGGCATTTTGGTTTGGTCGACGGGTGCGGCGCCCCTCTTGCGGAACACCTAAGTGACGCAGGAGGATCCGGCGAGCTTGTTTTGGTTCCACATCCAGATTTAACAGGATTCGGGAAGACAAGATGGTTTCATCAGAAAGGAGCGCCAATAAGAGGTGCTCGGTCCCCACCCGCCGGGAGCCCATCTGTTTAGCCAGGCGGGCTGCTAGGTTAAGAATCTCCCGTAGCTTTGGCGAGTTAGATAGATAGGCATCACTGGTTGTGGCTTGCATCGTTCCGTACCCAGTGTAGCGCTCAATTTCTTCCCGAAGGTCATCACTAGTGACGTTAAACTGGCGCAAGACAGTGGCAGCCATCCCCACCTTTTCAAGGCTCAGGGCTAATAAAAGGTGTTCAGTGCCCACTGCCTGATGCTTGAAAAACCGGGCTTGTTCCTGGGCGATCTGCAAAACATTATTAGCGCTTGGTGTATAGATATTTTTGTTATCCATTTAAATCTCGCTTTCTGGTTAGCTTTCGTAGCGTAACCGATTCAAGAGCGACATAAGGATTTGAGCCCGTAGGCTATTCTCCTCCGTCCGGGTGCTATGGGGCGCCAAGGTCGACTTGGCCGTGGCGGCCAGCATCAGGTCCCCCTCCCGGCGGCTAATCAACTTCTCTTTATACAGGGTCTGGATGATTGCAAAGGCGTCTCGTTCGTTAATGGCCGCCCCCACCACATCCATCATCATCTCAATTACGTCGACATTGTCAAGCAGACTCACCCGCTCAATTCGGATGTAGCCCCCACCCCCACGCTTACTCTGGACCAGGTAGCCATTTTTCGGGGTAAACCGCGTTTTGATCACATAATTAATCTGTGAGGGAACCACGTCGAAGTGGTTTGCAATCTCTGCACGCCGAATTTCAATTTGGGCGGAGTCACCGAGAATTTGCTTTAAATACTCCTCGATCACGTCCGAAATACTTTTTTCTTCCAAGAGTGTTCACCTCATCCCTGACTAATTTTGACCTTCATTATACCATTCTTTTGACCTCAAGACCCCCCAGAAGTCTCACAAGACAAAAAAGCCCCCTGGGCAGACCTATCAAGTTAAGAACTAACCTAATGGATCCACCCTGAGGGCGGCTTATTGAATTAATCAATTAATTATTCGTTAACGAAGTCAACCACGTTCCGACCAACAACCTTGTTGTCCTTTAATTCTTGGATCATATCGTTAATTTCGTCAAGCTTGCGGGTCTTAACGATTGGGTGAACCTTACCTTCAGCACCAAATTGGAAGCATTCAGCCAAATCTTGACGCGTCCCGACTAAGGAACCAGCCACGATAATCCCGTCTAGAACCGTCTTGGCGATATTTAATTGCATGTCCCCTTGCGGTAAGGCAACGGCAACCAACTTCCCGTCTGGACGAAGGGAGCCAACGGCTTGGTCAAAGGCAGAGGCGTTAACAGCTGTAACAACGGCAGCGTGAACTCCACCAACCTTTTCTTGGATTTGTTCATCAACGTTACCATCGTGACGGTTGATCAGCACTTCAGCCCCGTTTTCCTTGGCAGCCTGCAGCTTGTCGTCGTTACCGTCAACGGCAATAACGTGGGCGCCAAAGACGTTGTGAGCGAATTGGATCCCAAGATTTCCAAGACCACCGGCACCAACAATGGAAACCCATTGACCTGGCTTGATGCCTGAAACCTTGAGGGCCTTGTACATAGTAACCCCGGCACAAGTTAAGGAAGTAGCCTCCACTGGGTCCAAGCCTTCTGGAACCTTAACGGCGTAGTCAGCAGGAACGATACATTGTTGTGCCATCGCCCCGTCAGCAGTGTAACCGGCGTTTAAGACGTTCCGGCAAAGAGTTTCACGACCGGTCAGGCAGTATTCACAGTGACCACAGCCCTTGAAGAACCAAGCAATTGACACCCGGTCACCAACCTTTAAGGACGTAACCCCAGGGGCAACCTTGCTTACGCGACCAACCCCTTCGTGACCGATAATCGTGCCTGGCTTTTCACCAAAGTCACCGGCCGCAACGTGTAAATCAGTGTGGCAAAGACCACAGTATTCAACGTCGACGAGGGCCTCCCCAGGCTTAAGGTCGCGAAGTTGAACGTCCTTTACCGTAACGTAACCATCAACGGGATCATTAATAACAGCTGCCTTCATAATGCTATATCTCCTTTGTAGTTGCGAATAACTTTTTATTTACGGTGCTTATTTTATCAAAAAAGCCATTACATTTAAAGTGAAAAATTACACAGGCTTGTAATTTCTATAAGTTGTTTAATTAACTTTCTTAAACTTGAATGCCGGTATGACAACTTTGATCCATATAGCTTATCTTAATTTCTGATTCACAAAGTATGACGCAAGAAACTTGCTCGGAAAATGGCAACCAATTAAAATAAACGGGGTATGAAAAACTATAGCTTTGACCCCCAAGGAGGTTATATTTATGAAAAAAGTAATTATCGATTCTGGGTTTTGGAATCTCTTCCCCGACGCCCAGATCAACATCATGACCATTAACGGCTTTGATAACCACGATACTCCCGAAACGCACCAGTACCGGGCCGACCTACTTGCCCAAGCTGTTAAGGAATCTGCTAAGTTCACCAGTGTCGATCCATTTCGCGATAACCCCGTTGTTGCGCAGTGGCGTGACGCCTACTCCCAATTTAAGAAGCGTAAGGGCGCTCGGGCATCAATTGAAGCCCTCTTGAAGCGGGCCAACCAAGGACATGTTTTTGAACCAACGATTCCGCTCGTCGATCTCTACAATAGTATCTCCTTAAGCTACGGGGTTCCAATTGGTATCGAAGATCTTAATAAGATTGAAGGCGACTTACACCTGGGAATCGCCAAGGGAGGTGAAGGCTTCTTCCCACTTGGGGCGAAAGAAGATGATCCCGCCCGCGAAGGAGAAGTCATTTACTACGATAACGGAGGCGCCGTTTGCCGCTCCTTAAACTGGCGGGAAGCCGAACGGACGATGCTGACCGAGGAAACCACTAATGGCGTCGTTGTAATGGAATCCGTCAATGCCGAACAGGCTGCTCGGGCAACCGAAGCGATGACCCAATTAAGCAAGTTAATCACCGATTTCTTTATGGTCACCCCAAGCGAACAGTTCATCTTAACCAAGGAGCACCCCGAGGCTCCACTTAACTAAAAAAGAGGATAACGGAAATCAGCTGATTTCCGTTATCCTCCTTTTTTTACATCTCTAATTTAGCGAGGAGGCGGGGCTGGCGATTATACCAGTCGTGAACCACCAACTCAACCTGGTCAACTAGGGCGGTCCCAAGCGCCACTTCGGCTAACGAATCTAACACCGCCAGGTCCCGGCGAGTATTAACAAGCGGCGCCTGTTGGCGGGCGACGGTCACGTGAGCGGTTGTCTGCTGGTAGCGTTCCTGCAGCTGAAGACCCGCCGCTTTAACCTGGTGGCGAACTGCCTGGCGAAGCTCAGCTAGTCCCGGCTGGTAAAGTCCTTTGACCATCACCGCACTCCCGCTAGTGATCAAGCCTTGAAACGAAACACGAAAGGGCGCTATCTTTTTAACCGCCTGCCGAACCGCCGTGAGGTAGGCTTGCTCCTGCTCCGTACTGAGGGCATATTCCGGCGTTGCCTTGATTAAGTCGATCACCGTTACGTGCATATCCTTTGCCGGGTAATAGTACTGGTCAGGTTCCACTTCCCGTAGCTTACCCAGGGCAAAGCCAATGTTGCGGCTGACGTGGGCCGGCAAGGTGAAGATTAGGCTCATCCCGTGCCGAAAATCATCTTCGAGATCACTTAACCAGGGATCAATGTCCCCGCCCCTCAAAAGTAGCTGCCGTCCCCGGTGGTCAATCGCTTGGTATTTTTCATTCAGATCCATTTAACCGTCCCCCCTTTAGGGATATGATACCACTAACCTTTTAGTTGCGAGCATCCCTCCCGATACTCAATCCCTAAAAGGATAACCCCCAGATTTTTAGGCAACAAAAAACCGTCATAACGGAATTTCAACCGCTATGACGGACTGTGGGAATATCGATCGGGAATACAGGATTCGAACCTGCGACCTCTTCGTCCCGAACGAAGCGCTCTACCAAGCTGAGCTAATTCCCGAGGTATGCACCCAGAAGGAGTCGAACCTTCAACCTTCTGATTCGTAGTCAGACACTCTATCCAATTGCGCTATGGGTGCGTAATAAAAAGCGGAAGACGGGATTCGAACCCGCGACCCCCACCATGGCAAGGTGATGTTCTACCACTGAACTACTTCCGCAATTTTCGGGGTGATTGGCAACTAAACTTGCCTTTCAACGTTTATATATATTACTCTTCTAGACCAACTTTGTCAATTACTTTTTTTAAAAGTTAAATGGCTTTTTGCCGGCCAATGCGGATAAGAGGATTCGAACCTCCACGTCATAAAGACACAAGAACCTAAATCTTGCGCGTCTGCCAATTCCGCCATATCCGCGTGACAAATGTCGAAAATAAAAGGACAATCCAAGTGGATGCCCTAACCTAGAATGGAGGATACAGGGCTCGAACCTGTGACCCTCTGCTTGTAAGGCAGACGCTCTCCCAACTGAGCTAATCCTCCATGTCAACTGACAACTTCTATAGTATAGGCGATGTCAGCTAAACTGTCAATAACTACTTTAAATTTAATTCAAAAAGTTTAGTATCGATTTGTTCTAAGACCGCCGCAGCCGCTTTTTCATCAGCCACAAAGTCGAACCTATCCCCGTCGATCATCATCTTAGGACTCTTATCGTAGTTCTCGTACCAGGTTTGGTAACGCTCGTTCAGCGTCTTATAGTATTGGTACAAACTTGGGTCGGTTTCAATCTGTTCAAACGACCGCCCCCGTTGCTTGATCCGGTTCAGCATCGTTTCAAAGGACACCCGGATGTGAATTAACAAGTTGGGCGCCTTCGGGTGAGCCTGATCTGGCAATTCTTCCATCATGTTCCCTAACAAGGACGTGTAAATGTCCGATTCAGTTTGGGTGGCCCGACCGAGGTCAGCGTTCATCTTAAACATCAGGGCGTCTTCAAAGATCGAACGATCCAAGACGTTTAAATCATTATCAAAGGAATCCTTGATCTCATCCAGGCGTCGGTTCAAAAAGTAAATCTGCAGTAAGAACCCGTACTTTTGCGGATCCTTGTAGAAAAGGGGCAGAATCGGGTTATCATCGACCGATTCAAAAAACGGCTTGCTCCCCAGGTGGTTGGCAAGCATTTGCGTTAAGCTTGTCTTCCCTGCCCCAATTGTTCCGGCTAATACAATCATCCATCAAACCTCACTTATTTCGGTTCTGTTTTAAAAGACACAAAGGTTATTTTAACACTCCCACTCCCACTTTGGAAAAGAAAAAGCCTACGGGGTGAAAGTGCACCGCCCCTAGGCTGTTGGTTTTTTATCTAATCTTGGTCAGTCGGCTCGTAGCTTTCCCCCTTGGTTGAGCGGGAAAGATCGGCGTCCTTAGGGTTAATCATCTTAGAGCCGTAACGAAGCTTGTAGTACAGGTACAAGACGATGTAGATTGGTACGGCCATGTAAGTGATGGCGATATTGGACCAGTCCAGCTTAACAAAGGCATTCAGGTTCTGGCCCACGATCACGACGATACAAAGAATGACGGCAAAGATCGGGCCGAACGGGAACCACTTAGCGTGATACTTAAGCTCAGACAGCTGATGCCCCTGGGCCAAGAAGGCTCGCCGGAAGCAGAAATGTGAAATCGCAATCCCCAGCCAGGCGATAAACCCGCACAAACCGGATGCGCTGATCAGATAGTTATAGGCATTAGGGCCAACGAATTGGGTTGCCCAAACCAAGATTCCCACCACAGTCGTTCCCAGCAGACCGTAAATCGGAATCCCGCGCTTGTTAACGTAACCAAAAATCCGCCATGCGTATCCTTCCCGGGCTTGGGAATACAGCATCCGCGTCGAGGCGTACATCCATGAGTTAGCCGAGGAAAGAACCGCCACTAAAATTACCGCGTTCATAACCGAGGCCGCAGCAGCCAGGCCTGCCCGCTTGAAAATCAAAGTGAACGGTGACGTCACGACGTCCTTAACATCAGATGATAACAGGTGTGGATCAGTGTACGGCAGGATGCAGGCAATCACGAAGATCGTTAGGATGTAGAACAACAGGATCCGCCAGAAGGTTGACCTAATAGCCTTCGGAACTGCCCGTTCCGGGTTTTCGGATTCCCCAGCGGTGATCCCGATCATTTCGGTCCCCTGGAAGGAGAAGCCGGCAACCAAGAAGACGGAGATAATGCCGGAAACTCCATTGACAAACGGTGCCTTCTTGTAGGTAAAGTTAGTCAGGTCGGTTGGCCCCTGGCCCCCCATGATCCCGAGAATTACCAGCACGCCAACGATGATGAAGACAATAACAGTGACCACCTTAATCAAAGCTAGCCAGAATTCCGTTTCCCCGTAAGAACGAACGGACAGGTAGTTAATAATGAAGATTAAGAGAAAGGCGACCCCGGAAAAGACCCAGCTCGGAATGTGGGGCAACCAGAAGTTCATAACCAACCCCACGGTGGTGATTTCAACCGGCACTGTGATAGCGGCGTTGAACCAGTAATTCCAACCGAGGGCAAACCCCGTGGCCGGGGAAACAAACTTGCTTGCGTAAGCAGCAAAGGACCCAGTCAGTGGAATGTACGTTGCCATCTCTGCCAAACTGGTCATTAAAAAGTAGACCATGATCCCCATGATCGCATAGGCAATCAGGGCGCCCCCCGGTCCAGCGGTGGTAATTGCCGATCCCGATGCAATGAATAGCCCGGTCCCGATTGAACCCCCGAGGGCGATCATTGTCAGGTGGCGTGTCTTTAACGACCGTTCAATATGGCCGCCCTGGTTGCCCGACGATTGTTGCTCATCCATAATGTATCCTCCTATTGATTGTGACGAGCGGGGGAAAGCAAAAGGGCCTCCTAGCAGTGCTAGAAGACCCAACCCATAATTCTGAATTAGTATCCGGAAGCACCCCGCAGTGTTGCGACAGTCCGTGGCCTCTTAAGCCACGTCCCAACAAAGGTAACAGCAAAATTACCAGTGTTTCGGCACGGCACCCTTTCAACCGGGCTGAGGTATTTGCTTACCTAACCCGACGTACTAATGAGTCGCGCGACCTCTTCTGTGTGATAAACATATTCATTATTATACCGAACAGCGAATAATCCGCAACCCTTTTCTAAGAAATTTTTAAGGACCAGTTAATAATTGTCTTATTTTGATGACCCTTTCTAAACCCATTTTTGATTAACACATGCTGGGAGGCAAGGTTATCCATGCGGGTGGTGGCCACCAGCTCGTTCGTCTGTCCGCGATCTCTTAAACATGAAATTAATTTTTGCAGGGTCTTTGTCATCAGCCCCTGCTTTTGCCAGGGCGCTAAAATAAAATAGCCGACCTCACGAACTCCCGGGGCCACAACAAAGCTAGTCACCAGGCCAATTGGTACCTTTTGAAGGGTAATCGCCCAAAAATCCCCTGACTGACGCCACATCGCAAAGGCCCACCGGCGTGCCTGGGGATGCGGACTAAGGGTTAGACCGATCTCTTTTAACAGTTGGTCATCGGTAAAGCACTCCTTAACAAAGGCCATGTCATCCTGGGTCACCAACCGAATTGCTAACTGTTTTTGTTCTTCTTGCACTATAATTACCCCATGGATTCCAAATTATTGAAAGGAAGTTTGTAATGGAAATTAAAACACTTTCACTTACCACAAGCAAGCACCCTACCCCGGCAACCCTGACTGCCTACCTACAAACCCCGACTCCCAAGGCACCGGTCCAAGCCTTTCCGGCCCTGGTCTTTGTCCCAGGCGGATCGATGACCCACATTCCGGAAGAAGAGTCCGAAAAAACGGCGCTGGCCTTTTTAGCCCGCGGCTTTCAGGTTTTCGTATTACGTTACAGCTTTGTTGACGAGGCAACCCCGCTCTACCCCTCCCCACTTCTCGACCTCGCCCAGGCCGTCAATTTAGTACACCAACACCAAAATGACTGGTCCCTCACGGGTAAGGTGGCGGTAATGGGCTTTTCCGCCGGAGGTCAAATTGTCGCCCTTTACAACGACTACTGGAAGAGTGGCTGGCTAAAAGAAGCCAGCGGGCTAAGCGAAGAAGCCTGTCACTTTGACGCTGCCGTGCTGGGCTACCCGGTTATTGACCTGGACCTAGGCTTCCCAAACCCAGCCACCATGCCAAAGTGGACCAACGACCCAGAAAGGTTTAGCGCTAGCTACCATGTCAACGCCGACTGCCGGCCAACCTTTACTTGGGGAACGGTCACCGACCCCTTAATCACAGTTCAAAACACCCTTAACTACGTTCAAGCCCTCCAGCAGGAAAATATTTCCCAGGAAATTCACCTCTTTGATGGCGGTCCCCACGCTATGGATATCGCCACCGATCTAGTTGGTCCAGAAGAAGAGCCCCACAGGCCCCACGTTCACCACTGGGTTACCCTGGCGGACGAGTGGCTCAAGCAAACCCTTAACTAACATTAAAGGCCGGCACCAGATGGGCGCCGGCCTTTATTTTTAATACCAGGAGTTGTGTGTCAGTCTTAAGTTCCGCAGTTGCGCTGCGTAGCCGACGTACAGGGCCTCCGCAAATTGTAACCACGTGTAAGCTAGCAACATTGCCCCAATCGTGTCGGATGGGTAGTGGGCCTGCAGGTAAACCCGGGAAATAGCCACTAAAACAACGGCAAAGATTAGAACCAGCTGAATGATCACCCGAATGGCCCCGCTCTTAATTAAGGGAACCACCACCAGGCTAATAATCGCCGCCACCAGGAAGAAGCCCAGGACGTGGCCACTTGGGAACGAGAAGCCCGTGTCGGAAGCCAGGTGTTGTGCTGGTCGTTCTCGCTTGATGATATGCTTGATAATTACCCCTAGCACGTCTCCCCCAAAGAGGGTAAATAGTGCCCACAGAGCCGGGATTTTTCCCTTAAAGCCCCAGAGGAAAAAGGCAATCACTAATACCCAGATAATATCCATCTTGGGACTAGCCAAAAAGGCTGTCATGGTCATCAGGCCGTGGACAAAGCCCGTCGTCTTGCTGGAGGCAAAGAGGGCTTGGAAGACCGTGTCCACCGTTGTGATTAACATCGAATTTTTGTAGACCATGGCCGCAACCACCACGAAAATGACTGCCGCTACGATCAGGCGCATCGGACGCTTTGGATCTCGTTCAATTAACATCTTTATGATTCTCCATTTGTAAAGTATGAGCTGAGTATACCACGATGTCGGGTCTCAATCACGCTTTTTCCAACCCTTTAACTGACTAAAGGGGGCGGCATGCCAGTGATGGCGCCCGTAAATAGCCGTGTTAATTAGGTCCCCAAGCCCGAAGCCTAGCGTGATGGCCCCAGCGATCACGATCACCTGGTAGAGGTAGCCTAAGGACACCCCGTAATTTCCTAAGACAAAGTAGCGAACCACCTTATAGGCTTGGCCGCCTGGTACAAAGGGCACCAGGGCCGGAACATTATACAAAATCATCGGCTGACGCTGAAGCTTGGCGGCTACCATCGATAAAATACCGATTAAAATTGCCGCTACCAAATTAGATAAGGCTAAGCCGACGTGCAAATGATAGTAGATAACTACATACAGATCCCAGGTAGTCCCTCCAATCAGCCCGCCGGCCAGGAAGGCGTGCCGGGGAACGTTTAGCAAAATGGCAAAACAAATTGTTGCCACAAAGGCAAAGCCAAAGTGGATCAATAAACGTTCGATCATTTTCCTCCTCCTATAGGTAGCGCAAGACTAAGACAATCGCGCACCCGATTGCCGCGGCCGTCAGCAGGGCCTCTAGCATGCGGGTAATTCCCGAAATACCGTTACCGGAAACAATATCGCGAGCGGCGTTAGTAATTGGCACCCCCGGCACTAGCGACATAATCGAACCGATGATGATATCATCAACCCGCTGAGCCAAGCCAAAGTGCACGACCGTACTGGCGAGAGCACCGATCATAAGGGCGGTACAAAATTCACCTAAGTACCGAACCCTGAAGGTGCTTACCAACCAGAGATAGACCCAATACGAGCTCCCACCAACTAAAAAGGCCGCCAGGGTGTCCTGAGTATCGCCAGTAAAGACAATCATTAGGGTAAAGCTCATGATCGCCGCCGCCAAGCATTGCAATAAAACCGGCTGCTTGGTAGAAGTCTGGTCCACCATGCTCAGGCGTTGATAGGCCTCCTTGAGTTCGATCTTATGGTCGGCAAAATCACGGGAAATGGCGTTAACCTGGGCAATCCTAGTTAAATCGTTACGTCGAATCCGAACATCGACCACCTGAGCGTTGGCACAGTGGTCTGATGACGCTACCACCCCAGTTACAGTCGTAAAGGCCTGAAAGGATTTCAAGCCTGCGTTGGCTGCAATCCGGTACATGGTGTCGTTAACCCGTTCCATGTTTGAGCCATTTTCAATTAGGATCTGGCCCGCCAGCAGGCAGGTGCTGACAGCGAGATTCATTTCTTCCTGCGTCACTTCTGGTCGCCCCCTCATTCAATAGACTTATTATGCAAGGGCGCCCCCATAATTGGCAATAGTTTGACACAAAAAAGGGCGGTGCCTGGTAGGCACCGCCCTTGAAAAGATTAAGCCTTGGAAACGTTGGCTGCTTGGAGTCCACGGTCGCCGGTTTCAACATCGAACGTTACCGCTTGGCCTTCTTCCAAAGTCTTGAAGCCGTCGCCTTGGATGGCAGAGAAGTGAACGAACACGTCGTCACCAGCTTCGCGGGAAATGAACCCGTAACCTTTTTCGTCATTAAACCACTTAACAGTCCCTTGTTCCATAAATGAATCCTCCTGTGTAAAACAAATGTATCAAACTTGGTAATTCTACCTGAGCAAATTGGGAGATTCCTTCAATGAAACAATTTACCATTCATACCCGAGTTAAACTACTTTACGACTATAGCATGGTCCCCGTCATAAAGCTACTTATTTTTCTTCAGAGGCAATAAAAACGTTATGGGCGGCTTTGTAAGAGATGTTTAGCTTTTCTTCATCCGTCAACCGTTCTACAACCACGGGTCCCTCAAAGGGTTCGTGCTTTAAAATTTTGATGTGATCCCGTAACCTTAACCCCACTTCGCTTAAATAGGTTAGTAGGTCATGGTTGTCCAAGAAACGTTCAATAATTACTTCTTCGCCGTCTTTGCCATCGGCCAGCATCCGGTGGCTGATGTTGGTAAAGTGACCGTTAGCACTCGGAATCACCCCGCCATGCGGGCAGTACGCCGGGTGACCCAAGAAATCATCTAAGGCGGTTGCCAAGTGATCACTGGTCTTGTGTTCCAAAACTTCAGCCTCAGGATGGACGTCAGTCATATTATAGTGTAGCTTATCTACCAAGAAGCTTTCCCACAGACGGTGCTTACGAACCAATTCGGCTGCGTAGCGTCCTCCCTTTTCCGTCAGAGCGATCCCTGCGTACGGTTCGTGTTCTACCAAGCCCTCGTCGGACAACTTGGTAATCATTTCGGTAACGGACCCGGCAGCAATTCCCAGTCCTAATGAAATTTCCTTGTTGGAAACCTTCTTACGTCCTCCCCCTAGTTCAAAGATAATCTTTAAATAATCTTCTTTCATCGGCGTCATTGTTATCGCCCCAAACCTTCTTTCTTTTTCATATGGATCACTTTGTCCGGTTGAATCCAGAATGATTATAGCATATCATTAATTTAACGATTTGGATAACCTAAACTTTTGTTTTCAAGGAATTAATTTTACTTCTACGGGAGGAGCAACATGCATAACCACCAGATTAGCGGTGGACGTTTTTTTACCGTTACCATTTTAAACGTTGCTATCACGGTCCTAGAGATCATTGGGGGTCTTCTATCGGGAAGTCTAGCCCTACTTTCAGATGCCTTTCACAACTTAGGCGATTCGCTGTCGATTGTGATGGGGTATGTCGCCCAGTCGATTGCCGGGCGACCGGAAAATCACCGGCGCACCTATGGCTACCGGCGAGCCGAGATCCTAGCAGCAATGCTCAACGCCCTTTTTCTGATCATTGTTTCCCTCTTTTTGATCGTCGAGGCCATCAAACACTTCCAACACCCCGAACACATTAACGGGCCGGTCATGCTGACGGTGGCGGTCGTCGGACTCTTAGCCAACCTCGCCTCTGCCCTTCTCTTGCACCGGGGTAGCCGCCACAGCCTGAACGTTAAAGCCACTTACCTGCACGTCCTATCCGACGCTTTATCCTCGGTGGCCGTCATCATTGGCGGGATTATCTTAACCTTCTTCAACGTTCCCTGGCTGGATCCTGCTTTAACCATTGCCGTAGCGGTCTACATCGGCTACGAGGCACTGCCAATTATTCACCAGACCCTCAGTATCCTGATGCAATCCGCACCCCGGCTTGATTACGATCAAATCAAACACGACCTCCTAAAAATTGACGGGGTCGTCAACGTCCACCACGTTCACGCCTGGTCGATTGACGAACACCGAATTATCTTCTCTGCCCACCTAAACTGCCAGGACATGCTCTTGAGTCAAGTTGAAACCGTCTATCACCAGGCTGAAAAGCTGCTCAAGACTAAGTATGGGATCTGCCACGTAACCATCCAACCCGAGTGTTTACGGGGTCAAGATGAGGACCTCTTCGATACCCCGCCGGACCGTCAAAGTATTTGTCAATAATTAACTAAAACAACGCCCCTCTATGTTTCCACCGAACGCAGAGGGGCGTTGCTATTTACCTAAAATAATTTTCCAACTCCATAGTGAATAATGATCGTGATCAAACCGATAACGATGTTTCTGATTACTGCCACCTTGACCAAACCATTGCCCAATTTGGAGGAGATATAGCCGGTTAAGGCCGACGAGAGAATGACTGCCAGGATCGTAGTGGGCCACTTATAGCCTGCCGGGGTCAGAATCATTGCCATCAGTGGTAAGATCCCCCCGAGGGATGCCGCAAACAGGGAGGCAAAGGCCGCATCCCAGGGATTTAGGTAGTGCCCCAGCTCAATGTCATACTTGACTCGAACCACCGTCTTTAACGGTGACTTATTCATCAGGTCCTCGGCAATCGCTTCAGCCGTCTGTTTACTGAGACCTTTACCACGGTAATAATCACTAACTGCCTGGAGCTCGCCAGCCCAGTCCGTTTTCAAGAGGGCCGCTTCCTTTGCCACCGCCGCTTTTTCGGTGTCCTTTTGGGTTGATACCGAGGCATATTCTCCCGAGGCCATTGAAAAGGCACAGGCCAAGAGGTCGGCCAAGCCAGCAATTAAGATCATAAACTGGTCAGCCGTGGCCGCAGCCACCGAAACCAGCACCCCGACAACGGTTAGTATCCCGTCATTGGACCCCAATACCCCTGCTCGCAAGGTATTGAGTCGTTCCTCCATCGTCTGCTTATGAAGATCTTTTACCTTAACTTCTTGCACATCAATCCCTCCTTAACTTAACGAGCCAAAAGTTGGCCGATAATGAAGGTTACGCCCATCGTGAGCAAACCGGCTACCACGTTTCGGACCACCGACTTACCCCGCTTTGCATCACCCAGGACGGCCGCAAAATACCCAGTGATACAAAGGGCAACTAAGACGGCCCCCACCGTTGCCTCGATTCGCACCTTAGCCGGGGTCATCATTACCGCCACCATCGGTAAGAGGGAACCCAGCGGGAAGGAAATAAAGGAGGCAATGGCTGCGGCGTAGGGGCTGGTAAATTCGTGGGGGTTAAAGCCGTGGCGCTCTAAAACAACCGTCCCCAGGGCATCCTTTTCCATTAATTCACGGGTAGCTTGGTCAGCAAGCTCCGGGGCAATCCCTTGGTCCAGGTACCGTTGCTTCACAAAGTCATATTCACTCTGGTAGTTTTCATCAAGGCGTTCCTTCTCTTCAATCAGGGCCATTCGCTGGGAGTCCTTTTGAGTTGAAACGGACACGTATTCACCCATTGCCATCGAAATTGTCCCGGCCAAGGCTCCTGATAGGCCAGCAATTAAAATTGAATAACCGTTACTCGTGGCGGCCGCCACCCCAATAACAATTCCGGCCACTGAAATGATCCCGTCATTGGCTCCCATTACGCTAGCCCGTAAGATGTTAATCCGCCGTGCTAAGGAAACTTGTTTTTTCGCCACGATAACACTCCTTTTCAGTTACTTTAGAATCATTATAATATAACTAACTATAAAAGCAACCACTTTTAACTGATTTTACTAACTAAATTAGAATAGCTATAAAACCTAAAAAGGGCGTAACCAGCTTTGGCCACGCCCTTTTTAAATAGGATGTTATTGGTAGGTCCGTACTTCTTCGGTCCGAATCACAAAGACAGACGTCCCAGCGTGTTTAGTCATGTATGAGGCCTGTGAACCAACCGCTTTCCGGTTCCCCGGCTTGCTAATTGACCCCACAATCAACAGGTCCGGTTGGAATTCCGGAATCACGTGGTTACAGATCCGTTCAGCGGGGCGATCACCTTCGTCAACAATGGCCGTAATCTTCTTAGGGTCGATCCCGTAGTCAATGGCGGCTTGAACGTACTCGTCGATCCGCTTTTCCAGGTCCTGACGGCTTGAGTGAACATATTCCTTATCAAGGGCTTGAAAGACGTTTACTGAGTTGGTCTCGTAAATCGAGACAATCCCCAGCTCACTTCCGTCGCGCTTAGCCTTACCCACCGCGTAGGCAAAGGCCGCCCGAGCGTCGGGGGCATCATCAACCCCGACCAGGATCTTATGGAACGTTTTTGGCTTAATTTCAAACATGAAATTTCTCCTCTCTTTCGGGGGCCGGCAACCCGGATACGTTCCCCCTAACTATGTTCGTAAATTAGTATTACACTAATTACGATGATTGTAAATTGATTTTTTAGCCAAGCCTAATTTTATTTTCTAACTTTAGAAATTTCCGACCTAGGACGTTAATTAAGGAACGGGTGATAGCACAATAAGGATTATTTCCCGGGAAAAGCTAACAACCTTCATGCCCAACAACTAGCCCAAATTCTTTTTCCCGGTCACTGACTCACCCAACCCCATAGAAGCAAAACAGCCCCCCGCTGGCAGTATTTAATCACCCTAGCGAAGAGCCATCATAACTTAAAAGCGAAAATCAAGTCGGTAACCAAAGTGTTGATCCTCACCGATCAAGCGGTTTGCGTGGCGCTCAATTACCACCCGTCGCCGACCATTAAGCATCCAGATCGTCACCAAGGCAAACATGGCTAGTTCAACCAGTACTGCCAACCAGTTGGTCCAGTCAGGCGTTCCGTTCATCACCGTTGTGCCACTGACACTAAAGGAGAACCAGTCAAGCAAGAAATGCATTAGAATTACCAACCAAAGCTGGCCCGTGTACAAGAATACAATGGCAAAGAAGAGGCCGATGCCAGTCACCCCCACCACCTGATAAAGGGTGATTGCTAACGGCTGGGTCGTCAGGTTAAGCAGGTGAGCAAGGCCAAAGAGCAGGGCCGAGCTAGTAATGGCCAGCCCTAGCTGCCATCGTGTATTCCGAAGGGCTAGCAACAAGACGGTTAGGATGACAAAGCGAAAGAGGGCCTCCTCACTGACGGCTGCACTAACGGCCACCAAGATGTTACCCTCGTCCAAGAGACGATGGCCCAGTCCCTTTACGATACTACCTCCCACCGTGTTGTAAACGGTAAAGAGCAGGTCGATTACGATTAAAGCCGCCAGAGTCCACCACGACCAGCCCCAGCCAAACTTAGGCCAGAGACCTGGCCAGGCAAGTTTCCAGGCTCGCATCAGAGTAATAGCAGTGATTAAAAAGGCCAGCGCCCCAACAACGTCGGAGGCCGCAATTGTCTGTATAACGGGCGGGCCAGCAAACTTTACCGGCAGGGAAATGGTTATCCCATCCACAATCATTAAAAACCAAAAGAAGCTATAACCGATTCGAGTGGCAGCCCACTTGAATTGGCCGCCGATCTCGCTTGCAAACGGGGCGAACATAATTAAATAATACAACAGCGCCAGCACAACCACTCCACGGGCCGGCAAGTGCAGGCGCACGATAATCTGACGGGTGACGATCCCCCAAACCATGATTAAAGTTAGGGGTTGAAAGATGGCCTGGAGCCCCTGGTTGACCAGTTCTAACCAGTGCGGAACCGCTGGTAGGGAGGAAACAATCAGCCCAAGTACCATGATTATACCTAAAAAGATCATCAAGTAGCCCTGATTGATCCCAACATAAACTTCCCACCCACTAATCACGAGAACGAAGAAAAGCGTGGCGACCAATTGGGTTTCGTACCAGATGTGCAGGTAATCCCTTCCTGACATCTCATTACCTCCAATCAAACTTCTATTTGTTCATTATATTGATCATAACAAAGCACCCGGCCAAGAAAAAGGGCTAAACAAAGAAATCCTCGCCCAAAACTGAGCGAGGATTATTAACTATTCCGTTACTGCCGCTTCCTTTTTAGCGTTGGAACGGCGCTTCCGGTTATTACGTCGGTTGCGGGAGGAATTCTTCCCTCTCCCCTCTTCTGATGTCGAGACTTCCTTTTTTGCCCGGCCCTGAGCGTCGGCATTTAGAATCGTCACCATTGGAATGATCACTGGCCGACGTCCCGTTCGGTCGTACAAGAGCCGTTGAAGGCGCGAGACGATTGTCCGGTTAATGGCCCGGCGGTCAACCCGCTTATGATTCTTGAAGGTGTTTAGGATGGCCCAGAAGACTTCGTGGTTGGCCGCCTTGATTAGTTCCTGGGACTCGTGCATATAAACAAAGCCACGGGAAACGATGTCCGGACCTGCCACAATTTGGTAGTCCTTTAAGTCAACAACGGCCACAGCCGTCACAACCCCTTCTTCAGACAGCATCCGCCGTTCACGGATTTCAGGGTCCCCGACGGAGTCGTTTACGTCACGCCCATCAATGTAGACGTCCCCCATCGACTCGATGTGGTCGGCCAAGCGGCAGGAGTCCTTAGTCAGGGCTAAGACATCCCCGTTTTCTAAGATGAAGGTATTTTCCTTCGGGACCCCCGTCAGCTGAGCCAGCTTGGTGTGAATCTTTTGCATCCGGTATTCACCATGGACCGGAGCAAAGAACTTCGGTTTCATCAAGCGTAACATCAGCTCTTCGTCAATTTGACCCCCGTGCCCGGAAGTGTGAATGTTGTTAACGTAACCGTGAATGACGGTGGCGCCGCTTTCCTCAAGCTTATTGATCAATGTGTTAACCGAGGTCGTGTTCCCCGGGATCGGGTTGGATGAAAAGACCACTGTGTCTTCCGGCTGAATTGTAATCTGCCGGTGGGTTCCGTTGGCAATCCGGGACAGGGCAGCCATTGGTTCCCCCTGTGACCCCGTACACATGATCATAACCTTTTCCGGCGGGTAAGAGTTTAATTCGTTCGGGTCGATCAAGGAATCCTCTGGAATCTTTAAGTAGCCCAGGGCCTGACCAGCCGCAATCGCGTTTTCCATTGATCGCCCGAAGACAGCGATTTTGCGGCCCTGACGCATGGCGGCGTCAGAAGCTTCACGAAGACGATATACGTTAGAGGCAAAGGAAGCGAAGATGATCCGACCCTTAATTCGTTCAAAGACCCGCCGGATGTGGACATCGACCCAGCGTTCCGACTTGGTAAACTCTGGTCGTTCGGCATTGGTAGAGTCAGAGGTTAACAACAGGACCCCTTCTTCGCCTAGCTTGGCCATCTGTTGGAAGTTGGGCGCTGGCAGGTTGCCAACCGGCGTTAGATCAAACTTGAAGTCCCCCGTTTGAATGATCGTCCCCTGCGGGGTGTGAATCGCAATCCCAACCGTGTCTGGGATTGAGTGAGTGGTCCGGAAGAAGGAGACCCACAGCTTCTTAAAGTGCACCTCGGAGAATTCATCGATCTCATGCAGCTCCGTACTCCGTAAAAGGTGTTTTTCATCCAGTTTTCCCTTGATCAGGGAAGTTGCAAACGGACCGGCGTAAATCGGCACGTTCACCTTTTGCAAGAAGAAGGGTAGTCCTCCAATGTGGTCTTCGTGACCGTGGGTGATGAAGATCCCCTTAATCTTGTCCTTGTTCTCAACAAGGTAGTCGTAGTTTTGAATAACATAATCGACCCCAAGAAGTTCATCTTCAGGGAAGAGAACCCCACAGTCAATGATCACAATTTCGTCTTGGAACTGAACACAGTACATGTTCTTTCCGATTTCACCAAGGCCCCCGACTGCAAAGAAGGCCACTTCATTATTCTTGATTTGTAACTTACGCATAAGTACCTTTCCTTTTTAATTAAGTTGCGATAACGATCGGAACTTCTGGGTACACCAAAAGAGGGGCTTTCCCAGTTATTGCCGCCCCGAAGATTCAGTTTTCGTTATTTTTTCGTCCGTAATAAACTATGATTAGTTTACCACATGTGTCTGGTGAATCCTAGTTAGATCCCTTGCCTAAGCCTAAGCAAATCCCCCGCTAAATAAAAAAGCCCAGCAGTTCGTTTTTTACGAACTACCGGACTTTTGGGTAACCGAAGAGAACTTTGTTACAGCCCTTGCAAATTAGTTTTCCTTAATCAACTTAGCGTGATGCTCAGCATACCACTGCGCCCACGGTTTTTTCGGAAATCCCGCTTGGTCATAGGTCATGTCAAGGGCGCGCAAGATCCCCTGGTAAGAGGCCCGCGACATCTTCAAACTAATGGCGGTGTCTTGGTCAATCGTCCCCCGCCGATTTTCGGCGAGAACATGGTTAACTTCGGCCACTAAGCGGTCATCCGCCAGCGCCGCAATAATTTCCAAATCATCATTTTTAAAACGGGCCACGTAAAAGGGGACAAACCCTTCTAGCGCCACCGTGGCGGCCTCTTGACTCAGTTCATCAAAGCTTGCATCTTCTTGCACAGTTTAGACTTCCTTTCCCCATATTCAGTATTTTTCTACTTAATTAAGGGTAGCACTTTTTAAGCTGACTGGTGTCGGAAAGGGCGTAATTATTTTGTGTCATATAAGCGTAACTCAACGTGATCTTCTTCCTTAACCAGGGCCTCAACTGACATTTGCGGATTATCGGTCAGCGGTCCCAGATCAATACGGGTTCCCTCCCGAGTGTCCTCCAGGTCAAAGATTCGGTCAACGATAAAACGCTGGAAGTCCTTCATTTGGTTACGCTTTTCTTCTTCTTTAGCCACCGCAATTGGCAGGGTAAAGCCTTCGTCCAAGAAGTACTTAATCCCCATCACCTGAAAGAGCGTCGTTAAGCGATACTTGTGGCTTGAATTCTCCTGGAACTGTTCAGAATGGATATACCCCTTTCGTTCCCAGTAGCGTAATTGACTAGGTGAAACCTCCGTTGCCTCCGCCAGTTCGCTCATGCTGATCCGTAAGTTAGCACTAGCAAACTGCTTGCGATAGATTGACGTTAACGACACCATTTTCCCTCCCTCTCTAATTTAAAACAGAATTATTATCATATTTTTTGAAATCTTTGTCAAATTATTTGACAAAGATAACCAAAAGGGCTACATTTATCTCTGTTTGAAATTTACTAGATAATAAGAAAGAAGGCTTTATCTTGCAGTCCAATCAGCAACCAATGGACATCAATGGCAAGCCCTACAACCGAGCAATCTTGGTTGCTGTGCTGACCATTGGTTCCTTCTTCACCATGTTAACTGGAACCTTCTTAGCGACCGCTTACCCCGCTATCATGCGTTCCTTTGACATCTCCACTTCAACCGTTCAGTGGCTAACAACCAGCTTCATGCTTGTGACCGGGATTATGATTCCGATCTCGGCCTGGTTGATCAACAAGCTCAACTCGCGGGTAATGTACATATCAGCAATGACGACCTTTTTAATCGGGACGATCATTGCCTTTACCGCTCCAAACTTTGGTCTCCTCCTCACCGGACGGGTAATTCAATCGATCGGGGTCGGAGTTTCAATGCCGTTAAACCAGACCGTTATGTTATCAATTTTCCCGCCAGAAAAGCGAGGCGCCGCCATGGGGGTGGTTGGAATCGCCATGGGGCTGGCCCCTGCCGTTGGACCAACCATGTCCGGACTAATTGTTGATAATTGGTCCTGGCGGGACCTCTTTGGGATCATGATCCCGGCAATTGTAATCGTGATCGCTCTGGCCCTGGTTTACATGAAACCGGTCTTGAAGGTTCACCAACAGCCAATGGATATCTGGTCAATTATCACCTCAACCGTTGGGTTTGGGGGACTATTATACGGGGTCTCAGAAGCCTCTGATCGGGGCTGGGGTGACACCCTGGTCTTATCCTGCATTATTATCGGGATTATCTTCATCATCCTCTTTGCCCACCGTCAGCTTCACTTGGACGATCCGTTCTTAGACCTGACCGTCTTTAAGTATGGTGAGTTTACCCTAGCGGCCGTCTTGTCCAGTGTCGTTAACCTAGCCATGGTCGGGGTCGAAATGCTTTTGCCGCTTTACATCCAAAATATCCGTGGCGAATCAGCCTTCCACTCCGGATTGATGATGCTACCAGGGGCCCTGATGCTGGGGCTAATGTCACCAGTGACTGGGCGACTATTTGACCGCTACGGGGCGCGCTTCCTTTCGATCACCGGGTTGACCCTCTTGATCATTGGAACGGTACCGTTTTTAACCCTGACGAAGAACACGCCGGTTATCTCAATCGTTGTCTTTTACGCTATCCGCCTATTTGGGGTCTCGATGGTCTTCATGCCAGTGACAACCTCCGGGATGAACGTCTTACCAATTACGGAAATGGCTCACGGAACGGCCGTTAACAACACCTTCCGTCAGACAATGAGTTCAATTGGGACCGCCGTTATGACGACCGTGTTAACCAACGTTACTAACATGCAAAAGCCAAGCCACGCCCTATTGGAAAGGGCGCCGCTGTCTTACAAGGACCACTACACTAACGCTACGCTGGCTGGTTTCCACGCCGCGTTTATGGTTGCGGCCCTCTTTGCCGTAATCTCCTTAATTCTCGCCTTCTTCTTGAAGAACGGGAACCGGGCTCGCGAAATCGCCTTAAAGCAACAGAAGGGGGCCTAAGCAATGATCATCATCTTAGTATTACTATCAACGATTGCCTTTTACCTTTTCACTGCCGTTTGGCAAAAGATGCCGGGCCGGACGATTTGGTCTTTGATCAGTCTGGCTGTCCTAGTCTTTTCAATCGTCTCCTTTGTGCTCCACGATAATCGCCACATGGGGATGAAGCTTGAAACGACAACAACCACCTCTACCCTTGCTTCACCAAATAAGCAACTCGACATCTTAATTTACAAGCAACTCGGGTCTGGCAACGAAAAAGTCTACGTCTATAAGACTGACCCTAACGCTAAAAAGACGACGACTACTCGAGTGGCGGCAAATACAACTTCAACGATTAAAAGGACTGACGCTACTAATGCAACAGTGGTCAAGAAAACCAAGCGTTGGGTTTATAAGGATGGCTTTTCCAAGTTGATGTTTGGTATCTTAAGCGATAATAACGAGGTTGACCAGGTTAGCTACACCTTTAACATCAATAACCAGTGGCTGGTTCTTTCCAGCACCCAGGCAACCAAGTTACAAGCTCTAATGAAAAACACCACTGCCCAGGCTGAAATGAAAGCTAAAGTTAGCGCCCTAGTTAATGAAGAACTAACCGCTAAGTTAGCAGCCAACCCAACCATGAGTACAACGGAACAAGCTGCACTTCAGGCTTCCGCTCTCAAGAGTGCGGAAGCAACCGTCATCAGCCAAATGCTAAAATAAGTCAACTAACACAAAAAGGGACTCCGCTTTTGGGGGTCCCTTTTTGTGGTTAGAGTAGTTTTTTGTTGAAGAATACTTAATGTTAACGAATAAAATTTATACTAACCCATTCCATAAGGTCTTAAAGTCCGCTGGCATTTCAACGTCAAAAGCCAGGTCCGTTTGAGTAAATGGATCGGTGAATGCCAGGTGATTGGCATAAAGTGCCTGGTGATCGGTCATACTCAGATCACCCCCGTATAGGTGGTCACCCAAGAGGGGGTGCCCGATACTGCTCATGTGAACTCGGATCTGGTGGGTCCGCCCGGAATGCAAGCGTAGACGCACCAGTGACCACGGTCCCCGGCTTTCTTCAACCCAAAACTCGGTTAACGCCGGCTGGCCGTCTTCACTGATTTCGCGTTCAACCTGACCCTTGACCCGGGCGATCGGAGCGTCAATCATCCCGTGATCTTGTTCAAGGGTTCCAGTTACAATGGCCCGATATTCCTTTTGCATCGTGTGCCCCTCCACCTGGGGACTGATCATACTCGAAGCTACGTTGTGCTTGGCTACCAAAAGTAAGCCTGCCGTGTCGCGGTCCAGACGCGTAATTAAGTGGGGGCGCTGATCAATCGAATCGTTAGCAATCAGGTAACCCTTGACCCGGTTTAAAATCGATCCATTAGCCACATGGGGCCCTGGCACTGATGCGACTCCCACCGGCTTATCAACCACCAGCCAGTTAGCATCTTCGTAGACAATCGTTAGCGGCTCCTCGGAAACCGCCACACTCGAATCACTAGGTTCCGGTTGAACCGTCACGGTCAGCGGTTGATTGGGCAAGACCTTGGTAGTTGGACGCACCCGACGGTGGTCAACTTGAAACTCACCGGCCCCGTTTTTTATGTCGTTGAAGAGACGGTGCCCCATCCCTAGCGAGTGTAAGAAGGTTTTAATTTTAATTGGCTCTTGGCCCTGGTAGACCCATGTGTTTTCCATAATGACTCCTTTTCTGACACAAAAAAACTGGATCCGAAGACCCAGTTTCTCGTAATTATATACGGTCCGTACGAGACTCGAACTCGTGATCTCATCCGTGACAGGGATGCGTCCTAACCAGCTAGACCAACGGACCATTTAACAACAAATAATAGTATACGGGAGCGGTCCGGTACCGTCAACCATTTTTTCACTTTTTGTTTAAAAAATGAGCTCCCTTTCCCCATTCCCCGGTATAATGTAAGTAAATAGGAGGAAAAACATGAGTCACCTGATTAGTCAAGTTGAGACCCTTTGGGGACGCTATTCACGCTACTTAAAGGTTATCTTTATAATTTCTGTAATTATATTCGTAATTACTTCTTTAACTAGTTTCCTGCACGACGTAGACTGGAACCGGGTCAGCGACGGGCTAAGCTCGCTTTCGCCCTCAACGATCGGAATCCTGACGGCTGGTGGAATCCTCGCCGTGGTTCCGATGCTGGGTTATGATGTCGCAATTACCCACCTCTTACCGGGGAAGTTTTTAGTTGGTCACATCATTAGAAGCGGTTGGGTCACCAACACCCTAACCAACGTGGCTGGTTTCGGTGGGCTCCTGGGCGCCTCCTTGCGCGCCACCTTTTACGGTCAGCAAGCCAGCAAAAAGCAAATCTTGAACGCCATTGCTAAGATCGCTATCTTCCTGGTGGCCGGCCTGTCGGTAATGTGCTGGGTTGCCCTGATCATTATGTTTGGCTTCCATCAGGGAGGCCACTTCAACCGCTACGCCATCTGGCTAGTCGGAGGTGGATTGTACTTCCCAGCAGTTTTTGCCGTGACCCGTTGGAAGTCCAAAAGCCTCTTTGCTGACCTCTCCTGGAAACTGGAAGCCCTGATCATCACCTCTTCCATCCTGGAGTGGTTGGGAGTCTCACTCTTCTTTATCCTAGTCGGGGCCATGATGGGTGTCCACGTTAACCTCGTGGCTGTCTTTCCCCTCTACGTGGTTGCCCAGGTCCTGGGGGTTGTTTCAATGCTACCGGGGGCACTGGGCTCCTTTGATCTAATGATGATGGTCGAGCTGGTTATGCTGGGGGTCCCCCACGCCACCACCGTTGTCTGGCTGGTCTTGTTTAGGGTCTTTTACTACTTAATCCCCCTCGTCTTAGCGGGCGTCTTCTTTGTCCACCACCTCTGGATTCAATTAGACAATTTTTTTAACCACCTCCCCCAGGCAGCCGGGCGTCAGGTTGCCCATTTGGTGGTTACCACCTTCATGTACGGCTCTGGGATCTTGATGCTTCTAGCCGCTTCGGTCCCAGACCTAACTGACAACAATAAGTTCTTGCAGCAAGTCTATCCCTTTACCTTTTTCTTTTTGCACCAGCTGACGACGGTCGCCTTTGCCATCGCCCTGTTAGCCTGCGCCCGGGGGATTCAGGCTAAGGTCGCCAAAGCCTACTGGCCGGCGCTGGTCCTGCTCGTGATTGGGATCGTCAACACCCTCTGGTACTTAGGGACGCTGAGCCTAACCATCTTCTTGGCAGTCCTGTTTGTCCTGACCCTTTCGATGCGCCACGTCTTATACCGCAAAAAGCTCCAGTACTCACTGGGTAAGTTTACCCTGGATAGCTTCATTTACGCCGGCGCAATCATCCTCTATGTTATCGTCGGCCTGGTCAATAATCCAACCTACGTCGCTAAGCATACCGTTCCAAGTTTTCTACTCTTTCCGGGGGAAAAGGTGTGGCTGTCCGGTCTCATTGGAATCTTGATTGGGATCTCGATCATGTTTTTAATTATTTACTACTTTACCTCCGGACCCGATCCCTTTACTGGTGAACAAAAACTACCGGTTGACCGGATCAACGCCCTAATTGAGGAATTTGGTGGCAACGAAACCAGCCACTTAGCCTTCTTAAGGGATAAGAACCTCTACTTCTACCAGGTTGACGGCCATGACCGCCTCTTCTTCATGTACCGCCGGAAGTACGATAAGCTGATTGTGATGGGAAACCCCGTCGGTGATCAGTCAGTCATCCAAGAAGCTAGCCTGGCCTTTTTGGACGAGGCTGACCACTACGGTTACCAACTTGTCTTTTACGAGGTCGACAGCAAGTTAACAATGCTTCTGCACGAGTTTGGCTTTGACTTCTTAAAGACCGGCGAAGATGGGTTAGTTAAACTTGCCGACTTCACTTTGGCCGGCAAAAGGCAGCGTTCTCAGCGGGCCTTGATGCATAAGTTTGAGCGCGAGGGCTACCAGTTTTCAATCGTTGAACCGCCGTTTTCTGATGAACTAATGAAGGAAATGCGGGCCGTTTCTGATGACTGGCTGGGCGACCAAGTCGAAAAGGGCTTCTCGCTAGGCTTCTTTTCACCAGACTATATCAACACCGCCCCAGTTGCCCTAGTTGACGACAAGGACGGTAAGCTAGTCGCCTTTGCCACCTTAATGCCAACTGGGGGCAAGGAGATCTTGACGATTGATTTAATGCGTCACTCCCACGCCGCCCCATCGGGGATCATGGATATGATCTTTGTTTCCCTCTTCCTGTACGGCCAGGAACAAGGTTATACCTACTTCGACCTTGGGATGGCACCACTGGCCAACGTTGGTGAAACCCGCTACTCCTTTACCGAAGAGCGAGCAGCTCACTTTATCTACGAATACGGAACTAATCTCTACGGCTTTCAAGGGCTGCGCCGCTACAAGAATAAGTACGTCAGCGAGTGGCATTCCCGTTACACCGTCTACCGTAAGAAGAATTCCCTATTGGCCGCAATGATTGCCCTAGTCTCAGTGGTTAACCAACGTGCCGATCACCAAGTTGACCGCCACCCACTGATGATATGGTGGAAACAACGTTAATAAAGTGAAGAAACGCGGATGAAGTCGTGGTAGCTTCATCCGCGTTTTGTATTATTAGTGGTTTTGGCTCAGCAAGTATGGGTACAGCATCTGGTGGCTAACCTCGCTAGGGTCAACACCTAAGACACCGGCAATGCAGTAAGCAAAGGCTAGGGCAGTCGCTGGCCCCCGGCTGGTAATCAACTTACCCCCTTCGTCAACCACCGTGATGTCCTCGTGGAAGCGGCCACTTGGTGCCACCTGGGTGATCTCTTGGTCAACCCCTGGGTAGCAGGTGTAGTCGTGATTATCCAAGAGGCCATAGCGGGCAAAGGCAATTGGTGCGGCGCACATGGCAGCATTCCAGGCCCCGGATCTTTGACGCTGTTGCATCAATTCCATCAGCTGATCATTATCGCGCAAGGCTCGGGCCCCACCTGATCCACCAGGAAAGACCACGCAATCATAACTAAGCAAACCACTACCGACCTCGGCCAAGCTTGTATCGCAGGTTAGGTTGATTTGGTGGGCCCCCATTACCTGACGGTCATCTAAACCAATCATGATGGTTTCAATTCCCAGGCGCCGGAAAACATCAACTGGGGTCAGAGCCTCAATCTCCTCACACCCCGGGGCGATCATTACCGCAACTTTTGTCATCAAACTTCCTTCTTTCTATCAGTTAACAATCCTTTGAACCACTTTGAGGGCCTGAGTACTTTCTGGTGATGAGTAAACTGGGTAAATGTGAAAGAGGCTGCGCCCGATGTGAGTGGTCACCGGTACGTGTTGTTCACGTAGTCGCTGGGCAAAGTCCATTGCGTCTGGGTACATGATCTCTTCGGTTCCGACAAAGATCGTCACATCACGCAAAGGCGATAGGGTACCATACAGGGGGCTCACCCGCCAGTCACGGTGATCGCGTTTTCCCGCCCACATGGCGCCAAGCTGGCGCAGGCCACTAGCATTTAAGGTAACATCCTTCTCCTCGTAATCACTAACCTGGGGGTTGGCCAGATCAATGTCCAGCCAGGGTGAGAGCAGGATCAAGTGGCCAGGTTGGGGGAGTCCCCGCTCCCCCAAGTACTCGCAAAAGCCAGTCGCCAAGCCGGCCCCAGCCGAATCCCCCATCATCGTGACTCGGCTGACTGGTACCCGGGTGTAGACGTCATTGTAGAGCTGCTTTAACATGTTGTAAGCATCGTCAACCGTGTAGCTCGGTAATTGGGGGTAGATTGGAACGATTACCTCGGCATCCGTCACCCTGGCCAACCGGTCCAAAAAGCTCCAGTGCTCCTTTAAGGGGCGCTTAAAAAAGGCACCCCCGGTCAAGTACACGATGACGGGGCGTTCATGCAGCCCTGCATTCAGAATAAAACACTGACTATTTGCTATTGTTACTTCCTTGACCGGCACCGTTATCTTAACATCGGCAGGCAGACGCAGTGGCTGTTCATTTTCTACAGCCGTTGTTTGTAGAGCGTCAGCAAGTTTTGCCGGCGTGGAAAGCATCTTTTTAAATCCCGACACCCGGATCGCCATTTCGGTGATCGTCGCCTGTCGAGAACGATGATGACCACACTTAGTGGCCTCCGTTAAACTGGTCTTAATGCTCGCCACAATTCCACGAGCCAACTGGCCGTCAAAGTAGCGCCTCTTAACGTTCCTCATCATTCAAGTTCCCCTTCAAAGTAAATTCTGTGTCCGTTCGTTCTCTCACTCATCTTTATTAAGATCCTAACACGGAATAACGCCCGGCCGTTAGCGTTTCCCCGTTAAGTTTTGGTAAAGGGCACGGGCTAAAAAATCCCAACTTTGGGTGGTCATAAAAAAGGGGTCGTGACAAGCTGTCACACCCCCTTTTCACATGGCAGAAAAGCCATCTTTTTGAGCCACTTACCGAATTCCTGCCAGTCAGCCTGGACGGTTGGTTCTAGGCGCCGGGCATACAAAAAGGCAGCCGGGTGGTACATGGGAACGATGTAGTAATCCCTAGTTCCAATTTGATAGCCCGTCCCATCAGGCTTGGTCACCAGAACCGGTCGGTGGAGAACCTGACCATGTAATTCACCAATCTTCGCCCCGGGGCCCAGCAGACGTTGTAGGCTACTGTTACCCAGCGGAACCAACACTTTGGGGGCCACGGTGGCCAACTCCCAATCAAAAAGCGGACCAAAGGCCAGTACCTCCCGTTTGGTTGGCGTCCGGTTAGGTCGTTTTTCGACCTTTTCACCGGTCTTTTTGTCTGTAACCACCTTAATTGAATAGGGACGCTTGCGGACCACTGAAGTGATGTGGACCGTTTCTCGCGATAGGCCAACCCCTTCAATCAGCTTCATTAACTCCTTACCTGAGGTCCCACTGAAGGGAACCCTTGAATCGGTTTCACTCCGCCCCGGGGCCTCGCCAATCAGCATCACGGTTGGGTGCTTTGGCCCTGCTCCGGCCACAAAGCCGGTCAGGGGCCGATCCTTGACCGCCTCTTCCACCTGAGCTAATAATTTTGCGGGGTATTTAATTTGCATGTCCACAACCCCCTTTAACCGTTATGACGCCACTTGGTATCCGTCAAAACCCGGGCGGCTACCTGGCCAAGCGGTAAGAAAAATATAATCAGCATTGCTTGGGTCATCCAATTTGCCCCGCTGTGGATCGACTGGAGGCCAAGGTTGTAGACCGCCCGATACATATACAACCCGGGCACCATAATCACCACGGAGGGAATTGTAATTGCGATCCGCGGGTAACCAACCCGGTTACGAACAACCGCGGCCAACAAACCGCAGACTAGTGCTCCAATGAAGGCCGCCGGTCCCCCGGCCATCCCAAAGTCAACCAGCTCTAACCGAAGGGTATTTCCTAATGCCCCGATCACTCCCGCCGTGGCCGCCATCTTAGGGGAGGAATTAAACATAATCGAAAAGCCAAAGACTCCGCAAAAGGAGGCGGGTAATCGTAAGAGTAAGAGCTGCCACTTGTTTAGGGGGAGGGCCGCAAAGTTACCTGGCTGTAGGTGAACCATCAAGGCCACTAGCCAACCAACCAGCGTGGCGACGGTGATGATTAAAAGGGCGTAGGTCGCTCGCTCTAATCCCGAGCGCATGTCTAGCTTAGCCAAATCCAATCCCGATGTGATAAAGGGAAAACCAGGGATGATAAAGAGCATGGCCCCGATATAACCAGCCTCGTGGTGCACATTGATACCAAAGAGGTTTTGTAAAGCCATGAAGGGGATTAGGTATAACAGACAGGCCACCGCCACGGAAACCGCCACGCCGGCCAGAAGGGTAATGTGGCGATCGATCATCTTACGCCGGACAAAGTTACCACTCCCGGCCCCAATAAAGGAGCACAACATTTCAACCGGGCCACCCCCCAGCAAGAAAACGAAGGCCGAGCAGGCTACAGCAGCCGCCAGGGCTACCTGGTAGGGGCGGTAATTGCCCTTCATCTGTTCGATTTTGGTCAGGCGCCGGTCGATTTCGGCAATCGTCCATTCGTGGCTCCCTCGTTCGATCTCCTTAACAAACTTCTCCAGGGCATTCAAACGGGTCGTGTTGACCCCAGTGGTTGGTAACGAGATTGCCTGGGTGTAACTGTGATTGTCATCAATGCAGGTATATTCAATCGACACCAGTCCAATGTCAGCTGAGCAGGTCAGCCCCAGGGTCCGGGCCATCACGTTCATTGAATCACGGACACGCCAGGACCCGGTCCCACATGCCAGAATCATCAGTCCTACCCGGCCGACGATCATTGACCGTTCGACCAACGGGGCCTGTTTAGCCGGGGTGACGTTATCATCTTCCACAAAATCTTGCCACGGAATCTGCATGTGGTGGTGGTAGTCTTTCCCCACCGTTTGTTCTTTGTCCATTGTCTCTAATTCTCCTCATATGACCATGAAGGCCAGAAATTAAGTCTTATTATAGGAGGATCGGTTCAACTTGTGTAGGCGTAATTAGTCCACCCCAAATAGTTCAAGGTGCTTTAAGGCGTTAACCAGCATCTGTTCGTCTTCGCTTAAAACGTAGCCCTCACGGGTGGCCACCGAAATGAAGAAGCTGACCGGAGCCACGTCAGTCAAGGTTAACGAGACAATTCCCGGTTCATCTTTGACCGCATCCAAAACAATTAGGCTAATCCCAAGGTTTTGGCGAACCAGCTCCTTGATCCAGGAGATGTTGGGTAGCGGGTAGAGGGTGACCTCCGGACGGACCCGGGCCGCGTCACAGTATGCGTCAAAGGCTGCCCGGTGAACATACTGATCGCTGTAATTGATGAAACGTTCGTTAGCTAAGTCACTAAAGGCCACCCGTTTTTTCTTGGCCAGCGGGTTATCTTCACTAACTACCACGGTGAAAGGACGCTGGGCGACCCGATCGACAAAGAGGCCCGGTTCATTGATCGGAGCAATGGAACCCAAAACGGCGATGTCAATCTGACCATCCTTCAACAGCCGCATCAGCTCGCCCGATCCCTGGTCGGTAATCCGTAAACACGATAAGAGGTCGGGCGGGCAGTTTTTGACCAAACCTGGTACGTAAATCTTACCAATGATTGGTGGTAGTCCAAAGCGAATATCGCCGCGAGCGGCCTGGGCAATCGATTTTTGGGCGAGGTCGAGCTGATTATTGATCCGATCAGCAGCCTGGTAGAGTAATTGCCCGGCCCGGGTAATCCTCATCCCGCGTCTCCCCCGGGCCACGTCGACCAGTTGGGCGCCAAACTCCCGCTCCAGCCGCTGGATGGCCTGAGTGACGGTGGGCTGGGCGACCCCAAACTGGCCGGCAACCTGGGTATAGTTTTTCTTTTCCACTACCGCCGTAAAGTATTGCAAATCGCGCGTATTCATATGGGCGTTCCCCCTTTAGTTAGAAATTTTATCACAATTCAGTTCCTTAAACGTAAAAGCAGCCTGGAGCGTTCGTTACTTACGGGCGCCCCAGGCTGTTTAATTACGGTATTATTCGATTTTAGGTAAAGGTAACTACCACATACCCAGAACCTTCATCCACAGGCTTCCGACCCCGATCCAAACAACCAGGTAGAAGATCCCGAGGACTAGGTTCAACGACCACCACTTGCTTTGCGGAACGTAACCCGAACCGAACAAAACTGGTGCTGGACCAGAAGCATAGTGGGTCGTCGAAGCGTTCAAGTTTCCGAAGAACCCAAGCAACAAGGCAGCCAGCATTGGTGGAACATGAGCAGAGATGGCAACCGCTAACAGTGCGGAGTACATCGCCGTCACGTGGGCCGTAGAACTGGCAAAAAGGTAGTGACTGTAGAAGAAGAAGACAATTACAATGATCAAAACCACAAACCAGTTCATCCCGTGAAGCATGCTCCCAATGCTTTCAGAAAGCCATGGAATAAAGCCTAAGGTGGTTAAGGAACCGGCCATCATAACCAGAACGGAGAACCAGGTCAAGGTGTTCCAAGCCCCGGTTTCGTGCAGGACATCGGTCCAGCTCAGGACCCCAACGATCAAGAGCAAGCCCAGGGTTATGAAGGCGGCTAGGCTGGCATCGATCTTGGTTAAGCTTCCAGTCATCCAGAGGACCAGGGCGATCACGAAGATCACGGCCATTAGCTTTTCGGGCAGGGTCATTTTACCCATGTCAGCCAGTTCCTTTTCCGCCCACTGCTTAGCGTTAGGCGTTTCCTTGATTTCAGGCGGATACAGCTTGTAGATTAACCACGGAACGACGATCAAGGAAATGATCCCCGGAACCAGGGCGGCTAGGAACCAGCTCCCCCAGCTGATGTTGACGTGGCTTGATTTGGCCAGGGTTTGTACCAAGGGATTGGCGGCCATGGCCGTCATGAACATGGCGGCGGTGATCATGTCACCATGGTATTCAGCAAAGATCAAGAAGGAACCGATCTTGCGTTCTGTGCCATCCTTAGGGTCGGAACCAAAGGATTGGGCCAAGGACTTGATGATGGGGTATAAGACCCCACCAGCCCGGGCAGTGTTTGAAGGAGTGGCCGGAGCCATGATCAGGTCCACCCCGATCAAGGAATAAGCCAAGCCCAGTGTCTTTTTCCCAAAGATGCGGACAAAGGTTAAGGCAATTCGCCGGCCCAACCCGGTTTTAATAAAGCCCCGGGCAATGAAAAAGGCCATTGCGATCATCCAAATTGAACTGTTCCCGAAGCCCAAGATTGCCTTGTCCATCGGTAGGGTCCCGGTTAAAACAGTCAAGGCAAACGCAAGGATTGATACCCCACCAATCGGCAGGGGCCGAGTGATGCAGGCAATAATTGTTGCTACAAAGAGAGCAAACATGTGCCAGCCGGCAACGGGAACGGCAGCTGGTTTCATTGGTGTGAGCAGCCATAGAATGACCCCCACGATTACCGGCCAAATAAAGCCCCGGTAATTAACTCTTTCTAAATTCTTCATTTACTTTTCCCTAATCAATTCTCTTTTCTCTTTTTTCGCTTATTGCTTCTTTTGTTGGTATAGGGCAACTTGTTGACCGGCTTGGCGACCAAAGATCACAATTTCTGCGATTGAGTTACCTCCAACCCGGTTGTTCCCGTGCAGACCACCGGCAACTTCACCGGCCGCAAACAGGCCAGGAATCACGTTACCGTTGCCATCCAGGACTTCAGTACGGGTGTTGATGTGCAATCCCCCCATTGTGTAGTGGATGGCCGGAGCGATGTGAATGGCGTAAAAGCCTGGTTTGGAAATATCACGATCCATCCCGGTTGTTCGGTTGAATTCTTGGTCGTCATGGTCCTTAACCGCCTTGTTCCAGGTGGCAACCGTCTTTTCCAAAGTAGCCGGGTCCATCTTCAGCTTAGTGGCCAGCTCCTCGATCGTTTCACCGGAAACCACTAGGCCAACCTTGTCGTAGAATTCGACCGCCTTGGCCCGGTCCCGGATTCCCCGGTCAAAGATCAGGTAAGCAGAGTGTTCCGGCAACGCCGTGATTGCGTTGGAAACAATCTTACGGGTGTTTAACTCGTTAACGAAGCGTTGGCCCTTGGCGTTAACCAAAATGGCCCCTTCGCCTCGAACAACTTCCCCAATCAGGTAAACGTGCGGGTTGTCTTGTTGAACGGTTGGGTGTACCTGAATCAGGTCCATTTGAACCAGTTGCGCCCCGACGTCTTCGCCAAGCTTCAGGCCGTCCCCAGTAGCCCCTGGCTGATTGGTGGTCTTGTAATCAATCAGGTCTGGGCGGTAGCGTTTCATGTATTCCTTAGAAGCACCAAAGCCCCCGGTGGCCAGGATGACGCTGTTAGCCGCTATCGTCTTGGTCCCCCCGGCAAATTCAACTTCGACCCCGTTGACCGTACCGTTATCATCCTTTAAGAGCTTAGTGACCTTGGTCTTGTTAAAGACGTCGATCCCCTCTTGGCCAGCCACCCGAAGTAGTTCGCTAACCAGGAAGCCACCGATCGGAGCTAATGAAGCTGGCCGGTGGGTCCGCATTACCGACATCCCCCCGGTAATCGTGACATCTTCCAACTTAATCTGGTGGTCAGCCAGCCAGTCAATGGCTAAAGCGGAGTGGTGGACAAAGTAACCCAGGAGGTCCTTATCGTTTAAGCGGCCCCCATCCTGGTAAGTCTCCCGGTAAAAGGAGCCAACGTTATCGATAACGCCGTGGTGAAGCTGAACGTTGGTTTCGGCGGCGTTCATCCCGGATGAGGCCCGGTTGGTGTTACCCCCGAGGCCCTCTTCCTTTTCCAAGACAGCCACTGAAAGGCCAAGTTCATGGGCCTGAATGGCGGCCGTCAAACCAGCACCCCCGGACCCGATGATCACCGTATCGTAACGTTCTTTCAATTCACTTGCCGAACGTGGTTGATATTTTTCGCCCATCTTTTCCTCCTAGTCTTGCTTATCGACGTTGGTCATCTTTAACATGTTCATCCATTCGTCGTATTGTTCTTCGGTTACTTTACCGGACTTTAAGGCCGCTTCCTTCAAGGTTGAGCCGGCTTTGTCAGCGGCCTGGGCAATCTTAGCAGCATCGTGGTAGCCGATGTATGGCGAAAGCGCCGTTACCGTCATTAGGGAGTTGTCTAGCAATTCCTTCATCCGGGCGTCGTTAACCGTTAGTCCGGCAATCATCTTGTCAGCAAAGCCAGTAATCGTCCCGGTTAAGAGGTCGGCGGATTCCAAGAAGGCGTCGATCATAACCGGCTTATAAACGTTCATTTCAAAGTTCCCTTGGCTGGCAGCCATTGAAACCACCGTGTCGTTACCAAAGACCCGCAGCGCTGCCATCGTTACGGCTTCGGCTTGGGTTGGGTTAACCTTCCCTGGCATGATTGATGAGCCCGGTTCGTTAGCCGGAATGTTCAATTCACCGTAACCGGCCCGCGGACCAGAAGCCAAGAAACGTACGTCCTGGGCAATCTTAAACATGTCAGCGGCTAAAGCCTTCAGGGCCCCGTGAACCACGTTTAAGCCGGAGTGGTTAGCCAGACCAAAGAACTTGTTAGTCTTAACCGTGAATTCGTGGCCGTAAACGGCGGACACCTTTTCAGCGATCTTTTCTGGCATCCCTGGAGCGGCGTTCAGTCCGGTCCCAACGGCCGTTCCCCCGATAGCCAGTTCCAAAAGGGTTGGTTGCAGCTGCTTTAGGTAGTCCCGGTCGTGTTCCAAGGCCGCCACGTAACCAGAAACTTCTTGGCCAAAGGTTAACGGAGTGGCATCTTGCAGGTGGGTCCGACCAACTTTAACGACGTGCCAGTACTTTTCCTGCTTAGCCTTAAGTTCATCAATCAGGTGTTGGACAGCTGGCAAAAGGTTGTCCAAGGCTTCAACAGCGACAATGTTCATTGCCGTTGGGTAAACGTCATTGGAGGATTGACCCTTGTTAACGTCGTCGTTTGGCAGGACGGTCACATCCGGGTTCAGGCGACCAGCGAGGTTAGCTACTACTTCGTTGGTGTTCATGTTAGTTTGGGTCCCGGAACCAGTTTGGTAAACCTTGAGCGGGAAGTCCTTGCGCAGGTCTTCATCGGACAGGGCGAGCAGTTGGTCGATGGCTTCGATAATCAGCGTTCCCTTGTCCTTGTCAATCTGGTCTAATTCCAGGTTAGCCTGGGCGGCCGCCTTCTTAATGTTCAACAGCGCACGAATGATCCCTAGCGGCATAAATTGGCCAGTTGGGAAGTTGTGACGGCTGCGTTCAGTTTGAGGGCCCCAAAGCGCTTCTTGCGGGATTTGAACGGGTCCTAAGGTGTCTTCTTCAGTCCGGAATTGTGGCATGATTTTCGTCCTCCAAATTGTGTTTTTTTAGTTATTGTGAAATGTTACACATTTGCTAACAGTTATACAATAATCCCCCCACCAACTTATAGTCAAACCGTCCAGTAATTATAAATTTTGCTTATTTTAACCCGTAATTTATTGCCTAGGTTGATTTTCATCAACTTTACTGCGCCTTTATAAAACCCGTGATGATGCCGTTTTCATAGAAGTTAAATCCATTAATTTTGGCTAGGCCATTGGTACTTAGTGACCCCAAGTCACCTGTAACTTTAAAAATAATTATCATCAATTGATTTTATTTCAAATTTATGTCAAAATAAGGGTGATTTGTTAGCCCTTTAACAAGTGAGCAAACTGAAATGAGAGGATTTGATCATATGAAGCACTACATTGGGATTGCTGGGACCAACCGTCAAGGCTCCACCAACCGCCGTTTGTTGCAGTTCATCAAGGAACACTTCGCCGACGAGGCCGAAATTGAACTGATGGATATTGGCGGCCTGCCAGTCTTTTACAAGACCCCGGACCGCTCGGTACCAGAACGGGTTACCGAAATGGCTAAGAAAATTGATGCATCCGATGGGGTTATTATTTCCACCCCTGAATACGACCACGGGGTCCCAGCTGTCTTGATGAACGCTCTGGAATGGCTCTCCTATGGGATCCACCCGTTTGCCGACAAGCCGGTCATGATTACCGGAGCTTCTTACGGGATGCTGGGAACTTCGCGGGCCCAACTGATGTTACGCCAAATGTTAGACTCCCCGGAATTATCTGCACGAATCATGCCATCATCAGAATACATGGTTGGCCACTCTCTGCAGGCCTTTGATGAGGAAGGTCATCTAAAGGAAGACGCCCTGATTGCCCGCTTAGACGGCCTGTTTGAAGATTTCGCCACCTTTGTGGACGTCAACAAGAACCTGGTGTACGACCGCGAGCACGTGATGCAAGACATCCGTAACTCCGATTTGAAGAACGACTTATAAACTGAGGAGGAACTCACGCATGAAGTTAGTTGGGATTGTCGGCTCAATCGCCGAAGATTCATACAACCGTAAATTAATGACCTTTATTGCTAACCGTTTCAATAACCTTGCCGACATTGAAGTGGTTTCCATTAAGGATGTCCCGATGTTTTCCGAGGATAACGACCAAACTAACGGGATGGCCGTTCAATACTTAAAACACCGGATCGAAAATGCCGATGGGGTTATCATGGCTACGCCAGAACATAACCACACTACGACCGCGGCCTTGAAGTCCACGATCGAATGGCTCTCATACAAAATCCACCCGCTAGAGGACAAGCCGGTCCTGATCGTTGGGGCGTCTTACTTTACCCAAGGGTCATCCCGGGCCCAATTGGATCTGCGCGAAATCTTAGAAGCACCGGGGGTTAACGCCCTGGTAATGCCGGGTAACGAATTCCTACTCGGTAACGTCCGCGACGCCTTTGACGAGGACGGCAACTTGAAGGACGGCGGTACGGTTAACCGCCTAGCCAACCTGCTTGAAAAGTTCTCCAAGTGGGTTAACGTCCTGAAGGCCTTAAAGGGGCCGGAACCAGCCGATGCCTACAAAAACGAAGACCTGACTGCCTCTGGTAAGACTGACACCACCATTGAAGGGGTTAAGCCAGGCGACCCAGATTGGGTTGAAAAGGCCGCTAAAATTACCAACGCCGCTTCCGGCAAGGACTACGTTAAGCTCGATGCCGGGGTCTTAACCGTTGACCAAATCAACTGGTTCTTAAAGTCCATTCCGGCCGAATTAACCTACGTTGACGACAATAACCAGTTCCTTTACTACAACCACAAAGCACCAGCTTCTAAGATGTTTGCCTCCCGGACGCCACAACAACCGGGTTCGCCAATGTCAGTGGTTCACCCTGATGTTCGCAACGTCCACGACCACGTTAAGCAGGTTGTCCACACCCTGCGGACCGGCAAGACCGATCTATTCCAACTGGCCGAACCAGTCGACAAGAAGAACGTCAAGTGGGTTGTTAACAATTACCAAGCCATCCATGACGATGAGAACGTCTACCGCGGGATCAACGAAATCGTCTTTGACTTCTGGCCAGTGGTTAAGAAGTATCTGGAAATGACCGGCCAAAAGCTAGTTGACGACCCGAACAGCAAGGTCGACGCTAACGCTAATGCTAGCGCCAAGGAAGAGACCAGCACCAAACCAGTAGCCGAACCAGTGGCTGCTGACACCGAGGCCAGCGCTTCTAGCACCGAAGAAGAGACGTCAACAACACCGGCACCAGTAAGTCAAGCACCAGCAACCCAAGCACCGGCGATGGACGCCAGTGCCAGCGCCAGTGAAGACGCTCCGGAAGAGCCGGAAGTTGACACTGATGCTTCAGCAAGCAAATAAGAATTAGCCAGCTTTTCTTCACTAATTCTTTATTAAAAAAAAGGATTCGACCGCTCAATCTTGAGTAGTCGGATCCTTTTTTAGTTTTGAAATTTAATTAAACTTAGCTAGTTCTTCTTCAAGCGGCTTATATTCAGCCTGCCAAGTAAAGGCTGCAACCGCCTCCTTGGCATCCGTAATTCCTGGTGAAGCCAAGCCCTGGTCAATCGCCGACTGGGCCACCGCCTCAGCCACCTTCCTTGAGAAGTCAGTCAGCTTATCAACCGGCGGTAAAACCGCTGCCCCAGCCTGCTCGCCGTTAACCAGCTCGCTTAAAGCGTGCGCGGCAGCGGCCAGCATGTTGTCATTAATCTTCTTCGCCTGAACAGCAAGGGCCCCGAAGCCAACCCCAGGGTAGATTAGGGCATTGTTGGCCTGACCAATTTCGTACTTGATCCCCTGGTAGTCAACTGCTGGGGTGGGGATCCCGGTGGCCACTAAGGCCCGGCCGTCCGACCAGTTTAGGATATCGTCTGGCATTGCCTCAATTTTCTTGGTTGGATTAGAAATTGGAAAGATGATCGGCCGCTTAGTGTGGGCTGCCATCTCTTTGATTACTTCTTCCGTAAAGGCGTTGTGAACCGTTGATGTACCAACCATTACCGTAGGATGAACAGCCCTGATTGCCGCTGCTAAGGTGGTTAATTGATCGGCGTCTTTAAATTCATCCCGCTTACGGGTAAAGCGGGTTTGCTCCGGGGTCAAGCCTGGGGTGTCGTCGAACAAAAGCCCCTGGCGGTCAACCAGGTAGAAGTGCTTTTTAGCCTCCTCAGGGCTGAGACCTTGACGAACTAACTCCTCACACAACATTTTAACGATTCCCATTCCGGCTGTTCCGGCCCCAAAACTCAAGAAGGTCTGGTCGACTAGCTTTTCCTTGGTGATCTTCAGGGCACCGAGGATCCCGGCTAAGACGATCACCCCGGTCCCTTGAATGTCGTCATTAAAGGTCAAGATCTTGTCTTGGTACTTATCCAAAATCTTAGCGGCCGTTCCCCGGCCAAAGTCTTCAAAGTGCAGGAGGCTCTTTGGGAAAAGGGTCTCCACGTCATCAACAAAATGATCAATGAAGTCAAAGTATTGCGCCCCTTCGATCCGGTCGTGGCGCTTGCCTAGGTAGTCATCATCATTTAAAAGCTCTTGGTTGTTGGTCCCAGCATCAATCGAAACTGGCAGGACCTGGGCCGGGTCGATACCAGCAGCGGCCGTGTAAACCATTAGCTTGCCCACGGCGATGTCGACCCCGTTAACTCCCCAGTCGCCAATACCGAGGATTCCCTGGGCGTCGGTCACCACAACCAGGCGAATGTCACGCCCTGCGGCAGCATTCTTTAAGATCGTTCGGTTATCTTCCGGGTGATCAACCGTCAGGTACGCTGCGTCCTGGGGTTTCATGAAGCGTTCATTATACTGTTCAATTGCCTCGGCAATCACCGGATCATACACGATCGGCATAAACTCGTTAATGTGCTTTTCCATCAGGTTAAAGAAGAGGGTCCGGTTGTTGTTGAAAATTTCCATCAAAAAGTGGCGCTTTTCAATCAGAGTTCCCTTCTTTTGGTAGAGGGCGTACATTTCGTCTGCCTGTTCATTAATCGTCTTGACCCGCGGCGGCAGAAGCCCTAACAGACCGTGCTGCTTGCGTTCCTCCGTTGTAAAGGCCGTCCCCCGGTTCAAGAAGGGGTTGTTTAGCAATTCATATCCACTAACCATTTTTCTCGTGGTCCTTTCACTTTAAATTAACTTTCTTCTCTCATCGTGGTCGATCATAGTCTGGTGGCCTTGTGATAGTCAAACTTATGGAAGCTAATTAATTTTATTGATATGATAAAAGAAAACCGTTAAGGGAGAAGGGATCAAGCATGAATATTAAGGAGTTACGTTATTTTCATGACCTGGTAATTCACAAAAATTTTTCTAAAGTTGCCGACCACTTTGGGGTTACCCAGCCAACGATCACAATGGCTATCCAACGGCTTGAGAATGATGTCGGGGCGCCGCTTTTCATCCGAAGCCAGTCTCATCACGAACTAACCGTTACTCCCGGGGGATTACAGTTTGACCGTCACGTTCAAACCATCCTAAGTGAGCTTGAGGTTGCCCACCTGGAACTCACCCGGGCTAAACAGGATCGGATCCACTTTGGCCTGCCTCCCATCATTGGTAACTACTTCTTTCCAGCTTATACTCCGGCCCTGTTAGACGCCGGGCTCTTGCAACGCCTGGAAGTTGATGACCACGGCTCCAGCGAGTTAACCAGACTGCTTCAAAAAGGGGTTATCGACATCGCCCTGCTGGGATCGCTCACCCCTTTGCACCAGGATGCCTTTTTGACCCAGGTGATTACCAAGGCCCCGCTTCAGATTATTGTTGCTCCCAACCATCCCTTGGCCCGAACTACCGGGGTTCACTTCAAGGAACTCACCCATGAACGCTTCATTACCCTGGCTGACGAGTACGTACACGCCCAGGCCTTCAAGCAGGCCACTCGTACCGCTGGTATCCGGCCCAAAGTTGCCTTTGAAACCCACGACGTCCACGTTTTGAAGACCCTAGTCGCTAAAAACGCCGGAATCGGGTTTTTAACAACCCTGGCCATCGATCCTAGTGATAACCTAATCACCATCCCCCTGCTGGACCCCGGTGCTCCGGAATTTTTCGTTTCCGTTGCCACCCGGGCCAACCGAATTCTCTCCACCCCCGGCCAAGCACTGTGGGATTTACTGGTGAAAAGAAACTAAAACGGGCGTCCAAGTAAGGGCGCCCGTAAATTAATTATTCTGAAATTACAATGTCTTCAATTACAACGTCTTCTTGCGGCCGGTCACTATAATCACGCTTGACTTTGGAAATCTTTTCGGCCACGTCCATGCCTTCAACTACCTGGCCAAAGACAGTGTGATGGAAGTCCAGCCACGGTGTGCCCCCCTCTTGATAGTGAGCAATAACCTCCTCTGGATAACCAGCAGCTTTCATTTGGCTCATCATGTTGGCCGGTACATTCTCATTAGTAACGATAAAGAACTGGCTTCCATTAGTATTTGGGCCAGCGTTAGCCATCGAAAGGGCCCCCTTAAAGTTGAAGAGTTCCTCTGAGAATTCGTCTTCAAAGGTCCGGCCGTAGATCGATTCACCACCGGCGCCAGTCCCAGTTGGATCGCCTCCCTGGATCATGAAGTCCGGAATTACCCGGTGAAAGATTACACCCTTGTAGTAGCCCTTCTTGGCTAATTCAACAAAGTTCTTCACCGTCTTGGGAGCCTGCTTTTCAAATAGTTGGATCTTAATGTCACCCTGGTTGGTTTTAATGGTGGCCAAAACGTCGTCGACGGCGGCCAAGTTTAGTTGTGGATATTGACTCATGTCTTTCCTCCAAAATAGTAATTGCTCCTCATTTTAACACAACTAGGGCGCCGCATAGTTGTGCGACGCCCCAGTTTAAAGAGAGATGCGAGATGTTTAGTTTTTACCAACGACGGCGATTAGGTCATCTCCGGCCTGAACCGCCCCATCAGCGAGTCGTTTTACAGCACTGTAGTTAGCAGTGTTAGTAACTACGATCATGGTCGTGGTATCGTAGCCGGCCGCCTTAACGGCATCAAGATCAACGGTTCCTAAAACGTCACCTTTCTTAATCTTTTGGCCTTGTGTTACGTTGGAGGTGAAGTGTTCACCCTTCAAATTAACGGTGTCTAACCCAATATGAATCAGGACTTCAGCCCCATCAGTGGTGGTTAAGCCGTAGGCATGCTTAGTGGCGTAGGCAACGGTAATTTCACCGTCAGCCGGAGCCACGATCGTCCCGTCACTTGGGATTACGGCTGCCCCATCCCCCATCATCTTTTGGGAGAAGACTTCGTCGTTAACTTGACTCAGATCTTCAGCGGTCCCGTTAACTGGGCTAGAGATTGTTTCCGTTTGAACAGCTTCGTTAGCACCAGCCGCTTCGGTACCAGATTCGTTAGCTTGAGCCGTTGCATCAGCCGCATCGGTATCAGCAGCTTCAACCACCGGGTTTACCAAGCGATTGTGCGTCTTTCCGTAGAGGTAGGTGATGATGAAGGCAACCACAAAGGAAACCACTTCACACAAGAGATAGAACGGAATAGACTTGGCGCCGATGGATAAGAAGCCGATGAATCCGGCTGAACCCATTGAAACGGCAACAACGTGGAAGAGGCCAGCTAAAGTAGCAGCGGTGGCAGATCCAATCAGAGCACAGAAGAATGGGAACTTAAGCTTCAGGTTAACCCCGAAGAGGGCCGGTTCCGTGATCCCTAGGAGGGCTGAAACGGCAGCCGATCCAGAGAGTCCCTTCATCTTTTCGTTCTTAGTTAAGAAGTAAACGGCGGTCGTGGCAGCCCCCTGGGCAACGTTGGCCATTGAGGCAACGACAAAGATGAAGTCCCCATAACCCGTACCACTCTTGTAGGCGGTCACCAACTGAGTTTCGATGGCTGGGAAGGATTGGTGAAGCCCCGTCAAAACGATTGGCGAGTAGATGGCCCCAAAGATCCCAGTTCCAACAAAGCCTAACGTGGAGTAGAGCCAAACGATCCCATTAGTGATTAAGTCAGACAATTCCTTCATAACTGGGCCGACCACGATGAAGGTCAAGAACCCGGTTAAGATAACGGACAAAAGCGGCGTGAAGGTGAAGTCCACGGCTGACGGTAACTTCTTGTGGAACCACTTTTCAAAAATTGACAGGATCCATACCGCAGCCAAAGCCGGGATTACTTGACCGGTGTAAGACTGAATGTGGACACTGAAGTTGAAGAGGTGCCAAGTTCCCCCTTCCGCCAAGGCCGGCGCCGTCATCATCATTCCGACAACGGCCCCAAGGAACTGGTTAGCCCCGAAGCGCTTGGCCCCGGAGATCCCAACCAAGATTGGCAAGAAGACGTATGGAGCCGCCGACATGACGTTGACCATCCCTTCCAGCCCCTTGATGGCCGGATACATTTCAACAACTGACTTTGGTCCAAATAAACCTTGGGATACCAAAACGTTGTCAAGGGCCATCAAAAGACCGCCGGCAACCAAGGCCGGAATGATTGGCACAAAGATGTCCGATAACAGCTTGATAAAGGCCATGACCGGGTTAAACCTCTGGTTTTTGGCCGCAATTTGCTTCAGGTCTTCGGTTGAGACCTCCTTCAAGCCGGTTTGCTTGATCAGCTCGTCGTAAACGTTGTTGACGTCCCCAGGTCCAATAATAACTTGGTATTGGCCGTTGGTCTTGAAGGTTCCCTTAACACCGTCGATGTTATCGAGGGCCTTTTGGTCGATGGCCTCGTCGTCTTTAAGAACTAATCTTAACCGAGTGGCACAATGGGCCGCCGCAACAATGTTATCTGCTCCGATAGCCTTAATGACATCGGTGGCGACTTGCTTATGATCCATAATCTTTCCTCCATCTGTAAGTATTAATAATATGTACGCTTTGAAAGCGTTTTTCTGCATTACTAATCATACAGGACTATTCGGAATTGTCAACCGTTTGACATACATTTAGAAATCGTTACCATTCGTAAGCTCATCGCAAGCCCGCTATGACGGCATTTCAAGCACGTAAGCGCCATCAATATTTCCTCTAGCAACCCATTTCAGAACCTGGTCAGCCTGGTCAAATGTCACCGGGGTGACCGTTGGCGTGATCCCCAGCCGGTCAGCCAGCCTCAAAAACTCCTCGCCATCTTGGCGAGTGTTGGATTCAACACTGGTGACCGTTTTTTCGTGGAAAAGGTGATCCTGGTAGTTTAGGCTGGGCACGTCACTTAGGTAAATACCAGCCAAGGCTAGCGTCCCACTAGGGGCCAGGTTGGCCAGGGCATTGGGTACCATTTCCCCAGCCGGTGAGAAAAGAATTGCCGAGTCCAACGGTACTGGTGAGCAATCATAAGCCCCCTGGGCCGAGGCACACCCCAATTCCAGGGCAAATTTTTGGGCATCCTTTCCCCGGGTAAAGACATGCACCTCCACCCCCTGCTTAATCGCCAGCTGAGCCGCCAGGTGCGCCGAACCACCGAAGCCGTATAAGCCTAGGCGGCCACCGGCAGGAACGTTAGCCCGTAAGAGGGCCCGGTAGCCAATGATACCAGCGCAAAGAAGCGGGGCCGCCTCCGTACTCTTATAACGTGCTGGAATCCGGTATGCAAAGCCCTCCGGTACGGTTACGTACTCAGCGTAGCCACCATCATGGTCCCAACCGGTGTACTTAGAGTTTGGGCAGAGGTTTTCACGCCCAGACCGGCAGTAACGGCAAACACCGCAAGCGTAACGAAACCAGGGAATTCCGATCCGATCACCGACTTCAAACCGCTGACACTCCAGGCCCAACTGAACTACCCGGCCAACAATTTCGTGACCCGGAGTGACGTTTGGCTGGTGAACCGGTAGGTCTCCTTCTGCAACATGCAGATCAGTATGACAGACCCCACAGGCCAAAACTTTCACCAATACCTCCCCGGCCTTTGGGCTCGGAACTGGTTTTTCAACTAGTTGCAAGGGGCAAGGAACACTTTCGATCGGTGCCGGACTTTTGACAGCCCAGGCCTTCATGGTAGCCGGAATTTGTTCAAACATTTTAGTTCCTCCTTTTGACTAATTACGTTCATTATAGTGCGCATCCAAAACGGCGTTGATCATTTTTTGAAAAGCTAATAATCAATTGACAGCGGTTGCGCCCCAACTCTAAAATAAGAGTAATTTTACTAAAGGAGTACTTTTACCATGGAATGGACTCGCCAACAACGTTACCAATCTTACGATCAGTACAGCGCCCAAACCCTCTTGGACCTGCAACGACAGGCCGCAACCGACCCCAAGCAGGTGCGCTACCACTTACACCCTAGCTCGGGGCTTTTGAATGACCCGAATGGTTTTTCCTACTTTAACGGCCTCTGGCACCTCTTCTACCAGTCCTTCCCGTTTGGAGCTACGCACGGGGTTAAGTCCTGGATGCACACCGTCTCCGAGGACCTCGTCCACTGGCGAGACCTCGGCCTTGCCGTTGCCCCAGACACTGAGTTTGATAGCCACGGGGCCTACTCCGGTTCAGCCAAGGCGATTGGCAACCGACTCTTTTTGATGTACACCGGTAACCACCGGACTAAAGACTGGGAACGAATTCCCTACCAGCTTGGCGCATGGATGAACAAAAATGGTCAGGTTGAGAAGCTCGCTCAACCTCTCTTCGTCAACCCGCCCCACTTCACCGAACACTTCCGCGACCCCCAGCTCTTGGAACAAGACGGTCACTACTACGCCCTCTTAGGGGCGCAAAAGACTGATGGCAAGGTCGGGACCTTTGATCTCTGGGAAAGCACCCAGCTAGAAGAGGGCTGGCACGAAGTTGGTGAAGTCAACGTCGGCCAAAGCGACCTGGGCTACATGGTTGAATGTCCCAACTACGTTGATGTCGACGGCCGGGCCGTAATGATTTTCTGCCCTCAGGGCTTGGACCAAGCAACGGCCTCCTACCAAAACATCTACCCAAACATGTACCTGACTGCCGATTCGTTTGATATGACGGCGCCCCAACTGGTTAATCCAGATCCACAAATGACCAACCTGGATGAAGGTTTTGACGTCTATGCCACCCAAGCCTTCAATGCCCCAGACGGTACCGCCTACGCCGTTTCTTGGGTCGGACTACCCGACACCACCTACCCAACCGACGAAAATAACTGGGCCAACGTAATAAGCCAGGTCAAGGAGCTCCACTACAAGAACGGCCACCTCTACCAGACTCCGGTTAAAGCAATGGCCGATCTGCGCCACACTCACCGGGCTACCATGTTTACGGGTACTCCTACCATGATCAAAGAAGACGCCGGCCAGCAATTTGAACTCCAGGTCACGATCGAACAGGATCAAAAGGGCCGCCTACTCTTAGTTGGCGACGAAGCACAAGAACACGGGGTCTTCTTGAACTTTGATACCGAAAACGGTCAGTTGGTGATTGACCGTGCCATGGCCGGCCAGCCAGTTGCTGAAGACCACGGTACCACCCGTATCCTGACCATCCCAGCTCACCAGTCCCTCAAGATTGACCTCTTCGTTGATCACTCCCTAATGGAAATCTTTGTCAACGACGGTTATCAAGTTGCCACGCTGCGTTACTTTGCTGACCAGTCCCACGGCCAGGTAGCCTTCTTAAGCCCAACCAACGCTACTGGGACCTTATGGCCAATCAAGCCGTGTTAACAAATTAATGCTCAAACAAAAAAGGTGTGATAAAAAAACATCACACCTTTTTTTGTTTGACTTATCCTCGTTTAAAGCGGTCCAGGATTAACTACCGGGGGTGTTGATTCCCAGGCTCTCATTTTCACCCAGTCCTGGTTCAATAATCAGACGCTTAACTAGGTCAGCGATTGAGGCCACTGAGACATCGTGGCCGCCAAAGGGTTGCCCCTTGGTGGTTAGTTCATAGTTCACTGGGCCCCCGGTGAACCAGCCAGGTCGAATCACGGTGTAGGTTAGGCCCGAATTTGCTACAATGTCAGCCGCCCGGCGGTAAGGACGTAAGACCGGTGCCACGGTCCCGTCACCCCCCAAGCGGGCCGGTAACTCACCATAGATTCCCATCGAGGAGATGAAGGCCAGCCGGTGAACCCCCTGGCGTTTCATGGCGTCCACAATTGCCTGAGCGTAAGTTGGTAAATCCCCGTTCAAAGCAGCGAAGACAAAGTCTTGGCCGGCCACCGCCTCGTCCAGAGCCACTGAGTCGGTCACCGATCCATTCAGAACCCGTTCCCGGCCCGGAGTGGGCTTGATCCGGCTGGCGTGGCGGGCAAAGAGGGTTAACTCTACGTCCGTTTCCTTCAGAAGGGTTTGGCGGGCTGCTGATCCCAGCGTCCCGGTTGCCCCAATAATTAAGACCTTCGTCATTTTTTGATCACCTCGTTTAATTTTGTCCATCATACTAGGGGCGCTGGCGAGTTAACAATTCTAATTCTTAATTGGATCAATAAGCAAAAGTGATAAGGAGGCTGCGACAAACTAGTCGCAACCTCCTTATTTATCCACTCCTTTAGCACTACCAACGCACTAACTTAGTCGTCAAGTTTTGCAATTTCACGCTCAAGTGTTTTGGCAAACTCCTCAGTAGCCGGCGTGGTCCGCTCCTGCTGCCAGAAAAGGTAATAATCACGGTGAACCAGGGTTCCCCCGACGCCGCAAAGAGGCACCGCCTTGATCATCGGCAGGTTGATATTGTGGGAACTGATGGCCCCCATCCGGTCAGTAATCATGTAGCCCCGGTTGGCCGCCACCATGACGTGCGCCTCCTCCATCGTTGCAGCAAAGGTAAACTCGCTCTTAATCCCTATCGTTTGTCGGTAATAGTTAGCTTCTTCTTCTTGCTGCTCTTCTGGAGCGATTAGGATACAGGCCAGGTCGGTTAAGTCTGAACGGCCAATCGACTTCTTATTGGACAGTGGGTTGTGGTTAGAGAACAGGACCATCAGATTCGTGGTGGCCAGCTTACGGTTAACGTATTCCTCAGATAGGGCCCGGCGCTGATCAGAGAAGATTAGGTCGACCTTTTCGTCCTTAAGCAGGTTATATAGCTCCTCATGGCTCCCCAGTGTTAGATCGATTTCAATCTTCGGAAAATGCTGGTTGAAGACACTAACGGCCCGAACTAAGTCGAACCCAGTATACTCACGCAGGTAACCCACCGTCAGCTTGGACAGCTGGCGTTGACCGATGGTGCTGGTGGCAGACTCCAGTTGGGATGCCGACTCCAAGAGATCTGGAGCGTGGCGGTAAAGGTATTCTCCCGCTGAAGTAAGAATAAACGAACGGTTACGGCGTTCTAAGAGCTGAACGCCCAGCGAATTTTCCAGGGCCTGAATTTGCTGGGAAATCGCTGACTGCGAAATGTAGGCGGCCGCCGCTGCTTTAGTAAATGAGCGGTTTTCAACGACCTTAATGAAGTAGTCGAGTTGTTTTAAAAGCATAATGACCTCCCCCAATTTCGTTATGGTTAAACTTGGTTACCCTTCTTTAGTTCCTTAAGGGCTTCTTTTAATTCCTTCTTCTCATCCTTGGTGACCAATGGGTACGCCAACGGGAGACGTGAAATCTGGTCAACCAAAGCACTTGCCACAATATAGCGTGAGGTCCACTTATCATCCGATGGAATCACATACCAGGGGCTGTCCTTGGTTGCCGTATTTTGAATCACCTTTTGGTAGGCAGCTTGGTACTGATCCCAATACTGATGTTCACGAATGTCAGCAGCCGAGAATTTCCAGTTCTTATCCGGAATTTCAATCCGGGAAGCAAAGCGAGCGCCCTGCTCTTCTTTGGAAACATGCAAAAAGAACTTTAGGATCTTAAATCCGTTACGGGTCAAGTAGGCTTCGTAATTTCTGAGGTCCTGGTAACGGCCCGTGTAAAAGCTTTCCTTGATATCTTTGACCCTTTCGATGTTGGGCAAGTGTTCACCGACCAGGATCTCCGGGTGAACCCGGGTGATCAAGACGTCTTCGTAATAGGAACGGTTAAAGATCCCGATCTGTCCCCGTTCCGGAAGCTGTTGGTTAATCCGCCAGAGATAATCGTGCAAGATCTCTGTCGAGTTAGGTTGCTTAAAGTTAGCAACCTTAACCCCCACTGGGTTGACCCCGGAAAAGACGTGGGCAATCATACTATCCTTACCGGCGGCGTCCATGGCCTGGAGAATAATGATCACTCCATAAGTCCGTTGGGCGTAGAGAACCTTTTGCAGTTCGCTTAGCCGCTTAGTGCAGTCGCGAACCCGCTTTTTTAATTCCTCAGTGGTAAGGCCCAGGTCAACCCTTGTTGGCGCCTCTTTAATCTCAAATTGATCATCACGATAACGATACTGACGATAGTCCACTCTACTTCCCCCATTCTAAAAAGCTTGTTACACTTACGGTAAACAACAACTATGCTAAAAAGGAGGTCGCCATGTCTGAACAACCATCCCCCACATCGTGGCAAACCACTATTCAACGTCAGGTCGAAAATAATCTCCCCCGGGATTTTACCCTGCTAACCTGCCATCAGTCGCGGGGAAGCGAGAGCTTGTACTTCACCCTCCTAAAGGATGGTACCGTTTTCAATCTCCGTTTATCTTACCATCCTAACGCCCACCCAGCGAACGATCTGATCGAGTTCAACTTGCGATCCTTTGAAGGTAAGCGGGCACTCACCTCAGCACTTAACAAGGCCCTTCTAGTCCCTGGTGCTGGTTATCGATTAACCTACCACGACTTTGTGGCCCTGGCCCTCGTTGAAAAGCTTAGCCAAAGTGACGGAATTTACCTGGTTGGCCAAGAGCACCTGCTCTGTGCTACGGCCACACCACTTCCCCCGCTTTTAGAAACCACCCTACTAGCTCAACGAGCGCATAAGTGGTTACTAACCCGCTTTCGTGACGGTCAGCTCCTCTTATCCCACACGGGAGCAGCCCTGTTAGAAGCCTACTGGGACGTTGCTGATACCTTCATCGATGAAGACATCTGGGATGACAACCCCCGGATCGAAAGTCCCGCTGAAATGATTGCTCATTTTGCCTGATCATCGTTTATCAAGTTATTATTACGATCAACATCACCATACTTAGTGTGACGACGTGCCTGTCCGTTACGGATATAATCATCTTCGGATGCGAAAATCTGTAGTATCGATATCAGGGTTTCTCGTAACCGTTGCTTGCCCCATTTCCATTTAACCATTGATCGCTCTTCCTTTCTATTCGCTTATCTTATTTGAACAAATTTGACAGTAAACAAAAGCTCCCGCACTAAAACGGGAGCTACTTTTTTAGTCTAAGACGTGCATTCGTTCAGCACGGTTGTAGAAGATCCAGGCCACGACACCAAAGAAAACTGGCCCAAAGGCGGTCCAAAAGGCCGTTACCCAATCGCCCTCTAAGAGCGGCTGAACACAGGTAAAGACAATCCCCACGGCGATCACGAGCCAAACTATTGCCGTGACCACCCAGGTGGTAGTCATACTCTTGTAAAAGACGAAGGGACGATCGAGACCCTTTTTCATTTTGAAAAAGGGGAACGCCCCGATTAAGAACAAGTACGGTGCCGATGATGAAACATTCATCATGTCGGTCAGGATCGTGTAGAAAGAGGCTGCCGTGCTCCCCCCAAAGGTGATGAAGAAGACGATCACGGAAACCACAATCATCTGCATCCACATGGCAAAGGCCGGCATCCGGTACTTATTTAAACTGGTCAGTTTTTTAGGCAACAGGCGCGGGTCGCACCCTTCAACGAAGGACTTGATCGGTGAGTAAGTCATAACAAAGGCGGCCCCTAGCCCCCCGAAGACGTCGGACAAGGCGGTAATCTGTGAAAAAACCCGACCAAGGGTAAGTGAAGCGGCATGGCTGAGTCCGAGGTGGTGCCCAAAGACTAAGCCCATGTTATTGATCAAGACATACTCGACATTGGCCAGGTCGACGTTTTTCTTTCCTAGCACCGCATGCCAGTTGGTGGTAACCCCACACATAAAAATGGCAATGATGTACAGCATAGTCATGATCACCATCCCGATGATTAAGGCCTTAGGGAAGGTCCTTTCCGGCTTATGAACCGAATCAATCACCCCGGCCATCGTTTCTAGGCCCCCGTAAGCAAAGAGAGCGTAGACGATGAAGGAAATAACGGCGATCGGCGTCACAAAGGCGCTATTGGGCGACCGGACAAAGTTGACCGCCGTTACCGGTTCGGCCGTGGCTCCGTGATCCATGATCCAGATCACCAGCGAAGCCAGAATAAAGACGGCCGCGATCCCCAGGGTGAAGACCCCACAGATTGAGGTTACCTTGGCAATCTTATCAATTCCACGACTAGCTAAGTATGTAACAACGGCTAAAAAGGCAATTTCCATGATCCCTAAGGTCTGGTTGGCCCCCAGCCCAAAGAGGTGCCAGGTCTGAGTCTTGTCGCTACCGAAGAGCAGGGTTGAACAGGACACCAAAAAATACTGGGTGGAAGATACCAGCCAGACCACCCAGGCAGCTAGCCAGATAAAGGTCCCGATGAAGGCCGGTTTTTCACCGACCGACCCCCGCATCCAAGAGAAAATCCCACCCCGGGCGGCCTTAAAGGAGGCCCCATATTCAGCAAACATCATTGCCGACGGGAGAAAGAATAGGATGGCGGTTACGATATACCAGATCATACTTGCGTAGCCCATTTGATAGTAGGCTGTCAGCGAGTTACTAAAACCAAAAATTGACGAAAAGATCATCAGTACCAAACTGGCAGTCCTGATTTCCTTATCTGAACGTTGTTCGTCCATTGGATTTTCATCCCCTAAATTAAAATTAACCTTAATTATACCCCTTTATCCCCCCTTTCTGTAAAATCCTTAGATCTTTCCTAGTAATCTCTTTAAATAAATTAGCAGCGCCCCGCCTTTATTCATCGCCGTAGCAGCATAAATTCGCCTTTTTTCAAAACCATCACCGCAATTTTAAGTAAATGTGATATACTACTAAGGACGTTCCAGATTTTCAACACTTCGAGCGGGGGCCTGCGTCGGGTCCCGCTCTTTTTTTGAATTTTTAGACCTTCTTCACACTTTCTGTGTATTATGAAAGATAATGATTTTTTGAGAAAGAAGAATTAGTGCCATGTCACAACGGCCAACTCGGCAACGCCGTTCTGAGGTTCGTCCAGCGCGCTCCCGTCTGATCCCCCGCCTGGTGAGCTTTTTGTTCATTTTTGTGGCGGTGGTGATGATCATCGCTATGGTCAACGGGAACGGCTCCAACGACAACAAACAGTCGACAAACCCCCTTACCACTATGAAAAGACAATTTTTTGGTGATCAAATCGGCGATCGCCTTCAACAAGCGTGGCAAAAGCAGCTCAGCGGTACGGATCAAAACGTATCAATTGCCATCTACTCTCCAGTAACTGGACAGACCTACCGCCTAACAAGGGCAAGCCACGGTCATAAGTTTCACACCGCCTCCACAGTCAAGGTGGGGGTAATGGCAGCTCTTTTGTTAGACAACAATGGGCAGCTAAACGATACTGAAAATTCCCTGGCCCAAACAATGATTGAAAACTCCAATAACGACGCCACTAGCACCCTTTTTGACGATTACATTGGGGGCCAATCCGGCCTGCAAGACGTCTATAACCGCGTTGGCATGGACCACACCAAGGTCAATCAAGCATGGGGGCTGACCACCACCACTGCTTCCGACCAGGTCAAGTTGCTCAACAACATCTTTTACAAGTCTAACCTACTAACTCCCGATGAACGCCAGCAAATCTACTCTTTGATGGACAACGTCGAGGAAGATCAGTCCTGGGGGACATCGGCCGGGGCCGCTTCCTACCAGCTTAAAAATGGCTGGCTCTTCTACGGCAGTGACCAATGGATCGTCAACTCAATTGGCCACGTGACCCTAAAGAACGGTGTCGACTACACGATCGCCATTTACACCGATGGCTCCTCTTCCATGAACGAGGGGGAAACCCTGATCGAAAACCTAGCCAAGGCGACCGCCAAGGTAATGAAGAATGCCAACCTAACCAATAACAACTAAATTAATGAAAAAGACCAGGCTTGCCAGAAATGGCATTGCCTGGTCTTTTCTAAAACCAACTTCCCTTTTCTTTTTCAATTGTCTTGGTGGCATACACCGGCAAGTCAACGTTTTCGGCACCTAACTGGCCCGCAACGTGAACCCGCAGGACCCCTACCCGTTCACCCTTTTTAACCGGGGCGCGGAGCTTGTGGCCACCAATCGTACGCTTGTTTTTATCCAAAATTAATTCAACGTCAGCATGCTTTAAATTGACGTTCTTACCTAGCCATAGAGTGACCGGCTTCTTGATGGTTAGCGGTACCGTCTTAACACCCTTACCCTTGGCGTGGGTGACGATGACCGATTGAACACCCTTCTTAAAATCGCTAAGCTTGTTTACACTTAGGTAGTGCTCCTTGTCTAAAACCAGCCCCAACATCGCGTCGGTAACCTTAAACTGGTTGTTATATTCGCCCGGCACCTTTAAGACAACTGTAATTAGGCGCCGGCCGTTGAAAATCCCAGTGCCGACAAAACAATTCCCCGCTGAATCGGTCATCCCGGTCTTTAAACCTTCAACTTCCCCATGGGTTGAGGCAGCCGCGTTTTGAGGCAGCATGGAATTGATATTGACCATTTGATACTGCTGGTTTTCTGAAACCTGAAAGTTAACAAACTTCTGCTTGGTAATCTCCAAGACGCTCGGGTACTTATCAATCAAGTACCGGGCAATCTTAGCCACATCCTCAGCTGACAGCTGATTTTCTGCCTCCTTAGAAACACCCTTTAATCGCTGGGCACCCAAGTCACCATTAGCCAGGCCGATCATGTTGTAGATCTTAGCGTCGGTAACCCCGGCCTCCCTGGCCACGGCTTGCATCTTCTTATTAAAGGCCGCCGTCGAGCCGGCCGAAGCAAAAGCTAATGCCTCGGCCGACCCATCGGCTGAAACGATCATCATCGATTCAACCAGTGACTGAACGGTGTACGATTCCCCCTCATTTAGCGGAACGTTAGAGAAGTGCCAGTCGTTAGCAACTTTAGCAACGTCCTTTGAAATCGTGATCTTCTGGTCCCACTTAAGTTTTCCCTGGGCAATATCTTGTTCGATTACTGCTAGGGTCAGAATCTTAATCACTGAGGCAATCGGGTACCGCTTAGTGGCATTTTGGGCGTACAGCACCTGACCGGTTTCGGCATCGATCGTAATCGCTGCTCTGGCATCAACAGTTTCACTGGCAGAAGTAACGATGCTTGTCATTGACATACTAGTTAGGGTTAAGATCACCACCAATAGGTGAGCCATCACCCGGCGAAGTTTTTTCATGATTGTTACACTCAATCCTTTTTTAGACATAAAAAACGGTAACGTTACCGCTACCGTTCTCTATATTAGCGAATCCAATCTGCTAATAGTTATTTTATTGAAAACTGTTAATAAAATGTAATCTATTTGTGAACTAAGCCTGTGGCTCCTGGTTCGGGAAATGCATGGCTACTGGCCGTCCCGGTTGGCCTGGCTGACTACGACGGCTAACCATCTTCTTTTGCATCTCGCGAATTGATTCCTCACGAATTTGCTCGGCCTGCTTCTTTAAATCGGTATCACTCCCCGATTCGTAAACCGAGAACTGGCCAACGATCTGAATATCAATTAACTCCAGCTCGTTAGGCACCAAAAACTCGCTCTTGAGCAGGCTGGCCAGGTACTTGGTCGCGTCCGACAGGTCCTCTAAGCGCCCAAAGCTGTCGCCGTAGTGCTTCATCTTGGCTTCCTTTTCGGTATGCCACTGGTAGTACTCGTTGAATTGGTCAACGACGTGGTTTAGCGTGCGGCGGTATTCACGCCGAAACTGCGGAATCCCCTGCAGGTTTTCGGAAATGAACTTTTCCTTAGCGATAAATTCCATGTTAAAGCCAGAGGGGTTCTGTCGCTGGTCTTCGGCCGTCTCCCCCTCCAACTTAGGAGTAATATGGAACTGAATTAAGCGTGCGTCCATTCTTTCACCTCGTTTTGTTGTTACTACTAATTTTATATTAATTCCCTAGTACTGACAAGCGAAAGAGGGTGCGCCCCGCCTTCGTTGCGCAACAGCGAACTAGTCAAAGATTAGCTGGTAGAGTACGGTACTGATTATAAACCAGGCTCCGGTAAAGAGGATCGTCCCGCCAACGTCGCTGACGTGGTGAGCCCGTAAAAAAAGGCGGGATCCGGCGACTAACAACCAAGCCACCCCACCGATAATCATCACCGGCCACGTTGGCCATAGTTCAACAACTATTAGGTACAGGATAGTACTACCCAATACGTGGCCACTGGGAAAGGAGTAGCCATTATCGTGTTCCAGGTGGTCCCCCGGGCGTTCGCGTTTGAGGAGCTTTTTGGTGATGATTCCCAAGATGTTGCCAAACCCTAGTGTCCACAGCACCCACATGGCCAGCTGCTCTTCATGATCGACCAAAAGGGCCCCGGCCATGATCAGAACGTAGGTTACAACTGCCCAGGGTTCGCCAATCCAAGCAACCAGGTTCCAGAAGCGGTTGTGGGGCTGGTGGGCTAAGTGGGTAAAGGCCCAGTCGTCAAAACGGGCTACCAGGCCGTGATGGGCCAGGTCCAGCAAGAGTAACACTAACAAAAGGATTAACCCTGCTACCCAGGCACCCCAGTAAGGGATAACGGTCACGCTCACTAGTCTTCCTCCTTCCAGTACCGGTCTTGGTCGACCTTCATTTTCTTAACAATTTCTTGGTAGTCCATGCTTTCTCCTAGTCAATAAAGGTATGATAACGGTTGTGCTCCACGGGGGTGTCCAACAACAGGTCCATTGCCAGGCGCGGCACGCCCTCTTGTGACTCCTTTTGAATGGTGTTGTTTAAGTAGCGGCAGGTCCCCAGGTAGTAAAATTCGATCTTATCATCGGCCTCCGACTTCTGTACAAACAGCCGTAACTTATAGTCACTACCCATGAATTTTTGAACGTTTTTAGAGGTCAGCTTAATGTCACGGGTATTGGTGTAGTAATGTAAAACATGGTCGTTGATGAAGCGGTTTTCGTAGTTGATCTCCTTACGCACGTTGCTAGCCTTCTTGTAGGTAACAAAGATAATCGCCTCATTTAGGGCCGTTTCGTTCCGGGTGAAGTAGTACCCCGATACGATTTGGGCATTAACGTTTAAGGGGTTATTAATTAAGCGAACAGCATCCTTTCTGGTATAACGCTCACCAACTGTAAAGGGCTCGTTGGCCTGGTAGCGCTTAGCCCGCATCAGCCCAGTTTCAATCGCATCAACCCACAGCCGGTAAAACCAACCGCGGCTGTCCAGATCACGTTTAAGCCGGTTCCCCAGTCGGTAGGTCGCTTCCTTTGGATCATAGTTGACCAGTGCAACGCCCCCATAATCCGCTCGGGTCGGGCTCGCCTTTTCGGCAAAGAACTGCAGATTCAAGACCAGCCGTACTGAGTTAAGGGTTGCTTCATTCACGTAGCACCTTGCCGCCTTTAATGCCGCTACGTAATCGGTCTCTTTTACAACGGGGTTCTTCAACAAGAGTTGCAACAAAATCAATTCGTGTTGGCGCTTGCCGTTCAATAATTCCGTTGAAAGTAGGGACAAGACCCGGTCTTGGTAGTCGCTTAATTCGACTGGTTCCTTCATCTTCACTAGGAACTGATTGTAATTACGGATCGTTCCCGCGGAGACCAGGATCTGAGGGTCGACGGAATCCATCTTTAAAAAGTCGCTGAGCATTGGGATCCTGCCCACCCGACGCTTAATGTTTTGATAAGCCGGCCTTAAACTGGTCATCCCGTCTAACTTAACCTTCTTTAATGATGCATAGATCCGTTCCTTGGCCACCTGGTCAAAGGCGATGGTTGAAAGGCCGACGGTTGGTTCGATGTCAACGGTATCGCGTGCCTGATCCTTAGAATAGGAATTGTCCCCGGTTAAGGCGATTGGGATCATGTAGTTATTCTTGTAGTTACCAATGAAATCCAGCACCTCAACGTACTCCTTACCGGGGTACTTACGTAAGCCCCGTCCTAGCTGCTGGATGTAAACGATCGCCGACTGGGTGTTCCGTAAAAAGACAACCTGGTTGACACAGGGGATGTCGATCCCCTCATTGAAGATGTCGACCGTAACGATGTACTCGATCTGCCCACTCTCCAGTTCGTGAATGACTTGGCGGCGCCGCGTTCCATCGTCAGCCCCGGACAGGGCCTTTGCCGGGTGACCAGCCGTCGTAAAGGCATTCGCCATCGCCGTTGCTTCAGCCACCGAAGAGCAGAAGACCAGGCCGTGCAAGATCGGACCGGAGTAACCGTAGTAATCCGTCTGAGCCAAGATATAATCGACCCGCTCCTTGCTCGTCAACAGGGCCACGGCCCGTTGCTCTTCTTGACGGGTCTTTTTGGTCCCCTTCTTTTCCTTGTTTCGGTACGCATCCACTTCTTGTTCATCAGCCGTCTTAAATGAGTAATCGGTGATTCCCACGTAATGAAAGGGCGCTAGCATGTTCAACTCCAGGGCCTGCTGGAGGCGAATTTCGTAGGCAACGTTATAGTGAAAGAGATTAAAGATATTGAAATCATCACTTCGCTCTGGGGTTGCCGTCATTCCCAAGAAGAAGTGGGGCTTAAAATAGCCCATTACCTTCTGGTAGCTATCCGCCCCGGCGTGGTGAACCTCATCAATTAAGATGTAGTCAAACGTTCCCGGGTCAAAGCGATGCAAGTGCTCATCCCGCGATAGGGTCTGAACGCTCGCAAACAGGTACTTAGCGTCCTTGTCCCGCACGTCTCCCGTGTAAAGACCATAGGCGGCCGGATTACCACCCAGGATGTTTTGAAAACTCCGGCATGCCTTTTGCAGGATCTGTTCCCGGTGTGCCAAAAATAGCATCCGCTTGGGCTTGACTGCCTGAACATCAAAAGCCCCCAGGTAGGTCTTCCCAGTCCCGGTGGCTGAAACCACCAAGCCCCGATCCTTACCGGCAATGCGCAGGGCCGCAATTTCGGTCAGGGCTGCCTTTTGCATCTGGTTGGGTTTAATTTGCTGGCTATCCTTTTGGGGACCTTCTGGTGTAACGTAGTCGTGGACCACCCGGTGAGCCTGATGGTCGGCCTGGTAGGATTTTCGGTAGTCCTCCAACCACCCCTCATCGAGTAGACGGGCCTCTCTCCACTCAGCTTCAAAATTGTGATTGATTTGATTGATGATCTCTCCGTTGTTAAGGGAATTGATCTTCAGACTCCACTCGTAATTTTGGTTCTTCATCAGGGCACTAGCAGTCAAATTTGCACTCCCAATAATTGCCGTTTGATAATCACGGTGCTTAAAGAGGTACCCCTTCTGGTGAAAGCCCCGAACAGTGGCAATTCGTACCTCCAAGTTCTTGATCTTTAGCAACTCTTTGAACATATCTGGCTGATTAAACTGCTGATACGTGGAGGTTAAAAGCCGCCCTCGAACGCCACGAGCCGCTAGACTCCTAAAGAGTGGCTTGAGGTTAGAAACCATCACGTCGGTCACAAAGGCCACTGCAAAGGCGAATTCCTCAGCGTCATTTAGTTCCGAGCGTAGTTGGTCCCAGATCTGGTTATTGAATTGATTCGTCAGTAACTTGGGGCCAAAGTCACCAATTGGTTGAAAGTTCTCCTGATCAACATAACCGTGGAGCAGGGAGGCACTCATTTCCTCGGCAAGCGTCCCCTGTGCTTCACCTAACTGGGTTAACAGCCGGTTGTAATTAACGTCCTTATGCATTTTATTTCCCACTTTGACTAATCTAACTTAGTCAGATCAGTTGCTTCAATTATCCGGGCGATTTCTTGATCGGCAGCAGCCCAATTGAGCTTGGTTAACTGGGCCTGGTCGCACCAAAAGGCTTTTCCATGGGCTACCAAACGTAAGTTATTGGTGAGCAAACGAACGTAGTAGACCGTTAGGTGAACGATGCCGAAGTCATAGTGGTGGTCAATTGCCGGCCCCACCGCCGCGCCGACCACTGCCTGATCTGAAAACTCCTCTTGAATCTCTCGTTTAAGGGCCTGTTGTGGCGTTTCGCCGTCCTGAACCTTGCCACCGGGGAATTCCCACTGGGTCCCCAGGGTCCGGTCATCCCCCCGTTCGGTTGCCAATACCTGGTTTTGATCATTAATGATCGCCGCCCCAACCACGTTAATCTCTTTTTTCATTTTGATCTCCCGTTTTTCTTCAGCATTGCAAATCCAACGTACCATCAATCTGATAATTAATTCGTGACCACTTACCTTTTCCAACTATACTATAATTCCAGTCCTATTATTAACATAATCTTGTGTTGAAAAGGAAGAATTGGGCTGTAGCATCAAATAAGTAAGGGCGTTTTAGTGTTAATTAAAAACGGCCCCAAAGCTCATCCGAGCCCCAGGCCGTTTTTCCCACCGTAACCAGAGTTTAAATGAGCTCCTCCCGAAAGTGGTAGCATCAAGTCGAACCCCCATCCGACTTGATATCTTTATTATGGCAGACACCTCCGACGTATATTGTCGTTCTCCTAAAAAAGTGCTAAAATTTCTGAAAAAAGGACGTGAGCCTATCAACAACCGTCAAGCAGCCATCATCTTGACCCTGCTGACCCAGGGCCAGATCAGTAAAAACCAGCTCCAAAAAGAATACAATACCACTGCCAAAACGATCGAGCGCGATATAGTTAGCGTCGGTAACCTACTCAGCGACTACCTTGGCCTTGAGGTGGTACACAAAAAGGTAGTCACCGACGACAAGAAGCGCGATGTTCTCTACCAGGTCGACGCTACCAAGGGCCCCTTTTTAACCCAGCGCGAGGTATTTGTTGTCACTAAGCTGCTCTTGGCCAGCCGCTCCTTTGACCCCACCGTGGTTGAGAAATTAATCACCAAACTCACCCGGCCCCTGAAACAGCTTCGCCTGGACCAAAATGGTTCCAGCGCAATTAATGCCTTATTAAAGGGAGAGCGCCAATACTACCAGGCGGTTGCCCGGCCAACCAAGTTGACGGTCCTAGACGCGATGATCAACGCTGTTTATGCCCATAAGAAGGTGATCGTCCGCTACCAAAAGAGTAATGGTGAGATCGACAATAACTACCTCTTCACCCCCCTCAGCATCGAACACTTCGATTACTACTGGTACGTGCGCGGCTATAAGGAAGATAATGAAGCCTCGACCCGAATCCTACGCTGTGACCGGGTCTTGGATATTAAGATTAGCGAAGACGCCACTAAACACGACTTGGAGGGGATCGAGGCCGACCGTAACACCGTAATTGGCATGTTCAAGGGTCAGGACCACCAGACCCAAACGTTGATCGTTAAGGCCGACTACAAGGCTGCTGATTTAACCATCGATCGCTTAAATGCCAGGGTGGTCGCCTACTACGATGGTGACCAGGAAGTCCCCACCACCGCACTCAGTGAAGTTCCCATTGGTAAGCCCGTCAAACTGATTACCCGGCTAATGGCAGGAGCTGGGCTCTACTTAATTCTCGGCCTGTCCGGTGTTGAAGTCCTTGCCCCAGCTAGCCTACGCCAACAGATCAAAGCTGAGTTGGCCCAGGCCCTGGACCGCTACCAGGATGATGAAAAACCTTCCAATTAGTCAAAGGGACTGTGACAAAAAATTGTCACAGTCCCTTTTAGTATTCATCATAATTAGGGCGATACCTAGTCAACCACGTGGCGTTCAAATGGTTGATCGGAAATCCCCTCAGCCAAGATCTTCTTAGACCATTCTTTAGCAGAGAAGAGTGAATGATCGCGGTAGTTACCGCAGCTTTCAATCGTCGTTCCCTGGACGTCCTTCCACTCGATGTGGTAGGCAATTTCTTCCAAGGCAGATTTAAGAGCCTTGGCCACGTCGGTCGTGGAATGTTCCCCCCACGTAATCAGGTGGAAGCCGGTCCGACAACCAAATGGCGAGCAGTCGATTACCCCAGTCAGGCGGTCCCGTAACAGGCCCGCTAACAGGTGCTCAATCGTGTGCAGACCAGCGGTTGGGATTGCGTTTTCGTTCGGTTGTACCAGCCGCAGGTCGTAGTTCGCGATCTTATCGCCCTTGGGTCCTTCTTCAACCGTGATCAAGCGGACGTAAGGGGCCTTTACTTTTGTGTGATCAAGCGTAAAACTTTCAACCTCTGCCATTGTCATCTTCTCCTTTAATTTAAAATTAATTTCTTTCTATTATACAACCTCGGGTCAAGGATTAACCCCAAACCTGCTTAGCCACGGCTATAACCAGCTTGATCTTGGCCCACTGCTGATCCTCAGTCAGCTGGTTTCCCTCTTCTGTTGAGGCAAAGCCGCACTGCGTCGACAGGGCTAAGTCTTCCTTGGCCACGTACCGGCTCGCCTCTTCAATCCGGGCCTTCAAGGACGTTACCGATTCTAATTCCTGGTTCTTAGAAGTTACCAGGCCAAGCACAACTTCCTTTCCGGCTGGCACCTCTGCAAGCGGTTCAAAGCCCCCGGAGCGTTCGTCGTCAAATTCTAGGTAGAAGGCATCAACGTTTTCCTTGGCAAAGACATATTTAGCCACCGGCCCATACCCTCCCTTGGCGGCCCAAGTGGAGTGATAGTTGCCCCGGCAAATGTGGGTAGATACCCGCAAGTCCTTTGGCAGGTCCACCAAGGCAGCATTGTTAATGGCCAGGTACTTTTCGGCTAATTTATCACGGTCAAAGCCGGCCTCGGCCATGCTCTTCCAGAAGTCATCATCGACAACCATTCCCCAGGTACAGTCATCCAGCTTTAGATCGCGACAACCGGCATCGTATAGGGCCAGGATTAAATCGCGGTAGGCCTTGGCGAGGTCTCTAATTAGATCCTCCTCCCTATCGTAAACCGCCTGGAGTTTAGTGATGTTTTCTTCACCCCGGTACAGCTCGGCGTAACACTGAGCCGGCGACGGAATCGACTGACGCGGCGTCAGATTGGTCCCGTCTGTCAGGCTCTTCAGGTACCTAAAGGCCGTCAGGTCCGGGTGCTCGCCGGTAAATTCAATCTTCCCCACAACCTGAGCAGAATCATTCCGGGTTTCCTCGGCGTGGAAAAAGTAGCCATGTTCTTGGGTCGTGTGTTTAATACCCCCAAAGCCCCAGAAGGTGTCTAAGTGCCAATAGGAACGGCGGAACTCACCATCGGTTACCACCTTTAGGCCGGCGTTGGCTTCCTTTTGAACCAGGGCCTTGATCTCTTGATCTTCAATCTTAGCCAGATCAGCAGCCGAAAGCGTACCGGCCACAAATTGTTGCCGGGCAACCTTTAAGGTTTGTGGGCGCAGGAAGGAACCAACGATGTCGTAATGTAATTGTGTAGTCATAGCGAGAACCCCTTTCGTGTGATTAAGTTACCTAGGTTAACAGTTGGAAAAGTCCTGAGCGATGGAATGAAAAAACGTCCCTGAAGCTCGTTAGCTTCAGGGACGTTGCTACGTGTTACCACCCTTAATTTAACCCCCACCTTACGATCGGGGCCCTCAATGGGTACTTAAAATACCCAGACGCGTTATCAGGCGTCACCTGCGGTCCGCTCACCCTGGGGCTAGCGGAACCGAATTGCTCCAAGACCATCTTCAGGACCTTGCCAACGGCGGCTTGCACCTCCCCCACCTCTCTTCAGAAGGCATTGGCCCTTACTCATCTTTTCTCAGCTATTTCTCATTAAATTATCATCATCTTAGTCCCCCCACCGGCATATGTCAACCAGCTTTTTGGGTATTTAAGAGGGTAATATCGAAAATTAATTGTTAATACCCTTACAATAACTGAATCTTAGCCTTAGCACATTCTTCTTTCATCGCTTCCGGCCAGATGGAGGCTTGTACTTCCCCCACGTGAGCCTTACCTAATAAGAGCATGCACAGCCGCGACTGACCGATCCCACCCCCAATCGTGTATGGCATCTTACCAGCCAAGAGATCGCGGTGGAACGGGAGCTCAGCCCGGTCAGTCGCATTGGCCTTTGCCAGCTGTTCGGCCATCGACTGTTCATCGACCCGGATTCCCATACTGGAGACTTCAAGTTTGGTTTGCAACGGTTCATACCAAAAGATAATGTCGCCGTTTAAGGACCAGTCATCGTAGTCTGGTGCGCGGCCGTCGTGAGGTTCTCCAGAACGTTGTAACTTGTCACCGATCTTCATCACAAAGACGCACCCTTGTTCCTTGGCAATCTTATCTTCACGCTCCATCGGCGTAAGGTCCGGCCAGCGATCCTCTAATTCCTGGGTCGTCACAAAGTGGATTTCGTCCGGCAGGTGGTAAACGGCCTGCGGAAACTTGTACCAAACCTCGTGTTCCATGTGTTTGATAACCTTAAAAACCTGGCGAACGGTTGCCCTTAGGGTTTCTTCTGTCCGTTCCTCCTTAGCAATCACCTTTTCCCAGTCCCACTGGTCGACGTAAATCGAATGGAAGTTATCGAGGTCTTCATCCTTACGAATGGCATTCATATTGGTGTAGAGCCCTTCGTGAAGGCCAAAGCCGTACTTCTTTAGGGCAAACCGTTTCCACTTGGCCAGCGAGTGAACAATCTCAATTGTTTCACCAGGCAGATCCTTCATGGTAAAGGAAACTGGGGCCTCAGTCCCGTTTAAGTTATCATTTAACCCGGTGCTTTGCTCAACAAACATTGGCGCCGACATCCGTTGCAAATTCAATTCCTTACCGATCTCATCTTGAAAGGTTTCGCGAATGTAGCGAATCGCCTCTTCAGTTTCACGAATTGACAATTTTGGCTCGTAGTTTGCGGGAATAATCAGTGACATCGTGGTTCCTCCTTTATTCAGCATCACAGTGGGCACTTTTAATTACTCATTAATCATAATTTAATTTTAACGAAGGGGCGCCCCCATTTCAATTAAGTTTTGGGCAGGAAGCCCACGATTTTAATCGGGAGAGGAATGCCCCCGTTAGCGCTGTCGGCGCTACTTTTGCCGCTTTTGTGGAGGCCGACCCGCGTTGCTTTTAGTCGTTCGTTGATTGGCAATGTAGTTTTCGACGACCTCCTTGCTCATATTACCGAGTGTTCCCATGTAGTAACTCCGTGACCATAAGTGACCACCCCAATATGGCTGTTGCCGAATTTCGGGGTGATGACGCAAGAAAATCCGCGCACTGCCGCCTTTGAGTGCCTTGATAACATTAGTTGCCGAGTACTTTGGCTTAAAGCTAATTAACATGTGAACGTGGTCTGGCATGACTTCCATCTTTTCGATGGTGATGTCATGTAGTTCCGCAATGTGGCTGAGAATTTCTTTCATTTCCTTAACTAGGACGGGAGTGGTGAAGGTTGCGTGCCGATACTTGGTCACCCATACGAGATGAAAATGGAAGTTATAGACGTAATCACGCTCGTAAACTGCATCATCTAACTTAACCATTAGGAATCGACCTCCTTTTGATAATAGTATCTTGACAGTTATTTTAGTAGTATAATAGTAATTAGTAAAGAAGGTGAACTGACATGGCTAAACAAACAAATTACCCTTACATAATGGGATTGAAATTGCGCTTATATCCGAACCGTAAGCAGGCGAAAATTCTTTGGAAGAACTTGAACGCTTCGCGTTTCATCTATAATCAACGTTTAGCCAACAGTCGCACTGATAGCTTAATCATCAAGAATAAGCTTGATCAACAGTTTCCGATTCCGGAACAGTATTGGCGTTACAACAAGAGGGCCAAGTGATTAAAAAGAGTACTAAACGGCCGACAGGTTTAGATCGAATTACTACTAAACAATATCCATGGCTTAGCGATGAATACCTTGATAGTGACATGTTCACCAACACGAAGGTTCATTACCAAAACGCATGGAACATGTTTCGCAAGGTTCATTCAGCGGGGATTCCTAAATTTAAGCGAAAAAACCGGCCGGTTCAGTCATACTCAACGTCTAACCACTATTCGACCAAGACGGTTAAGAATAATGGCGGCGTTTTTTCACTCTATAATGGCTCGATCAAGTTCCTTGATGGCAGTCATATCCAGCTCCCAAAAGTTGGCCGCATTAAGGTCAAGTTGCACCGGGCCTTGCCAACCAATCGGTTGGTAAGAATTGCCACCGTAACAATTAAGCACTACGCTACGGGTGATTGGACGGTTTCGTTACTGCTGAAAAGCGATGAACCATTCCACCAAGCCTTGCCGAAAACCAATCAAACGGTTGGCATTGACCTAAATACCGATAACTTCCTAACCACTAGCGAGGCGGCGGTAACGGCTAATCCACGCTACTATTGCACTATCAAGAAACGACTAGCTAAGGCCCAACGAGTATTATCACGCCGAGAACGCCGGGCTAAAAAGGAACATCGTTCCTTACGTAAGAGCCGGAATTACCAAAAGCAACGGGGCTTAGTTGCCAAAATTCACGTTCAAGTTCGTTGTCAACGGCAAAACTTCCTTCATGGCCTCGCAACTACACTTATCAAGAACCACGATTTGGTAGTTGCTGAAAACTTGAAGAGTAAGAACATGCTTCGTAATCATGCCCTCGCTATGAGTATCTCCGATGTTGGCTGGCGTACTTTCCTGAGTATGCTGGAGTACAAAGCCCCTTTATACGGTCGGCTTTTCGTTAAAGTTAATCCAGCCTATACCACCCAAACCAAACTTGTCATGATTGTGGCTTTGTAATGGGCAGTGCCGATACCAAACGGCTTACTTTGCGTGATCGGGAATGGACTTGTCCGGCTTGCCACGTTCACCACATTCGTGACCATAATGCCGCCCAAAACATTCTAACTAAGGGTCAACAATGGCTACAAAGCAGCAAGCACTTAGCCGCCATCTATGGCTAATTCTTTTTGGGGCGTTTGGCAACTTGCGTCCTTTGCCAAGCGTGAGCTTGGTATAAATGGCCTAGTTTTAGCTCGTAAGTCAGCGATTCTTCCGAAACTAGTTTGCTAGTCGAGAAGAATCGCTGCAAGGCCTTATCTAGGCAAATTGCAGCTAGTAACCCATTCGATGATGAATCAGTGGGTGAAGCCTACAAGCCCCCGAATCTCATTCGGGGGTAGTTGACTGGTCCTTTCTAGTTACTGTTTACCTCGGTACTTGCTATAATGGGCTAAGATTTAGAAAGGATGATGTTTGTGAAAAAGACTGACGACGTAATCACTATCATAGCTGGCCTAATCGTCAGCCTTCTGGTTGTAATTGGCGTCGGGATTGGGGCCGCCTACTACCACCAAACCACCCTAACCGAGACCCACTCACCCAAAATCACCACCAAGCAGTTTATTAAGGAGATTGCTCCGGCCGCCCAGCAAGTAGAAAAGAAGTACGGGATCCCCGCTTCGATCATCATCGCGCAGGCCGGGACCGAATCCAACTGGGGCCGGGCCAAACTAGCCTATAAATATAACAATCTGTTTGGTATCAAGGCTAGCACCAAGAACCGGGTTAAGATGTACACCAAAGAAACCTTAAACGGGAAGACCGTTACCATTAAGCAGTACTTTCAGGTCTACCCCTCCTGGAAGGCTTCGATTCAAGCCCACACCAGGCTGATTTTAAACGGGACCACCGATAACCCCAATCGCTACAAGGGCATGATTACCAAGTCGTACACCCAGGCCGCCTGGGCCCTGCAAAATAACGGCTACGCCACTGACCCCAATTACGCCAATGAATTAATCTACGCGATTCAAAAGTTTCACCTTGCTCAGTATGACTAAACAAATAGAAAGGAGACTGTCTATGCAGCCTAATTTAACCATTACTCCAGCCCAAAGCGAGGATGGCTCAGCAATCCTTACGATCATCGACCACGCTAAGGCTTTCTTAAAGGCAGCGGGGTCCTCGCAGTGGCAATCCGGCTACCCTAACGCCACTACAATCACCACCGACATCACCAACAAGGCCGGCTGGGTCTTAAAGGTCGATGGCCAAGTAGCTGGCTACGCGGCCGTCATTGTCGGCATCGACCCCAATTACCAATCCATTGACGGGGCCTGGCAAAATGATACCGCCCCTTACGCCACCATCCATCGAATTGCCGTTTCCAACCAGTACCGTGGTCAACACCTTGGATTGCACTTCTTTGAACTGATTATTAACCATTTCTTAGCGGAAGGAATTCGTAATTTCCGGGTCGATACCTTTAAACTCAACCGACCAATGCAACACATCGCCAAAAGCGCCGGCTTTGCGTACCGGGGAGTCATTGAAGTCGAGGATCCTATTGACCCAACTCGGTTAGCCTTTGAACTAAATAAGTAATCATTTAAGTGGGGATGTAACAGAAATCCGTAATTTCATCGATATATTATGGGCTGGATACCCGTCACTTTAGTGATGGGAGGAAAGCCCCCACTCAAGCACCTACGGTGCTTCTTTTTTGACCTTTTCCCTTTTTTCACATCTAAATATGATATAATA
>NZ_BCAH01000006.1 GCF_001293735.1 Limosilactobacillus gorillae | reverse complement strand
AAAAGAAAGGGAAAAGGTCAAAAAAAGAAGCACCGTAGGTGCTTGAGTGGGGGCTTTCCTCCCATCACTAAAGTGACGGGTATCCAGCCCATAATATATCAATGAAAAAGCCCTAGCGTTCCCGCTTGGGGCGTTAGGGCTAATTATCACTGGGTTGTGGTTGTCGAATCAGTACTGGAAGTTGAATTCGAACTAGTGGCATCACTCAGCTTCACCTTAAGGGTCTTCTTATCCCCGTTACGGTAATAGGTCAGGGTGACGGTGTCACCGACCTTATACTTGTACAGAGCGGTCTTGAGGTCGCTGGCATCACTAATTGACTTGTTATTGATTGCCGTAATTACATCGTATTGCTTTAGACCAGCCGACGCCGCCGGAGAATTACTAGTAACCTGCATGACTACCACCCCTTTGGTAACACTAGTTGGCAGGTTTAACACTGACTGCTGCTGACTTGTGGAAACATTAGCAAGGTCAACCAGGGAGACCCCCAGTGATGGCCGGGAAATCTTACCATTTTTGACCAGTTGGTTGATAACCTGAACAACCTCGTTACTTGGAATCGAAAAGCCCATTCCTTCCACGGAGGTTCCGTCAGTGCTAGAGGCTAGCTTCATTGAGTTGATCCCGATCACTTGGCCAGCCATATTAATTAGAGGACCCCCGGAGTTCCCAGAGTTAATGGCTGCATCAGTCTGGATAACGTTGGTAGCCACCGAACTATCACTGGCCTTAATGGTCCGCTTAGTGGCCGAAATGATCCCCTTAGTAACCGTATTGGCATACTCTGACCCCATCGGGCTACCAATCGCTAAGACGTCCTGACCAGCCTTGATGTCATTTGAATTACCAAACTTGGCAACCGTAGTTACATCGGCGGCGTTAATTTTTAACACCGCCAAGTCAGTTGCCTCATCCGTTCCGACAATCTGGGCGTCAACAGTCTTACCACTGCTTAAGATAACCTGAACGGCACTGGAGCCAGAGACAACGTGATTGTTGGTTACCACGTAGGCTACGTTACCGCTCTTCTTATAAATAACCCCGGACCCCTCACTGGCTGTCTCCAGGGTGCTAGAACTGGCATTGGACTTAGTAGATGCCGCCGCTCCATACAAGGAATCGGTGCTAGTGGCCTGCTTATTGATAACCGAAACCACCGCATTCTTAGCGGCATTGTAAGCCTTAGTCGACTCGTTAGTTAGGCTGGCCTTGTTTTTGGTGACCGAGGTCCCCCCACTTTTTGACGAGCTGGTCGGCACCTTGGTTGACGAGTAGGTTTGATAGGCACTGACAGCGTGGTCGATCGAAAAGGCGACTCCCCCACCGACCAGGCCGGCCAAGAGCCCCACTGAGACAACTTTGACCCAAAAACGGCGTTGTTGCGACGATGAGCGCTTCTTCATTAAATTTTCCCCCGATCTTTTTCTCTTAGGGTAGCAAATCTTTGCGAAGATTCTATTAATCAGGTGTTAATCTTTTATAAGCTTAGAAGCGGGCTAGGCTGATCCGGCTCAGCATCGGCCAGCTTAAAGTCGTGATCGACGCCAAAATCATTATTTTCTAGGATGCTAGCTACGGTCAGGTGGGCCAGGGAGCGCATGTTGTTATGCTGGCTGCGGTGGCCCAAAAAGACCCGCTTGGTCCGTGCCCCAATTACGTCCATCAGCGCCCCGGCCCCCTCTTCGTTGGATAAGTGACCGGTGTCGCCCAAAATCCGCTGCTTCAACGGCCACGAATACGGCCCCATCCGTAGCATTTCCGGGTCATGGTTACACTCCATCAGATACCCGTCGGCGTTTTTGATCATCTGGACAACCCGATCGGAAACGTACCCCGTGTCAGTTAGGACCACAAAGGACTGATCATCGTGGTGGATCTGGTAAAACTGCGGCGCGGCGGCATCGTGAGAAACTGCAAATGATTCTACCTGCATGTCACCCAGGTCTAAGAATTTACCAGCTTCAAGTAGGCACCGCTGCTCCGGTTTGATCTTACCAACCTTATTTTCCATCGCTGTCCAGGTGCCAGTATTGGCGTAAACAGGCATCCCGTAACGGCGGGCCAAGACACCTACCCCGTGACTATGGTCACTATGCTCGTGGGTCACAAAGAGGGCCTCAACCTGGTCCAAGGAGCGCCCAATTGCTTCCATCCGCTTTTCCAGCTGCTTTCCCGACAGTCCGGCATCGATCAGGATCCGGTGCTGCTTCGTCTCAAAGTAAGTTGCGTTGCCTCCCGATCCCGAGGCTAGGATACTGTAATGAATCTTATCTGCCAAGTCTTGCACCAATTGATCTCGTTTCCTTTCCTAGTTGTTATCCTGGATAATCGTGCCACTAAAGGCGTTGACGCGCAAGTACTGCGCCGCCGTGGCGCTTTTGGCTTGTAATTCAACTTGCCAGATCGGCACGTAGATTCGCTTCCCCTCGCTGGTCATCAGGGGGCTATAGCCGTAGGTAACCCGCTGAAGGTGGGTACCGTTAGGGATCTCGTTATGATGGTACAGCCAAGTAACTGCCCGGACCTGACTAATGGTCGTTGCCTGGGGCCGCAAGACGCTGGCCTCTTTCAAGTATCCCTGGGTGTAGCTCACCACCTTATTACCCGCCCGGTTGAGCCGGAAGCGAATTTGCCCCTCCTTGCTTAACACCGGTTCGCCCTTAATCACCTGGGTAAAGACAATCGTTTGGTCGTTCGATAGGGCCGCGCTGTACTGATAACTACTGCCATGTAAGACCTGGTGAGAATCCTTTAAAAACTCCTCCAGTTGACGGTGGTTGGATTTAGCGGCCGTAAGCTTCAGCGGGGTTGTCAAGGTAGCGGTTAGGAGGTTGTTATCGACGTGAGTAGTTTGGTTCTTTAGGTGGCTTTGTTCAGCAGCCAAATTCCCTGGCGTCACCACCAGGTAGTAGCCAGTCCGGTTATTTTGACCTAACTTGGGGTAGGAGATCGAATTAGACCTCATCTCCCTCAGAGTCAGCTGGGTCTGGCTCGACTGCTTACTAATGGGCGAGAAACTCTCATTACCCAGCAACAGGGTCGACAACAAGACCATGTCTAGGATAATAAAGGCGATTAAAAAGATCCACTGAATTCTGCGAAAGTTCATCTTAATCCCCCTTCAGCAGGGTCTGGTACTTGACCCAGTTACCGTGGTAGTAAACATAATAGGCCGGTGTCAGGGTTACCGTATCCTTATTTTGGCTAGTTGACCAGTCATAGCCCAGCCGCAGTCCCCTAATGTCTTTGCCTTTCCCGGCTTGGTAAAGGGCGTTTAGAACCGTTACCGTTGAAGGTAAAGTGACATTGGAACGGCTGGACGGAAGTGGGGTACCTAGGCTCAGTAGCGACAGATGGTAACGTTCCACCCCATCGTTGTTAGCCTTAATTCGGACTGTCCCATAGTCGTTATTGCTAAAGATCGGGAACCCTTCGACAAAGGAACGGTAGGTGATCGTTTGGCCAACTAGTGAGACGTTATCGAACTGAACCTGTTCTAAGGGCGTTGGAGTGTCAGCCAGCAGGTTGAACAGGTGTGTATACAGTCGCTGGGTACCATAGGAGTTATCCTTACCCAAGTAATTTTCGTACTGGATCTGACCGGTCGCACGGTTGTAAGTCATCCGGCGAGAATTACCAGCCATGTAGGTAATTAGCTTGCTGGTCGTTTGGGAACTGACCGTTGAAACGTTCGACGAGGCCATTAGGGTCTGGGCCGTGCTGTCGAGGTTTTGGTGGTCAACCGTCGATCTAAGCGTTGGCAAGCTAATCTGGTGCGGATAGGTCGTCAACGGGATCCCGTTGACGATCTTGTGGTCGACGGTTAACTGCTGTCCGCCCGAAAGCGACGACTTGATGGCACTAAGCGAGTGCTTGGTTGTTGTAAGCCGGTACACCTGATAGTTATCATCGGCCATCAGATAGACGGTCGGCTGCTTGGTCAGTGTAATTACAATGTGATTAACCCGTTTGAGTTGGCTTGTGTCAACGGCTTGGTTAAAGGTCTGGTTAAAAATCGAGGTTGCTACCGCATCCGGATAGGAAATCATCAGTGAATTTTCCGTCCGCAAGTAGCGTAAGTAGGCGGTCGAATCGTTGTTGACCACCCGGCTTAGGTGTTTGAGTCTCCACTTACGGACCTGTTGCTCGACAACCATGACCGGGTTTTTAGCCTGATCATAAAGAAGTTTTTGAGAACGGTCGGGCGCCGTTACAATCACCTCAGTTGGCTTGTAGATATCGCTGAGGGATTGAACAGTGTCTTGGCGTGCAGAGGTGTTGGTCGTATCACCAGTTCCGTGTTCGTAGTGAAAAGGATTGATCCAGACACTGGCCGACAGGAGAGCCGATAAGACTACCACCACGACCAAAGTAATTGTCAAACTGCTTTTTTTAATCTGCTTGATCATCCCATTCCTCCTCCTCATATGGTACGTATGGTAAGGAAATATAGAAGGTTGAACCCTTCCCTTCAACCGAGTCGACCCAGATTTGGCCACCAAGCATGTTGACAACCTCCTTTGAGATCGCCAGTCCTAGCCCGGTTCCGCCCTGCTTTCTAGAGCGGGCCTTGTCCACCCGGAAGAAGCGGTCGAAGACATGGCTAAGGTCCTTTCGTGGAATCCCCAGCCCCTGGTCTGAAATCGACAGGATCACGTGGTTGTGGGTTTCTAGAAGCCGGGCTGTGATCACTCCACCATCCGGCGAGTACTTAACGGCGTTGTTCATAATGTTATCAACCACCTGGGTGAACTTATCAGTGTCGATCTCAACCCAGAGATCCTTTTTGGTGAAGAAGCGGACAATTGAGTACTTCTTTTGCCCTGGGTTATCTGCCTCGTTTTTGATAATCATGTCGAAGCGGTTAAGGATGTAGTTAAACAATTCGTTGATGTTGACGTATTCGAGGTTTAACTTGGCGGTCCCCGAATCCATCCGTGACAGGCTTAGCAAGTCGTTGATCATCCGAATCATCCGCTCGGTTTCATCGGACACAACCCCTAAGAAACGGTGGGCTAGTTCGGGGTCGTTGATTGCCCCGTCGCTTAGGGCCTCGACGTAGGACTTGACCGAGGTCAGCGGGGTTCGTAACTCGTGGGAGACGTTGGAAACAAATTCCTTTCGCTCACGCTCCTCTTTTTGCTGGGAGGTAACGTCGTGCAAAACGCAGACTAGCCCAGACACAAAGCCTGATTCACGCTTGATCGGTGAGAAGTAGGCCGACAAGATCAGGTCCTCATTTAAATTATCTAAGAGGACCTGATCCTGGTCTTCATCAACCAGGTGGCGTATCGAAAACTGGCGCCGAATCTTTAAAACGTCCAAGATCGACTTACCCAGCACCTGGTCTTCATCATCAATGTTTAAAAATTGTAAGGCGGTATTGTTAACGATCGTCAGGTTCCCCCGCCGGTCGGTGGCTAAAACCCCATCAGACATATGGGATAAGACTGAGTCCAGCCGGTGCCGTTCAGCTTCCGAGGATTCCTGGGACTCCTCGACCCGAATTGACAGGTTATTAACCGCCCCGGCTAACTGGCCTAGTTCGTCGTTCCCCATTACCTTGACCTGGCCGGAGAAATCCCCCCGGGCAATCCGTAAGGTCTGCTTACGCATTTCCTCGATTGGCCGAGTAATTTCCCGGGAAATTAGAATCGCCAACCCCAGCCCTAAGACAATCGTAATCAGGGCTGCTGACAAATAGATTAGCGAAATCGAATTAATCGTCGAATAGACTCCCTCGAGGTTCGCCCGCATGTAAACGACACCGACCACATTATTGGCGTTCCCGTTAGCAAGCAGGGGCACTACGCTAACGTAGTAACGGTTACGGTTGGCACTGTCGTAGACGTTTTCGGTGTGGGAGCGGTTGTTGACCAGGGTACTCTTGATCACCGTATCGGTTGTCTTTTGGCCAACAATCCCCTGGTTGCTTGTGCTACTGGTTCCACGGATAATCCCCTTGGCGTCAACCACCCGAATTTCGGTGATGCTGGTATTATTAACCCGTGACAAAATCGCCTTTATCTCCTTGTTAGCCGCCTTGGTATCGGTACTAGACAGCTGGGCGGCAAGGGAATTATCAATGTAGGACGGTAGCTCAATTTGCTGCTTAAAGTTGGCCAGTTCTTGGTGCTCCAGTTGACGCACAAAAACCGCCCCCACCACTTCCAGCGTTAGCATCAGCATTAGCGCAAAGACAAGGGCGATTTTAAAGTGAATGGACTGGTATAATTTAATTTTGCTGTTCACGGTTTAGCTTCCTAATCCTGATTGGGGTTAGCCAGGTAGTAACCGACTCCCCGGCGAGTAATTAGCCACTGCGGGTGACTCGGATTATCCTCAATCTTTTCACGCAGGCGACGCACCGTAACATCAACGGTTCGTACGTCACCAAAGTAATCATAACCCCAGACCGTCTGTAAGAGGTGCTCCCGGTTGATAACCTGGCCAATGTGTTGGGCTAGGTAGTGAAGTAGCTCGAACTCCCGGTGAGTTAAGTTGATGTTTTCACCCCGCTTGGTGACCGTGTAGGCATCAGGGTGAATAGTCAGGTCGCCAATCTTAATGTCGGCGGTCCGATCGTCATTAGCTGGCGATACCGCGGCATCTTGGCGCCGCAAGTTAGCCTTCACCCGAGCCACTAACTCGCGGTTAGAGAAGGGTTTCGTCACGTAGTCGTCGGCCCCCAGCTCCAGCCCTAAGACCTTGTCTAACTCTGAATCCTTAGCTGTTACCATGATGATCGGCGTGGAGCGCTTAGCCCGCACCTGTTTTGCCACTTCCAGGCCGTCAATCTTTGGCAGCATCAGGTCTAAGACAATTAGGTCGGGAGTTTCGCTTTCTACCTTTTGTAGGGCCTCTTCCCCGTCATAGGCTACGACCACTTCATAGCCCTCTTTTTCCAAGTTAAACTTAATGATGTCTGAAATTGGTTTTTCATCGTCGACAACCAAAACTTTCTTGGCCATGTTGGTCCCTCCACATCCGTTGATGATTATCATTATTCGTTAATTGATCGTATTCATAATTATACCACACTGACCAATTTGAGCCCGGAATCCGAACTTTTTCCGTTAAAAGACTTGTCAAATCAAACCACATCTGTTATATTATATATCGTTGTGTTAGACATGACATGGGCAGTTAGCTCAGCTGGCAGAGCACCGGACTCTTAATCCGGGTGTCCAGGGTTCGATCCCCTGACTGCCCATTATCGCCGTCACCTTGCGGGTGGCGGCTTTTTTGTTTTAATTTAAAGGAACCCGCCCTTTTTTGAAAAAATTAAAAAAAAGACTTGTCAAGAAACCGTGGAACTGGTATTATATTTTATGTTGTTAAGACATGGGCAGTTAGCTCAGCTGGCAGAGCACCGGACTCTTAATCCGGGTGTCCAGGGTTCGATCCCCTGACTGCCCATTATTGCCGTCACCTTTTAGGTGGCGGCTTTTTCATACCTAAATTTTTATACTAAAAAAACAACGCTACGTAGACCAATCCACGTGGCGTTATTTCTTTTATATCAGGGCGCTGCCGCTTCATTCAGCCAATAAATCAGCGGGGGTCACCGACTGATGGCCGTGCTTTAGGGTCGTGATTACGCCCTCCTTCTTAGCGTTAACTGCGAACTCATCGGCAAAGCCACAGTGAGTACAGGCCACCCGGATTTGGTACCGCTGGGAACCATCGTTATTAGTGGTTACCCAGTTGCGCTCGGCAATTACCAAGGGCTGGCAATGACACTTAGCACACGCTAAGGCCAACAAACGATCCTCTTGAAAGGGGTCGCCGATCTTACCAACCATCCCCCAACGGTCCTCACCGTGAACGCCGTCATAGTTTTGATAAAACATCCGATTGCTCCCTAGTAGTAGCTGGCCTGCCGGTGGTTCTTGCTAATCATCAGCCAGGTCACCAGTCCGGCGGTGAAGATTGCCAGGGTACACAGGTAAAAGAGCGGTTGATAACCGGCTTGCTCAATCACCATCCCCCCAAACAGGGGCCCGAGGGCCTTACCGGCCGACCCAAAGGAGTTAACGACCCCCTGGTAGCGTCCCTTGTCTTCTAATGGGCACAGCTGATTAACCAGGGCTGGAATTGTCGGAATTGCCGTTGCCTCACCCAGGGTCAAGACGACCATCGAGAGGACAAAGCTACCGTAGCCCTTGGCAAAGGGCAGAATCAAAAAGGACAGGGCCAATGTTGCCACCCCAACGTAAAGGTAGAGGTGGTCGTTAGTCATCCGCCGGTTTAACCAATTGATCCCCATCTGCAAGACGACGATCAATAGGCCGTTAATCGTCCATAGGAGCGAATAGCTGGTCATTGAGACCCCATGGGAAGTTATGTAAACCGACATATTTGACGACCATTGTGAGTACATCATCCAGATGACCAAGAGGGCGCCGCTCATTGTCCAGATCAGCTGGGCGTTGGCCCGGGGTAACTTGGTAAGCTGCTCTTCGCGGGCTGGCCGCTTGACAACTTGAATTCGATAAAACTTCATCACCACAATTGAAAAGGCGGCGTACATGATGACTGTGATCAAAAAGAGCGGACCTACGTTATTGTGGGCGTACTGGTAAAGCGGGCCGACGATCGTGGTTCCAAAGACCATCCCCAAATTATTGGCAAAGTAAAGCATATTAAAAACGAAGCGCCCATCCTTACTGCGCATCCGGGCACCGTAAGAGTTATGCATCGTCATCAGCCAACCATTAACGATCCCAATTAAAGCCAGCATAATCGGATAGGTCGGCCAGTCGTTTTTAAAGACCAAAACCCCCATGAATAAGACGGCGGCCACCACGCCACCCAGGGTCAAACGTTGGGGCGCATACTTATCAAACAAACGTCCCCCAACGTAAGAGCCAATCACATTCGTTCCGGAATAAAAGAGGAGCACAATTCCAGAAACCGTCAGTGACTGGTGAAGCTGATCATGGATGTAAACCGTCGTTAGCGGCCACACAAAGCTATTACCCACGTTAACTAAAAAGCTGCCCATCAAGAGCCAGCGAAACTTAATCTCTGTCTGCATTTCCTCACCTAGTTTCTATTTATTTTTTACAACACAAAAGCGCCGTAAGTATCCCCCTGGGGACATTACGGTCGCTTCCATTAATTCAATTTATTCTGGCGCCTGGCCTGGCGTGAAATCAACCGAGGCAAACTTATTATACGCCTTATTAAAGAGGAGCTTCACGGTTCCACGCGGACCACTCCGGTTTTTTTCAATGATGACTTCAACTTCGGACAGCGAGTTCTCAGCATCCTGCTCGCTACCAGGCTGGGGTGTCCCATCTTCTTGTTGCTCGCGGGTGTAGTAGTCGTCACGGTACAAGAAGGCCACGATGTCGGCATCCTGTTCAATCGACCCCGATTCACGAATGTCAGACATGACCGGCCGCTTATCCTGGCGCTGTTCAACCCCCCGCGACAATTGCGAAAGGGCGATCACGGGCACCGAAAGTTCCTTCGCTAGCTTCTTTAACTGGCGCGAAATTTCCGAAACCTCCTGTTGGCGGTTCTCCGAGTTACTCCCTTCAATCAGTTGCAGGTAATCGATGACGACTAACGATAAGTTCCCGGTCCGCTTCTTTAAGCGTCGGCACTTCGCCCGGATTTCAGGAACCTTGATGCCAGCGGTGTCGTCAATATAGATACTGGTCCCCGCCAGACTTCCCATTGCCACCCACAGGGCATCCCACTCATCAGTGTCAAGGTTCCCCGTCCGCAGGTGGTTAGCGTTAATACCCCCTTCGGCACATAACATCCGGTTGACCAATGATTCCGCCCCCATTTCGAGGCTGAAGATGGCCACGGTCGGCTGATTATCACCCCGGACCGCCACGTTTTGAGCAATGTTTAAAGCAAAGGCCGTCTTCCCCATCGCCGGTCGAGCGGCCAGAATAATTAACTCATCTTCGTGCAGACCGGTCGTCATGTTGTCTAACTGGGGGTAGCCAGTCCGTAGTCCGGTTACCCGGGTCTGTTGCTTAGAAAGCTCGTAAGTATGGTTAGCCGCGTCGTGAACCACGGTTTCGATGTTTTTCATCTCCGCCTGGTTATTATCTTCGGCTACGTTTAAAATTGACTGCTCGGCCCGGTCAAGCAGGTCAGCAACGTCGTCGTTATCCTCGTAGCTCTCACTCACGATCTTAGTTGCCGTATCGATCAGGTTTCGTAAGGAAGCCTTATCATGGACGATCTTAGCGTAAAACCCGACGTCAGCCGCCGTTGGGACAGCCCCGGCTAGCTTAGCTAGGTACTGAATTCCCCCCACGGCCTCCAGCTGGTTGCGGCGATTGAGCTCCACTTGCATCGAGACAACGTCGATGGGCTTATCATCGTCATTTAAGGCCACCATCGTCTTAAAAAGGATCTGATGCTGGCGGGAGTAAAAGTCATCTGCACTGACGTACTCCATCGCGTCGACAATCGCGTCATCCTTTAAAAGGATCGCCCCTAAAACGGCCTGCTCGGCCTCACTATTTTTCGGGGGGGTTCGACTAATTTCTGGACGATTATCCATTTCCCACTCCTTGCCCTTTCACTCTAACCGGCCGCCAAGGGGAACTACTTTTCAGCAATGTGCACCCGTAAGGTCGCTTCAACCTCGTGGTGAAGCTTGACCGGAACGTTCACGTAGCCCAGGGCCCGAATCGGGGCCGCCAGTTCCATCTTGCGCTTGTCTAACTTGATTTGATACTGCTTCTCTAAGGCGGTGGCGATTTGCTTGGTGGAAACCGAACCAAACATCCGGCCATCCGTCCCAGCCTTTCCGGTTAGTTCCACAACCGTCTTATCGTCTTCTAAAACCGCCTTTAAATGTTTAGCGGCCGCGAGTTCTTCGGCCTCATGCTTTTCCTTGGAGCGTTCTTGGCCGGCTAGCTCGCTCATGGCCGCTTTGTTAGCCGCCTTGGCCTTGCCCCGAGGGATCAAGAAGTTTTGGGCGTAACCATCCGGAACGTTCTTAACTTCTCCGCGCTTGCCGCGGCCCTTCACGTCTTCAGTAAAGATAACTTTCATTCGTCTTCCTCCTCGTCTTCTGTCGAAGTGGGGTCCTTTTCCCCATTGATAATCTGTACTAACTGATCTTTGACCTCTTCAACCGACTTCCCCGCTACTTGGGTCGCGGCGTTGGCCAGGTGGCCACCGCCTCCCATTTGCTCCATGATCACCTGGACGTTAAAGTCACCCAGCGACCGGGCTGACACTCCGACCATCGTGCTTGAGCGCCGGGAGATCACAAAGGAGGCGTCGATGCCGTCCATTTGTAAGAGCATATCGGCGGCCTGGGCGGCTGTAACCGGATCGTACACCCGGTCGTTCTCACCCACGCACAGGGCCATTTTACCATCAATAAAGGTGACCGCCGCAATCAAGTGGTTACGCGCTAAGAAACTGGACGGGTTTTCCTTCATCAGGCGTTGAATCAGCATCCCATCGGCCCCAGCCGAGCGCAGGTAGGAGGCGGCATCGTAGGTCCGGGTACCAGCATTTTGGCTAAAGGACTTGGTATCAACCCGAATCCCCGTTAGCATCGCCGTCGCCTCTAAGCGGTTAAGCCCCTGGCTTTTCCGCGGCTGGTACTCAAACATCTCGGTAATCAGCTCGCAGGTCGATGAGGCGTAGGGCTCGTTGTAAACCAAGAGCGGATTTTCCGGGAACTCCTCACCGCGCCGGTGATGGTCAATGATCACCATTCGATTTGATAGTTTAGCACAAAGTTCTGGTGCCATCGAAATTGACACCTTGGAGTGATCAACCATTACCAGCAGGCTCTTGGTTGTTACCATTTCCAGGGCCTGTTCCGGAGATATTAAGTGGTCCTTAATTGATTGGTAGTCATTGATTTCCCCCATTAAACGGGTAATGTCAGAATGGACATGTTGGTTATCAAAAACCACCCAGCACTGGTGGTCATTCATCTCAGCAATTCGCCGAATCCCCAGGCAAGCCCCCAGGGAATCCATGTCGGGCTTAGCGTGACCAACCACAAAGATTTGATCGGCCTGATTCATCAGCTCTCGCAGGGCCTGGGCAATCATCCGCGCCCGAACCCGGGTCCGCTTTTCCATCGGGTTGGTCTTCCCCCCGTAGAAGCGGGCCTGACCACTTTCAGCCCGAACGACCACTTGGTCTCCCCCCCGCCCAAGGGCGAGGTCGAGGTTTTTTTGGGCGTTGTCGGCTAGCTTAATTAAATCACTTTGGCCGTAGGCGATCCCGATTGATAACGTCACCGGTGAATTTTGACGCGTGGTGTTTTGACGGATCTTATCCAGGATCTTAAACTTATCCTCTTCTAACTGGGTTAGATCACCCTCGTGGCCAATCAAGAGGTAGTTATCGTCGTCGATCACCTTAACCAAGAGGTGGTACTCCTCAGCCCACTTAGTCAGTTCTGAGGTCACGTAATTACGCAGGTTCGAAACCTCCGAATCACTCATCCCCTGAACTAACTCGACGTAGTTATCAAGGTAAACGGTCCCCATGAAGAGGCGTTCTTCCTTGTAGCGATTATTAATTTGTTCATATTCCGTCACGTCCATTAAGTAGACAGTGTGGGTTCGTTCCTGAACTAAAAACTCAAACTGGCGCTTTTGCCAGGTGACAATTACCGAGTGTTCGTCACGGCGATGGTTATTCACCAAGTCGGCCAGCCGTTCATCAACCTCATTTAGGGCCTGACCTACCACCAGGTCCTGATCAAAGTAGCGAGCCATGTACGGATTGATCCAACGCACCACGTCATGATCGTTTAAAAGAATCATCCCAATCGGCATTTTATACAAGGCTTCTTCTTGCCCCTGTTGAACCTGGTAGGCAAGGTCATTGACATAGGCCTCGGTGCTCGACGCCAGCCGCTGTAAGAAGGCTACGGCAACCACCAAGCAGAGAATCACAAAGGCCAACAGGGCCAAACCGACCCGCCAGTTGAAGGAAAAGCCCACGATCACCGTCACTAATGACATAAACATGACGTAAGCCGAGTTAAGCTGAACGACGTGACTATGTAGTAACCGCCGGACACTTTCCCGGCCAAACCAACGTTTTAGCATTTCCCTTCCCCCCTTTTTACGTACTTACAATATCCTTTTTATCATATCATACCCGGCCGAAACAGGGGCAAAGAAAAGAGGCTGTGACTTTTTGTCACAGCCCCCTTTGATCTTGGGAATACTAGTCTTCGGCAACGAATGGCAGTAAGCCCATGATCCGTGCACGCTTAATTGCGATCGTCAAACGGCGTTGGTTCTTAGCACTGGTCCCGGTTACCCGGCGTGGTAAGATCTTACCCCGTTCGGAAATGAACCGGCGCAGTAAATCAGTATCTTTGTAATCAATGTATTCAATGTGGTTGGCAGCGATGAAGTCGACCTTGCGACGACGACGGCCACCACGACGTTGTTGAGCCATGAATTTACCTCCCTTATTGTTTAGTAGTTAAATTTATTCTAATTAGAAGGGAAGGTCATTTGATGATGGCATCCCGTCTTGGTCCTGGGTAGAACTTGCTGAACCGCTACCTGCACTACCGTTGTTTAACGCAGCGTTGTCGTCAATGTTAACGGCGCTACTACTGGTCGTGGAATTGCTGTCGGCCTCTTGACTAAACGGCAAGCTATCGGCATCAATTTGGGTTGGTCCCTGGTTAAAGACGCCCCCCTGGTTTTGGTTGAAGTTTCCACCGTAAGGCTGGTTGACAGGAGCTGATGACCCCCCGAAGTTATTTTGAGGAGTGGCCCCGAAATTACCACCGTTACCGTAGGCGTTATTACCAAAGGCTTGGCCCTGGTTATTAAAACCACCGCCGTTACCATTGTTATAACTCCCACCATTGTAACCACCATTACCGTTGTTAGCAGACCGCGGTTCTAACAAGGCGAAGTTTTCAACCGTGACTTCCGTCCGGTAAACCCGTTGACCTTGTTGGTTTTCATAGTTACTGGTGGACAATCGGCCATCCAAACCGACGAGTGCGCCCTTATGGGTGAAGCGGGCAAAGTTTTCCGCTGACGTACGCCAAATGACGCAGTTAATGAAGTCAGCGTCCCGCCGGCCCGTTTCACGGTTCTTGAACTGTCGATCAACGGCAATTGAGAACCGTAAAACGGGGGTCCCACTCTGGGTATAGGTCAATTCCGGATCCCGTGTTAGTCGCCCAGTTAATACCACACGATTTAGCATCGGCTATCGCACTCCCCTCTTATATAATGTTAACCGTTAAGCTTAGCCACGCTTAACGATCATGTGACGCAGGATGTCGTCGTTGAACTTAGCTAAACGATCAAATTCGTTCAGAGAAGCATCGCTGTCGGTAGTCACGTTCACGATGTGGTAAGTACCTTCAGTGTACTTGCCAATTTGGTAAGCGAACCGACGCGTGTCCCAATCAGCTGAGTCAACTACGGTTGCACCATTGTCCGCCAGAATCTTGTCAAAGCGGGCTACCAGCTCGCTCTTTGCAGATTCTTCGATATCAGGACGAATGATGTAAGTAATTTCATATTTGCGCGTTTCCATGAATGTTACACCTCCTTATGGACTCTGGCCCCCTCCGCTCTTCGGAGAGAACAAGGAGAGTAGACGTCGTTACGTATACTCACAGGTTAGAATATTAACATAAATTTTCGTCAATCACAAGTTAAACCTGGGGTAACAAAAAGATCCGGAATTGCCTCCCTAATAACTAAGTACGCAATTCTGGATCTTGGTGACGAAAATATTTTAAATTAATTTTCTTGCGATTCTTCGACCGATGTTTCCTGCCCTGGTGTTGTCACATCGGCTGGGCTTTCTGCTTGGTCGTCTTCTTTTTCAACCTTAGTCATCGTAGCCACGACCGAATTGGCGTCCATTTTAATCAGGTGAACCCCAATTGCCGAACGACCAGTTTGCGAAACGGTCTCAACCCCGAAGCGGATGATTACCCCCTTGTCGGTAACCACCATCAGGTCTTCATCGCCCTGGATGGTGGTTAAACCGGCCAGCGGACCGTTCTTTTCGGTCACGTTAACGGTCTTGATCCCCAGACCACCACGGCCCTTAACTGGGTACTCACTAGCCGGGGTCTTCTTACCGTATCCCTTTTCAGAAATAACTAAGACCTGATCATTTTCGTTTAACGGAGCAGCACCAATCAGGTAATCACCGTCACGCAACCGGGCCCCACGGACCCCGGCGGCAGCCCGGCCCATTGAGCGAACCGCACTGACCTTAAAGGTTAAGGCATAACCGAGGTGGGTCCCTAAGATCATGTTTTGGTTTGCACCAACAATTGCCACATTAATTAGCTCATCTCCGTCATGGAGGTTAATCGCCTTAAGTCCGTTGGAGCGAATATTCTTAAATTCGGCTACCGGTGTGCGTTTAACCGTTCCCTGGCGCGTTACAAAGAAGAGGTCCTTTTGCAAGTCGTCCTCATTTTGCGCGACGTTGATAACGGCGGTGACCTTTTCATCCCCATCAATGTCTAACAGATTAATGATCGGAATCCCCTGGGCAGCCCGCCCGTATTCAGGGATTTCATACCCCTTCATGGCAAAGACCTTCCCGGTATTAGTAAAGAAGAGCAGGAGATCGTGCGTGGAGCTTGCAACTAGGTGTTCAATGAAGTCATCATTATGAACACCCATCCCCTTAACACCACGGCCCCCGCGGTTTTGAGTCTTAAACTCATCGACTGGCAGGCGTTTAACGTAGCCGTTATGGGTCAGGGTCACGACAATCTCTTCTTCTTCGATCAAGTCTTCGTCTTCAATGTTGGTGATATCACCGACCTGAAGCTCAGTCCGCCGCTGGTCACCGAACTTGCTTTGGATCTCCATCAGTTCATCGTAAATAATTTGATTGATCCGTTCTTGGTGGGCCAAGATGTCCTTGTAATCAGCAATTGCGGCGATTAGTTTTTGGTACTCATCTTCGATCTTTTCACGTTCCAGACCGGTTAAGCGAACCAGTCGCAGGTCTAAGATGGCCTGAGCCTGACGATCAGATAAGCTATAGTCATCCATCAGGCGCCGCTTAGCTAATTCAGAGGTTTCTGAGCTTCGGATGATGTTAATGATTGCATCGATATGGTCTAAGGCAATCCGCAACCCGGCAACGATGTGAGCCCGGTTTTGGGCCTTCTTCAAGTCAAATTCAGTCCGGCGACGAACAACCTGTTCTTGGTGGGCCAAGTAGTGCTGAAGGATTTCCTTTAGGGACAGGACCTTCGGCGCCCCTTTGACGATCGCTAACATGTTGAAGTTGTAAGCCGTCTGCATCAAGGTCAACTTGTAGAGGTTGTTTAAGATCACTTCGGCACTGGCGTCACGACGGACGTCAATCACAATCCGCATCCCCTCACGGTCAGTTTCGTCATTGACGTCGGTGATCCCGTCGATCTCCTTTTCGCGGGCTAATTCAGCGATCCGCTCGATTAACTTAGCCTTGTTGACCATGTACGGGATTTCGTGAACGACAATTCGTTGCTTACCGTTTTTTTGTTCTTCAATTTCAACCTTGGCCCGTACGATGATTGAGCCCCGACCGCTTTCGTAAGCTTGACGGATCCCTGCCTTCCCCATGACTACCCCACCAGTCGGAAAGTCCGGTCCTGGCAAGGCCTTCATCAGTTCGGCAACGGTGACGTCTGGGTTCTTCATCAGCATGTGGATGGCCGAGATCACTTCACCTAGGTTGTGGGTCGGAATGTTAGTTGCCATCCCGACGGCAATCCCGGAGGCCCCGTTAACCAAGAGGTTCGGGAAGCGGGACGGTAGGACAACCGGCTCCTTTTCGGTCCCATCGTAGTTATCTTGGAAATCAACAGTGTCCTTGTTGATGTCGCGTAACATTTCAACGGCAATCTTACTCATCTTGGCTTCGGTATACCGCATGGCGGCCGCCCCGTCACCGTCGACGGAACCGAAGTTCCCGTGGCCGTCAACCAGCATGTAACGGTAGGAGAAGTCTTGGGCCATCCGCACGAGCCCTTCATAAATCGAAGAATCCCCGTGGGGGTGGAATTTACCCATGACGTCCCCGACGATCCGGGCCGACTTCTTGTACGGCTTGTCTGGAGTAACCCCTAGTTCGTTCATCCCGTACAAAATTCGGCGCTGAACCGGCTTTAAGCCGTCACGAACGTCGGGTAGAGCCCGGGAAACGATGACACTCATGGCGTAATCCAAGAATGAATTACGCATCTGGCTGGTCAGATTAACATCCGTTATCCGCCCAGGTATCTCTTGTTCTGGCACGCTTGTTCCTCCTCAATTTCATTTCTTTACAGGTCGAGGTTTTCCACGAAGGTGGCGTTTTCTTCGATAAATTCCCGTCGTGGTCCGACTTTAGTTCCCATCAGCATCGGGAAGATTTCATCGGCGGCCTTGGCATCGTCTAGTTTCACCCGAAGTAGGTGCCGGTTTTCTGGGTCCATCGTCGTCTCCCAGAGCTGTTCAGCATCCATTTCTCCCAGACCCTTGTAACGCTGGATAACTGGGCGAGGACTCGGTTGCAAGGAGTTAACCACCCGCTCTAATTCCTCATCATTTTCAATGTACTTCACAAACTTTCCTTGGCGCACCTGGTACAGCGGTGGCTGGGCAATATAGACATACCCCTTTTCAATCATCGGCCGCATGAACCGGTAGAAGAGGGTCAACAAAAGCGTCCGGATATGGGCCCCGTCGACATCGGCATCGGTCATGATAATCAGCTTGTGGTAGTTGGCCTTATTGACATCAAAGTCGTCACCAAAGCCCGTTCCCAACGCCGTAAACAGGGAGCGAATTTCTTCATTGGCTAAGACCCGGTTCAAAGAGGCTTTTTCAACGTTTAAGATCTTTCCCCGGATCGGCAAGATAGCCTGGGTTAAACGGGAACGCCCTTGCTTGGCACTACCGCCGGCCGAGTCCCCTTCGACAATGAAGAGCTCAGAGATATTCGGGTCCTTGCTGGTATTATCAGCAAGCTTACCAGGCAGGTTGGAAATTTCTAACCCGCTCTTCTTACGGGTCACTTCCCGAGCACGCTTGGCGGCGTCACGGGCCTTACTTGCCAGCATTCCCTTTTCGACAATCTTGTGGGCCACGTCCGGATTTTCCATCATGAAGCGAGTCATCGTCTCAGCAAAGATGTGGTCGGTTGCCGTTCTAGCATCGGAGTTCGACAGCTTGGTCTTGGTTTGCCCTTCAAACTGCGGGTTCGGGTGCTTGATGGAGACCACGGCGGTCAAGCCTTCACGCACGTCCTCCCCAGACAAGGTGACGTTCCCCTTGATTTGATCGCTCTTACGCCCGTAATCATTGATTACCCGGGTCAAGGCCGTCTTGAAGCCCGTTTCGTGGCTTCCCCCTTCGTAAGTGTGAATGTTGTTGGTAAAGGTCAGCAGGTTGGAACGGTAGTCATCCGTGTACTGCAAGGAAACTTCGACCGTAATCCCCTTATACTCACCCTCCACGTAAATTGGCGGGTCAAAGAGCAGCTCATGCCCCTCATTTAGGTACTCGACGTAGTGGCGAATCCCCCCTTCGTAGTGAAAGGATTCCTTGATGTCTTGACCCTCACGATGATCCTCAACGTTGATCTTAAGTCCCTTGTTTAAAAAGGCTAGTTCCCGTAAGCGGTCAATCAGGGTCTTAATGTTGTAAACCGTTGTTTCCCGAAAGATTTCCGGATCCGGCTTAAAGTGGACGGTTGTACCGTGAGCCCCTTCGGGAAGGCCTTCTCTGATCACCTTCATGGTGCTGTTGACGTGGCCGCGGGCAAAGTCCATGTAGTATTCCTTGCCTTGACGGACAACTTTAACGTCTAATTCCGTTGACAGGGCGTTGACAACCGAAGCCCCCACCCCGTGGAGTCCCCCGGAAACTTTGTAACCACCATTTCCAAACTTCCCCCCAGCATGGAGAACCGTAAAGACCGTTTCCAAGGCGGGCTTACCAGTTTCTTTTTGGATATCAACTGGAATACCCCGCCCGTTATCAGTGACGGTGATCGAATTATCAGGTTCAACAATCACGTTAATCTCATCGCAAAAGCCGGCCAGTGCTTCATCAATCCCGTTGTCGACAATTTCCCAAACTAGGTGGTGTAACCCCTGGACGGTGGTGGAACCAATATACATCCCAGGCCGCTTCCGAACAGCCTCCAGTCCCTTTAAGACCTGAATTTGGCTGGCGTCGTATTCGCTGGCTAATTCCGCCTTACGTACGTGTGCTTCTTGTTCACTCACTTGTCTTCCTCCTTGCTGAGTGTACCATCGTGAATCGTGAAGATCGTTGGTTGGTGAATCAACTGCCGGGCTACCCCACTTAAGCTCGTCGTGGTGATAAAGGTTTGCACCTTGTCTTGAATTGCCGTAAGCAGGTGGGTCTGTCGGTCATCATCAAGTTCAGATAAGACATCGTCTAATAGCAGTAGTGGGTACTCACCGGTTTGTTCCTTCATTAGGTCAATTTCGGCTAGTTTTACGGCTAAGGCCGTCGTTCGCTGCTGGCCCTGGGAACCAAAACGTTGGACGTTTTGTCCGTTGACAATAAAGTGAATATCATCGCGCTGGGGCCCAATTAGGCTGGTGCCGTTCTCGATTTCACGCTCCTCATTTTCCGAGTAGAGGCGCCGGAGCTTGGCAACGGCCTCCTCGACATTCATTTGATCGTTAACGTCAACTTGACTGACGTATTGCAGGGTCAGCTCCTCTTTTTCCTTAGAGATGTGATGGTGTAAATCCGCTGCCCACTTTTCCAAACGTTTAATTAGTTGGTAACGAGCCACCACCACCTCACCAGCCGCCTGAGCTAACTGGTCGGTGATCACCCCTAGCAGAATCCGGTCACTTTGCTGGCCATACTTAAGTTGGCGCAAATAAGCGTTACGCTGGGTCAGCTGCTGGTTAAAACGACTAATATTGTACAGGTACTTGCTGCTCATCTGGCCAAATTCCATGTCCATAAACTGGCGCCGATTGACTGGTGCGCCCTTGACCAGGGCTAGGTCTTCAGGGGCAAATAGAACCACGTTTAAATGGCCGACGTAAGTAGACAGCCGCTTTTGAAAAAGGTGGTTGACCTTAACACGCTTACCACTGGTGGAAATTTGCACCTCTAAAGGCAGACGGCCACTTGTCCTTTTGACCACCCCACTGACCCGGGCAACCTTTTGGTGCCAGCTGATCAGCTCCCGATCCTTGGCCGTCCGGTGACTCCGGGTGAAGGCCAAGAGGTAGATGGCCTCTAGCAAGTTCGTTTTCCCCTGGGCGTTTTCTCCAATTAAGACGTTGATCCCCGGCGCAAAGGACACCGAAAGTTCTTCATAGTTACGGTAGTGACTTAACTGGAGCTCCTGGAGAATCATCGCCTGCTCCTAGTCTTTTACAATCGCAACGCGTTCAATGCCAACGACATCAATGTGATCGCCGGGGTAAAGTTTCTTGCCCCGGCGATCGTCTAGTTCCCCATTAATCTTGACTTCGTGTTCCTTTAAGAACCATTTGGCAGCGCCCCCCGTGGGGATGATGCCTTCTTCTTTTAAGAGCTGCCCCAACGTGATGAAGGGGCGGTCGATCTTGATTTCCTTTTCCATATGTTCACACGTCACCTACTTTACTTAATAAGTCAATTATAGCTTTTTTAAGGGCCAAAAACAAATTTTCTCCACTTCAGAGGCCGTCTGAGCATTTTTGCCCCCTTTTTGATAAAAAACCCTTTGCACCCTTAAAAACCGTCCAAGCGCCCATTACTAATTTTTGAACTAAAAAGGGCTGCGACCTTTTTTAGTCGCAGCCCCCTTCTTTTTAAGAGTTATCCTAGTAGGTCCGAACTGGGGTAATCAGTTGGACGAAGTTATCGGATTCCTCGGTTGGTACTAAGGTGAATGGACGCAGAGGCGTCGTAAAGGCCAAGATAATCTTTGCCTGACCAAACGACTTCAAGGCGTCGCTCATGTAGTCCGGGTTAAAGGAAATTTCTAACTGGTTTCCCTGTAGCCGGTCAGTGGCGATATTTTCTTCAACATTCCCGATATCGGCAGAGTCACCAGACACCTTGGCAACACCTGCCTGCGGGTCAACGGTCAGCTTAACCACGTTGTTACGGCTTTGGTGTGATAAAAGCGAGGCCCGTTCGATAGAAGCCAGGAAGGTATTGGCTTCCAATTCTACCGTCGTGTCAGAAGTGTCCGGGATTAGCCGCGACGTTTCTGGATAATTTCCTTCCAAGAGACGGGAGTAGAAACGAGTGTTACCAAAGACAAACAGGATCTGGTTTTCAGTTACTTGCATGGTAACGGAATCCTTGACATCTCCAATCATCCGAGACAATTCGGAAAGTGAGCTCCCTGGGATTACCACGTCCAACTTCCTGTCACCAGTGTTAGACAGAGTGACTTTCCGCTGGGAAAGGCGGTGACTATCCGTAGCTACGGCCGTCAAAACTCCGTCGGCCAACGTTACGTGGATCCCAGTTAAAATCGGCCGACTCTCTTGGTGGGAAACTGCGATTTGGGTTTGGCGGATCACGTCAGCAAATAGGTCTGGAGCCAGTTCAAAGCTGGCTTCACTATCAATTTCTGGCAAGTGCGGGTAGTTATCGGCATCCTGGCCGTTAATTGTAAACTCGGCCGTCCCAGAAATAATCTGCGCTTGAAAGCCTTCCGTAACCGCAATCGTTACCTGTTGGTCCGGTAATTTCTTAACAATATCGCTGAAGAAACGGGCAGGCAACACAATGGCGCCTGGTTCTTCAACACTTAATTGATACTGACCATCCGCACCACTTAGGGTGGTTTCGATTGTGATGTCAGCATCACTCCCGGTTAGAATTACTTGGTTATCGTCAACAACCAGCTTTAGGCCAGTTAAAATCGGGATTGTTGTTTTAGATGAGATTGCTCGTAAGACGTTGTTAAGTTGACCGATAAAGGCTGTCCGGTTGATGGTGAATTTCATGAAGAAGTCCTCCCTGATAGTTAATTTATATTAAGTAAAAATGTAGTAGTGGTAGTAGAGGCTGTGGAATTTGTGGAAAAGTGGAAAACACTGGTAAGGTCAAAGTTTTCCACTTGTTGATAAGTTGGGGATAATTCTGTGAATCACTAGTCGTTTTTACACAGACTACGCTTGTAGATCGTTCTTGAGGTTGGTGAGGTCACTTTGCAGCCGGGCGTCCTCTTGAACCTGTTTTTCAATCTTATCGATGGCGTGTAAAACCGTTGTATGATCCTTGCCACCGAACTCTTTGCCAATCTTGGGCAGGGAGTTATCGGTTAACTCACGAGACAGGTACATAGCAATCTGGCGGGGAACCACAATATTCTTAGTCCGTTTCTTACCGGTAATATCGGACTGATTGATGTTGTAATACGTGGCAACCCGTTTTTGAATTAGGTCGATGGTGACGGTAGTTTCGGTGTTGGCGACCATTCCCTGAAGTGCCTCGGTAGCCAGCTTAAGGGTAATCGGCTGGTGGTGGAGTTCGGAAAAGACCCGGATCCGCATCAGGGCCCCCTCCAGTTCCCGGACGTTGGTGTTGATTCGCTGGGCGATGAAATTTAAGACCTCGTTAGGAACGTCTAACTGTTCTTCTTCGGCCTTGGACTTGAGGATGGCAATTCGAGTTTCAAGGGCCGGGGAGGTGATTTCAACTGGAACTCCCCACATGAAGCGGGAAACCAACCGTTCCGTCAGGTTAGGGATCTCACGGGGATCCTTATCCGAGGTCAAGACAATCTGCTTTTTGTTGTCGTACAAAACGTTGAAGGTGTTGAAAAACTCGGTTTGCGTTTCCCCCTTGGAGGCGAAGAACTGGATGTCGTCGACTAAGAGGGCGTCCAGGTCACGGTATTCGCGCCGAAATTCCTCTTGGGTCCCAGACTTAATTGAATTGACAAAGTCGTTCATGAAGTTTTCGCTGGTCACGTACTTGATCCGGACACTGGGGTTATGAAACTTCATGTTGTTGGCGATTGCCTGCATCAGGTGGGTCTTGCCCAGGCCCACCCCCCCATAAATCAGGAGCGGGTTGTATTGATCACCCGGAGATTCGGAAGCAGCAAAGGCCGATGCGTAGGCCATCATGTTGCTGCGCCCTTCGATAAAGGTTTGGAAGGTGTACTCCGGGTTAAGTGGAGTCTCTTCTTTAAAGGTCGACTTCGGTCGGGCAGGAGTATCTCCAAAGGGAGCCGGGTCAGTAGCCAACACGTATTCTGGCCGAATTTCTTGGCCGGTATGTTGGTAGACGATCTCGACAACCTGATCAGTTAGCTGTTCCCAAAAATCACGGTGATACTGGGAGGGCAGTTGGATACGAAGTTTGCCGTTAGAGAGGTCGAGGGGTTTTGCCGGAGCAATTAAGTTTTTGTAAGTCGTGTCTCCTTTCGACTTACGGAATGAATTTTGGATCGCTTCCCAAAGAGAATCGAGCTCAGTCAAAATGATTCCTCCTCTACGTCTGAATAGATTAAATTTTACAACCGATATTTTATCATTCCTTGGCAGAGTTTTCCACAGGTGGAAAAATTGGTGGCAGTTATAAACAACGGTGTGTGGAAATTATCCCCAGGGATGTGGAAAGGTGGATAAGTTAACAATGATTTTGTTTTATCCACAACTTAATGGGGATATCCACCGAGCTAAACACTGGTCTTATCACGTTTTCAAAAGTTTTCCACCGGCTTGTGGAAAACTTTGCCCACCGGCCGGGGATAAGTAAAAAGCCCTTGGAAAAGGCAGTGGATAACTTGACGGATAAACAAAGAAATACACAACGCTGTGGATTGTTTGTGGAAAACTGTCAAGGAGAATTTATTTTTTCAGTGACTTGGCGGTTTCTTCCACCTCAAAAGTATGCTATACTTCAAAAGTATGTTTGAAGAGAGCACTCTTTTTAAACGGACGTTTTAATAAAGAAACTAAAAAAATTAGCTGCTAAGGAGGTGCAAAGTAATGAAGCGCACATTTCAACCTAAGAAGCGCCACCGTGCTCGTGTACACGGCTTCCGCGCTCGGATGAGCACTAGCAATGGCCGGAAGGTATTAGCTCGCCGGCGTCAAAAGGGCCGGAAGGTATTATCAGCATAATTTCGTTACATTAAGTAACCTTAAAAGGGGCAGGGCAGCCACTTACTGCAATTGTGATGTTGTAGTTGTCGTTGCCATGTCCCTTTTGTTTTAGGATGGGTTGGAGACTGATTATTTAAATGAAAAAATCGTACCGAGTAAAAAAGGAAAGCGACTTCCAACGGGTGTTTGAAACTCATAATTCGGTGGCCAATCATAAGTTTGTGATCTACCAGATGCAAAAGCCCAATCAACCCCATTTCCGGGTCGGAATTTCGGTTGGTAAAAAAGTGGGTAACGCCGTCCAGCGGGGCTGGGTTAAACGGCGGATTCGCCAAACCCTGCTGGAGGTTAAACCTGATTTAAAGCAGGACGTTGATTTCTTGGTAATCGCCCGTAAGTCCGCGGCCGACCTTTCGATGAAAGAAATCAAGAAAAATCTGGTCCATGCGCTTACGTTGGCACATCTGTTTGAGGAAAAGTAAAGAGAGGATCAAAGTTTGAAAAAACAAGGCAAAAAGGTCCTGAGCCTGACGGGGATTTTGGGGCTCACCCTGCTTTTGGCGGCCTGTTCTAACAAGCCGATCACTAGTCATAGCACTGGGATTTGGGACCACTACATTGTTTACAACTGTTCGCGGTTTATTATTTGGCTGTCCAGCGTCTTTGGTGGTTACGGGATGGGGATCATCATCTTTACGATCATCATCCGGATTATCATCCTGCCACTGATGTTTTACCAGACCAAAACAATGATGAAGACCCAGGAGCTGGCGCCACAATTAAAGGCTCTGCAAAAGAAGTACTCGTCACGGGATCGTGAAACGATGCAGCAGCTTCAAATTGAGCAGCAAAAGCTCTACAAGGAAGCCGGGGTTAATCCGTTCGCTTCGATGCTGCCGCTTTTAGTACAGCTACCGGTTATGTGGGCTTTGTACCAAGCCATCTGGCGGACAGCTCAGCTAAAGACGGGGACCTTCTTATGGTTGCAATTAGGACGCCCGGACCCTTACTTTGTCTTGCCGGTTTTAGCAGCTGTCTTTACCTTTATCTCTTCGTGGTTGTCGATGGCTTCAATGCCGGAAAAGAACTCAATGACGACCACAATGACCTGGGTAATGCCAATTATGATCTTCTTCATGGCCCTACAATTCTCCGCGGCCATCACCTTGTACTGGGTAATTACCAATGCCTTCCAGGTGGTTCAGACTTTGATCATCCAAAACCCGTTCAAGATTCGGCGGGAGCGTGAAGAAAAGCAAGCTGCTGAGCGTGCAAAGAAGCGCAAGCTTGAAAAGGCTAAGCGGCGGGCATATTCCAGCAAGCGAAAGTAAATAGCACAAGTGTGAAGGGGCTCCAGGAACGTTCGGTATACGAACCGCTGGGGCCTTATTATTATGCCTGGGGGTGGATCACTACCCTAAGGAGGGGGATTTGATGAGCGAATTTAGGGGTGCAGATTTAAAACAGGCGGTCTTAAAGGCTGAACATGCCCTGGGGAGATCCAAAGAGGAATTAGAAATTGAGGTGCTTGATTCAGGGCGCCGGGGGTTATTTGGACTGTTTGCCCGACCAGCCCGGATTTCAGCCCGGGTTTTAGCCGTGGTTGAAAGTGCAGCGCCGCAACCACGGACCGTACAAGGAGAAGTTGAACCAAATTCAGTAGCGGCCCCAGTAGAAGAAGCAGTACCAAAAGAAAGTGCAGTAGGGGCGCCGGACCTTCAAGCAGAACTAAGCCCAGAAGAAATTACCGCCCGCCACGAACATAACTTATACCGAATGTCAGCAGCGGCCGTTAAGCTGATTGACTATCTGACGACAGCCTACCGGGCCCTAAGGATTGACGTTTCCGCAAGGGTAGCCAAGAGCACGGCTAGGGAGGTTGAGATTGAGTTGAATGCTAAAACGCCAGGACAGGTAATTGGTTACCATGGCCGGCGGATTAACGCCTTTGAGGTGCTCAGCGCAGCCTTTTTAAGTTACCAAGGGGTTAAAGATGCTCAGGTGACCCTGGACATTGAAAACTACCGTGCCAAGCGAGAAGAGGCGATTACCCGCTTAGGTGAACGAGCGGTGATTGACGTGATTGCCAGTGGCCAGGCGGTCTTCTTGGACCCGATGCCAGCCCGTGAACGCAAGCTCTTACACAAGCAGCTGGAGGAAAACAGGAACGTTAGGACCTACTCGCAGGGCCGGGAACCCTTTCGTTCGATCGTGATCGCTCCCAAATGATTGACAAGGGCCGGTAAAGTACTTACAATAAACACGGTAAAATTTAAAACTTCGTTAGAGTAGTGAAAGTGCTTTGACCATGACCTGGGGACCCAGGCTTCGTGGAGGGGCACTTTTTTCTTTTTCGAGAAAGGACAAGCAGATGGCAAATTCAGACCAAGACACAATTGCAGCAATCTCGACACCGATCGGTGAAGGGGGAATCTCGATCATCCGGGTTTCTGGCCCCGAGGCCCTCGACATCGTCAACAAGTTATATAAGGGCAAGGACCTCCACCGGGTCAAAAGTCACACAATTAATTACGGCCATATCATTGACCCTGATAACCAGCAGACAGTTGACGAAGTGATGGTTTCGGTAATGTTAGCCCCCAAGACCTACACCAAAGAGGATGTGGTGGAAATCAACTGTCACGGGGGACTCTTGGCAACCAACCGGATCTTACAGCTAACCTTATCGCACGGGGCCCGGTTGGCCGAACCAGGTGAATACACTAAGCGGGCCTTTTTAAACGGACGCTTGGATCTTTCCCAGGCTGAGGCGGTGATGGACCTGATCCGGGCCAAGACTGACAAGTCGATGAAGGTGGCCCTAAACCAGCTTGACGGTGACCTGTCGCGGCTGATTAAACGCCTACGTCAAGATATCCTAGACGTCCTAGCCCAGGTAGAAGTCAACATTGACTACCCGGAATACGACGCGGTCGAAGAGATGACCACCAAACTGTTGAAAGAAAAGGCCATTGAGGTCCGTCAACGCTTAGAGACCCTTTTAGCCACGGCTAAGGAGGGGAAGGTCTTGCGGGATGGCCTGGCAACGGCGATTATTGGGCGTCCCAACGTCGGGAAGTCGAGCCTGTTAAACACCCTCTTGCACGAGGATAAGGCGATTGTGACCGAGGTGGCAGGGACGACCCGTGACGTGATTGAAGAATATGTTAACGTGGCTGGGGTGCCGTTAAAGCTGATCGACACGGCCGGGATTCGCCACACTGACGATACGGTCGAAAAGATCGGGGTCGAGCGTTCACGCCGGGCCATCGAGACCGCTGATTTAATATTATTATTGATCGATTCTTCGCGGCCACTTACCGATGAGGACCGTCAGCTAATTGACGTGACGGCGCAAAAACCCCGGATGGTGATCTTTAACAAGACCGATTTACCGGCCAAGGTTGACCTGGTTGAATTAACAAGTCTAGTTAAGGGCGCTCCAATCATTCAAACATCTATTTTGGAACACGCCGGGATGCAGGAACTGGGGCAGGCGATCGCCAACCGCTTCTTTAACGAAGGAATCGAATCTAACCGTGGGGCGGTGATGGTTACGAATGCGCGCCACATTGGCCTCTTGCACCAAGCTGTTGACTCACTCAACGCCGTTTTGGATGGGATCGACGCCGGGATGCCGGTTGACTTAGTGCAAATCGACATGACTGACGCCTGGAATACGTTAGGTGAGATTACTGGTCAGTCTTATCAAGACGAGCTACTCGATCAGCTTTTTAGCCAATTCTGCTTAGGAAAGTAAAGGAGACAATAATGGAAACCAAAGTTGTTAACTACAACGGGGGCGACTACGACGTAATCGTTGTGGGGGCTGGTCACGCTGGTTCCGAGGCCGCCCTAGCCGCCGCCCGGATGGGCAACAAGACCCTCTTAATTACGATTAGCCTGGAAATGGTTGCCTTTATGCCATGTAACCCGTCCTTAGGGGGACCGGCCAAGGGGGTAGTGGTCCGCGAAATTGATGCCCTTGGGGGTGAGATGGGCCACAATATTGACAAAACCTATATTCAGATGCGGATGCTAAACACCGGGAAGGGGCCGGCTGTACGAGCACTGCGGGCCCAAGCCGATAAGCACGCCTACCACCGCCAGATGAAGTGGACGATCGAAAGGGAACCTAACTTAACCCTGCGCCAGGGAGTGGTCGATGACCTGATCGTTGAAGACAACACTGTTAAGGGAGTCATAACCAATACCGGAGCTACCTACCACGCCAAGGCAGTGGTTCTGACGGTCGGAACGGCTGCCCGGGGAAAGATCATCATTGGTGAGCTCCAGTACCAATCCGGTCCGAATAACTCCAAGGCCGCCGTTAAGTTATCAGAAGCCCTGGAACGGTTGGGCTTTGACCTTCAGCGGTTTAAAACGGGAACGCCCCCACGGGTGGACGGGAACACGATCGATTATTCTAAGACTGAGGAACAACCCGGTGATCAAACACCGAACCACTTCTCCTTTGATACTCCGGACGCCTCCTACGTTCCGGTCAAGGATCAGATCTCTTCTTGGCTGACCTACACCAACCCAACCACCCACGATATTCTACGCAATAACCTCGACCGGGCCCCTATGTTTTCCGGTGTGATTGAAGGGGTTGGGCCGCGCTACTGCCCGTCAATTGAAGACAAGATCGTTCGCTTTGCCGACAAGGATCGTCACCAGGTCTTCCTGGAACCGGAAGGACGTGATACCGACGAGTTTTACTTGGATGGGCTATCAACCTCGATGCCAGAAGAAATCCAACACCAAATGATTCACTCGGTAGCCGGGTTGGAACATGCTGAACTGATGCGGCCGGGCTACGCGATTGAATATGACGTTGTGGCCCCGTACCAACTGAAGGCAACCCTTGAAACTAAGCTGATTAACAACCTCTATACCGCTGGACAGACCAACGGGACGTCGGGTTACGAAGAGGCAGCCGGTCAGGGTCTAATTGCCGGGATCAATGCTGGTCTGCGCGCTCAGGGGAAGGAACCATTTATCTTGAAGCGTTCTGATGCCTACATTGGGGTTATGATTGATGACCTGGTTACTAAGGGGACTAAGGAACCATACCGGCTCTTAACTAGTCGAGCCGAATACCGGCTTTTGTTACGCCACGATAATGCCGATTTCCGGTTGATGGAAAGGGGTCACAAAATCGGGCTAGTGTCCGACCAGCGCCTTGCCCAGATGGAGGTCAAGAAAACCCGGGTCGAAGAAGAAATCAGCCGGTTGCAAAGTTACCGAATTAAGCCGGGTAAAGAAATTGACGCCTTTGTGGTTGAACACGGTGACAAGCCACTCAAGGATGCTTTGGCCGCCGACGCCTTCTTACGCCGGCCGTATGTGGATTACCAAACCCTGTTGCGCTTTGTCCCCGCCCCACAAGTGGAATTGGACCGCCAGGAGGTGGAGCAGGTTGAAATCCAGCTCAAGTACGCCGGTTACATCGAAAAGGAAGAGGCAAAGATTGAACGCCTCAAACGGATGGAAGCTAAGCGGATCCCAGCGGATATTGATTACCAGGCAATCGAAGGACTAGCTACGGAGGGGCGTCAGAAGTTAGAGCAAATTCGGCCAACCACTTTGGCTCAGGCTTCCCGGATCTCGGGAGTCAATCCAGCCGACCTGGCAATCCTGTCGGTTTACCTGCGGCAGGGCAAGCTCAAGTAAATAAATAGGCGCTTGTCCAAAGGGGCTGACTTTAGAATTTAATTGATCGTTTCAACACCCCTTTAAATGGTTATAAGGGCAACTTCAGTAAGGTCTAATAGTAATGCACGTATAATTTATAGCCTAATAAATAAAAATGGCATTTAGCTTTGCCAAAGAGTAGCTGAACAGTGTATGATGAGGTTAAGAAAATCTTAAGGCGAAGGAGAAACATCTCTTTTTAGCTGAATTGGGAAAGCGAGGATGCATATGTTAAATGAGTTTAAGACGTTCATCGCCCGCGGGAACGTGATGGACCTAGCCGTTGGGGTTATCATTGGGGCTGCCTTCACAGCAATTGTAAAGTCATTGGTTTCCGATTTAATTAACCCATTGATTGGGATTTTCCTTGGGAGGATTGACCTTTCCAACCTAGTTTTTTCCATTGGTTCAGCCCACTTCCGTTATGGGGCATTCCTAAACGAAGTGATTAACTTCTTGATCATTGCCTTCGTGGTCTTTTTAATGGTAAAGGCTGTTAACAGGGTAATGCCAAAGAAGAAAGAAGAGACGGCTGAAGAAAGTCCGTCTAAGGAAGAAGAATACCTTGGCCAGATCGTGGAACTGCTCAAGAAACAAACTAAATAATATAATAAAAGCCGNNCGGCTTTTATTATATTATTCGCGGTGAGCATCTAAGTCGATATCCCCTAATGAGATCAACTTGGTCTTATACTTAATTTTGTAGTAGAGGTACAAGATGATAAATAGCGGGACTGACATGTACGTAATTAAAATGTTTTCCCAATCCAGTTTAGCAAAGGCATCAAGGTTTTGGCCCCCGATGGCGATCAGACAGAGGATAAAGGCAAATATGGGCCCAAACGGGAAGAGGGCCGCCTTGTACTTGAGGTCGCTGAGCTTACGACCCTGCTTGACGTAGGCGCGCCGGAAACGGTAGTGGGCGATGGCAATCCCTAGCCAGGCAATGAAACCAGAGAGCCCGGAAGCGTTAATTAAGTAGTTGTAAGCTTCCTTACCCATGAATTGAGTGGCAAAGATGGCCAATGATACTATCATCGTCCCGACCATGGCATAAATTGGAATTCCGCGTTTGTTGACGTAGCCAAAGATCTGCCAGGCAAAGCCCTCCTTGGCTTGCGTATAAAGCATTCGTGTTGAGGCGTACAGTCCGGAGTTGGCTGCCGAAAGTAGGGCGGTAAAGATAACGGCGTTCATGACGGAAGCCGCTGCTGCTAGCCCAGCCCGCTGGAAGACGATCGTTAGTGGACTCATTGAGACATCCTGGACGTTAGAAGACAAGAGGTTCTTGTCGGTATACGGTAGGATGCAAGCCATCACAAAGATTGATAGCAAGTAGAATAAGAGGATCCGCCAGAAGGTCGAATGAATGGCCTTAGGAACGGCGTGGCGTGGGTCGGCTGATTCCCCAGCGGTAATTCCAACCAACTCGGTTCCTTGAAAGGACATTCCGGCCACTAAGAAGACTGCAAACATGGATGGAAAGCCGCCGACAAAGGGGGCTTCCTTGTAGGTGAAGTTTTTAAGGCCGATTGCGGAGTGACCTCCCATGATCCCGAAGATCACTAAGAACCCAACGATTAAGAAAAAGCCGATTGTGACCACCTTGATAAAGGAGAGCCAATATTCGGTTTCCCCATAGGACTTAACCGACAGCCAGTTAATTAAGACAATCAAAATGAAGACGACTGAAGAAAAGACCCAGGAGGGCAGGTGTGGGAACCAGTAGTTCATGACTACCCCACAGGAGACGGCGTCCACGGTGATCGTGATCGTCCAGTTAAACCAGTAGTTCCAGCCCATGGCAAAGCCAAAAGCAGGGTCAACGTAATCAGTGGAGTAGGTAACAAAGGAACCGGTCGTTGGTGAGAAGGTGGCCATTTCCCCGAGCGAGGTCATCAAAAAGTAGACCATGATCCCGATAAGGGCGTAGACCACAAGGGCACCCCCGGGACCAGCTGTAGCAATGGCGGAACCAGAGGCAATTAAAAACCCGGTTCCAATTGATCCTCCCAGGGCAATCATCGATAAGTGACGGGTCTTTAGACTCCGTTTCATTTCATGATTTTCGGTACCGGCGGCAGCGTCGGCTGACGATTTCACAAAGAACCCTTCTTTCTAAATGGATAAAATTTCATAATGTATCAGTTCATTCTAACATAAAACGGGATAACAACCGTAATATTCACCGGATATTCACAAAAAATGGGCAAACCGTAAGAAATCCTTAATGATCCGATCGGTTTACACGGCCGGGGAAAAAGACTATCATTATATAGATTTTACGGCGCTTTGCAGACTATTTCCCTAGCAGTAATTTCCCGGGAAATAACCTAGACAAAACGAGAATTGGAGTTGAAAAAACAATGTGTGGAATTGTTGCGTTCGTGGATAATGAAAAGCCACAGGAAAAGGAAGTTCAAATTCAAAAGATGATGAACCGAATTATCCACCGGGGACCGGATGATTCTGGAATGTTTGTTGATGACCAAGCAGCCCTGGGATTCCGGCGGCTGTCTTTTATCGACGTTAAGTCGGGGAATCAACCGATCTTTAATGAAGACGATTCAAAGGCGATCATCTTTAATGGGGAAATTTACAACTTTAAACCCCTGCGCGAGGAACTAATTAGGGCCGGTCACCACTTTAGCACCCATGCCGATACGGAGGTTATTCTCCACGGTTACGAAGAGTGGGGCGAAGATGTGGTTAAGAAGCTACGGGGGATGTTTGGCTTTGCCATCTGGAACCGGGAGACTGGGGAAATGTTCGGGGCCCGCGATCACTTTGGAATCAAACCCCTGTACTACGCCAAGATGAACGGGACCTTCTTTGTCGGTTCCGAAATCAAGTCCTTCCTGGACCACCCGAACTTTGACAAGCAACTGAATAAAGAAGCCCTAAAGCCGTACATGACCTTCCAATACCCAGCCACTGACGAAACCTTCTTTAAGGGTGTTTACCGTCTGCCAGAAGGTCATTTCTTCCGTTACAAGAATGGTGAATTCTCGATGGAACAGTACTGGGATGCAGACTTCTCCCCAGAAAAGGAGAGCTTCAAGGAGGCGGTTGATAAGATTGAAGCAGCCGTCGATGAGTCTGTTAAAGCTCACTCCTTTGCCGATGCCGGTATCAAGGTGGGATCCTTCTTGTCCGCTGGGGTGGACTCCTCATACGTTACGGCAATGATGCGGCCCGATAATACCTTCTCAATTGGTTTTGATTCCCGTTACGACGAAACTAAGCAGGCCCGTGAACTGGCCCAAAAGTTAGGGTTGAAGAATACGGATAAGAAGCTGACCAATGAGGAGGCCTTCAACACCTTCCCGACCATCCAATACTACCTGGATGAACCGGACTCCAACCCGTCCGTTGTGCCATTGTACTTTTTGACTAAGTTAGCCAAGGATAACGGCTACAAGGCGATGTTATCTGGGGAAGGGGCCGACGAATTGTTTGCCGGCTATACCGATTATGGTTTTAACACTTCTTCCAAGTCGATCCGCTGGGTGACGGACCAGTTGCGTAAGCTCCCACAACCGACTCGCTACAAGATTGGGGAATGGTTGAAGAACCATAAAAACTTCCACGGGCGTCTGCACATGTACCATGCCATGGCCCCGGCCCGTGAGGATTTCGTTGGTCAAGCCTACATCTTCTCGCCGGAAGAGGCTAGCGACGTCTTAGCTAAGGACTTTGATTGCGGCCCAACGATTCAAGAGATTCTGGCCCCGTACTTTGATAAGATCGAACCAAAGAATATCGATGAGGTGGCTAAGCGTCAATACGTCGACTTGCACCAATGGATGCCGGGCGACATCTTGCTCAAGGCTGATAAGATGAGTATGGCTAATTCCTTGGAACTGCGGGTGCCGCTTTTGGACAAGGAGGTCATGAACGTAGCCTCCCATACCCCAACTAAGTACCTCTTCAACTATAAGGGGACCAAGTGGGCCTTCCGGATGGCGGCCAACCGGCACCTACCGGAAGAATGGGCAACCCGGCCAAAGATGGGCTTCCCGGTTCCGATTCGCGAGTGGCTCCACGAAGACAAGTACTATAAAGAGGTGCGGGCCCTGTTTGAAGAAGACTTCGTCAAGGAGTTCTTTGACCAGGATAAGATTTTAAAGCTGGCCGATGATAACTATAATCAAAAGATTGACGGCCGCCGTAAGCTGTGGACAATTTACACCTTCTTGGTATGGTATAAGCTCTACTTTATCGATAACTACGTGCCAGAATACACTAAGCAAGCGGACGCCGAGGTGATGGAATAATGACGATGAAACTGAGTGAAATCATCACGATTTTAAAGGAAGCGGGGCTGTTTAAGGAATTAATCGTGGCCGGTAAGTGGCACGACCAAGCCCCAGCGGACTTGGCGGACCAGTCCGTCTCAGACTTATCCTATGATTCCCGGACGGTTCAATCAGGAACCCTCTTCTTTTGTAAGGGGCTTAAATTTGATCCCAAGTACCTGACGATGGCAGCTAACCAGGGTGCCAGTCTTGTCATGGCAGCCGCTGATTACACCGACCAATTGGCTAACAGTACCAACCCAGCCCTACCCCAGGTGGTGGTTACGGACATCCAAAAGGCGATGGCAACCGTGGCCCGGGCTTTTTATGGCTATCCAGATCGTCAATTAACCGTGATTGGCTACACCGGAACTAAGGGGAAGACAACCTCGGTCTACTTTACCCGTCACATCATGGCTAAGGCCCTGGGTAAGGTAGTTGCTCAGTTCTCCTCCATTGATGAGTGCCTGGATGGGGAAACCTTCATCCCAGCCCACCTAACGACGCCGGAGTCCTTAGACCTCTTTAAGATGATGAAAGAGGCCGTTGACAACAAGATGAAGTACCTGGTAATGGAAGTTTCCTCCCAGGCTTATAAGAAGTCACGGGTCTATGGCCTGCCACTTGATATCGGCGTCTTTTTGAATATCTCGCCGGATCACATTAGCCCGGTTGAGCACCCAAGTTTTGAGGACTACCTATCCTGTAAGAGTCAGATTGTTGACAACAGCAAGGTGATCATCCTGAACAAGGAAAGCAGCCAGTATAATTACCTGGCCGAAAAGGCTCGTAACCTTGGTAAGAAGGTAATTTCATTTGGCAGTAGTGCTTCTGAGGCCGACTACCAATACAGACTGGGCGAACACGGTTACTTCACTGTGGTAACGGCAAACAAGGCTCTGCCGCAGCTCAGTGGCGACTTTCGCGTTATGATGCCAGGGGACTTCAACGTCGCCAACGCTTTGGCCGCTCTAACTGTGGCGGCCCAAGTGGCTCCGGTTAGTGATGCCTTTAAGGACGGATTAGCGGAAACCAGCGTTCCGGGCCGAATGGAGTTTATCAAAGACGACAAGGGCGTGGTGGCCTGTGTCGACTATGCTCACAACTACTTAAGTCTGACGGCTAGCTTCCGTTTTATGAAAAATGAATTCAAAGACGGCCGCCTGATCGTAGTGATCGGCGCAGCCGGGGGGAAGGCTGAATCTCGTCGTAAGGATATTGGACGCGCTCTGTCCCAGTATGCAGACGTGGCGATTTTAACCTCGGAAGACAACTTCTTTGAAGACCCGCACAAGATTGCCGACGACATCAAGGGGCACATCGATAACAAAGACCTCCAGGTGATCGTCAATGTTGATCGTGAGGCCGCCATTGAAGAGGCCTACGCTATGGCTAAACCAGGTGACGCCTTATTCATGGCCGCTAAGGGCCGGGAAACCTTCATGCACGAAAAGGGCGTTGACGTTCCCTACGAGGGTGATTACCAAATTATTAAGCGACTAATGGAGAAGTAACATGACCCTGCAACCAATCGACCAAGTTCACATTGATACCAACTCGGCTATCTCACTGCTGACGGAACATGGTTTGTTAGTACGGACGGAAAACTACTGCCAGCACTTCTTTTACCACGTTGAATATAACTCTAAGCAGGTTCAATCTGAAACCCTCTTCTTTTGTAAGGGGGCGGCCTTTAAAGAGGACTACCTGACTGAGGCCATCGACCGTGGGGCAACGGCGTACGTGGCTGAACAAAGCTACCAAAACGGAGCGACCGCCTTGATCGTTACTAACGTTCAGCGGGCAATGGCACTGTTGTCTAACGCTTTTTACGGCTTCCCGTCTAACGACTTATTTGCCATTGGAATTACCGGAACCAAGGGAAAGACCTCGACGGCTTACTTCACTGCAACGGCCATGAATTGGGGAGCTAACGACCGGACTGCCCTGATTTCGACCCTAAACACCTCACTAGGGCAAGGAGAAGTCTTTAAGTCCAAGCTCACCACACCAGAATCGCTTGACTTATTTCGTTACCTGCGCCAGGCCGTCGATAACGGGATGACCCACCTGGTGATGGAAGTATCGTCACAATCATATTTGCTTGACCGGGTCTATTCCTTACACTTTGACGTTGGGGTCTTTTTAAATATTTCCAGCGATCACGTTGGTCAAAACGAGCATCCTAACTTTGCTAACTATCTCTTCTGCAAGGAGCAGTTGCTCTTAAATGCCAGTACCTGTGTGATTAACGCAGAAATGGATCACTTTGAAGAAGTTTACCAGGCCGCCAGGGTCTCGACCGATCCGGCTAAGATTTACCTGTTTGGCCGGGCGGGGAGCTACCCGGCTTTAGATCTAGCCTATCAAATTGAAGAGACCGACTTGGATGGGTCGCGTTTTAGTTTGACGGGGGTGAGTGACCGTGGCAGCGCCCTGACCCTGGACGGACAGTATTTTGCTAGTGTGGCGGGTGACTACAACGTTGGTAACGCCACGGCAGCAGCCATTTGCGCAGCTCTGGGTAAGGTGACGCCGGCAGCGATCAAGGAGGCCCTGCAAAACGTCCATGTGGCCGGCCGGATGGAAATCATCAAGACTAAGGCCCACGGAACGGTCTACGTTGATTATGCCCACGACTACGCCTCAATTAAGCGCTTGTTAGCCTTTTTGAAGCACCAGCAGGGGGATTTAAATCAAGTAACGGTTGTCCTCGGAGCACCGGGTAACAAGGGAATTTCGCGCCGACCAGGCTTTGGCCAGGCCCTGTCCGAGGAACGGGCCGATTGGGTAATCTTGACCACCGATGACCCGGCCTTTGAAGACCCCCAGAAAATTGCTGCAGAAATCGATTCCTACATTGATCACGATCGGGTGAAGAAGGTTGATTACGTTGCCGACCGAGAAATGGCGATTAAACGGTCCATTTCCGCTGCTAAACCAGGTGACCTGGTTGTCTTAGCCGGTAAGGGCGATGACCATTACCAAAAAACCAATGGGACCGATCTCCCGTACCCGGGCGATATCTCGGTTGCCACTCAGGTGGTGGGCGCACTGGAAGGATCGGGTTCTGACTAGGAGAATGACGGGCTTTGTTGTAAGATAAAAGTGATTAATAGAAAAGCGGGGCTAGAAAAGAATGAAAGCATTAAGACAAACCTTGAGCTGGCTAGTTCCGGTGGCGATTGGACTTATTATTGCACTCTTAGTTCGGCAGTTTGCCTTTCAGCTTGTAAAAGTGGATGGGCCGTCAATGCAGCCTAACCTGCAAAATAACGAGCGAGTGGTGGCCGTCAAGACGGAAAAGATTCACCGCGGTAGTGTGATTGTCTTTGATGCCAACGGAGTGGACCCTCAGGTATCACAGACAACTGATTACGTTAAGCGGGTGATCGCCCTGCCGGGGGACACGGTTGAAGCCAAGAACGGTAATATTTACGTTAATGGTAAGAAAACCAATCAGTCGTACATCTCCAAGTACCAGCGGACAACCGGAACCGGGACGTGGACCCTCTCGTCAATCTCTGAAGAGAATAACTGGCTGCACAATATGGGCGCTACTAAGGTGCCAAAGGGTTCCTACTTCGTTTTGGGGGACCACCGTTCAGTCTCCAATGACAGTCGCTACTGGGGCTTTGTACCGAAGAATAAGATTGTCGGAGTGGTTAAGGTAGGCTTTTGGTCAAGCAGTACTAGCCAGCACAAGAAAAACGTTAACCAGCTTTGGAAGCATTACTTTACTGGTAACTAATAAAAAAAGGGCGATGACAAAAAAGTCATGGCCCCTTTTAATGACAATTTTAGGCAGAAGTCCCGTGACTTTAGTCATGGGATGAATGCCCCTACTCAACGTCCTTAATGGGCGTTTTCTTTTTGCTCAGCATTGTATTTTTGGTCGTTGATATATTTCTCAACGACTTCCTTGCTCATGTTGCCAAGCGTACTCATGTAGTAACTTGAAGACCAGAGATGACCGCCCCAGTATTGCGACTGACGAATCTCAGGGTGTCGTTGCAAGAAAATAAAAGCACTTCGCCCTTTGAGGGCTTTGATTGCACTGGCCGGGGCTTTGCTAGGAGCAAAACTAATCAGCACATGGACATGATCGAGCATGATTTCTATTTTTTCGATTGTAATCTGATTATCGTTAGCAACCTGTTGTAAGATTTCCTTCATTTCATTAGCTAAATTTTCGTCACTAAAAATAGCATGACGACACTTGGTTCCCCAAATGAGGTGGTAGTG
>NZ_BCAH01000005.1 GCF_001293735.1 Limosilactobacillus gorillae | reverse complement strand
GCTACAAGCCATCGATTTTAATCGGTGGTAGTTGACTTTCTTGCTTATAATAAGAATAAACGCTTTGGAAAGGATGCGAAAAGATGACACAAGTAGATTTGACGGCGGCGAAGGCTGATTTGTACCAAGCGGTAAATGGGGAGTGGGAACAAACTGCTCGGGTTCCGGCGGACAAGCCAGCAACCGGGGGCTTTAACGACCTGGTCAAGGAAGTTGAAGAAACCCTGATGGACGACCTAGACGCCATGGCGAACGGCCAAAAAGAAATCCCGGATGCACGAATGGAGGAGGCCGTTAAGCTGTACGCTTTGGCGAAGGACTTTGACCGGCGGGAAAAAGAAGGGGTAGCACCCTTAGTTAAAGAGCTTGAGGAAGTCGAAGCCTTAAGTGACTACCAGGACTACGTGGCTAAGTGGCCGGAATGGGCCCTGCTAGGTAAGCCCAGCCCGGTTTCCTTTGACATTGATCCAGACATGAAGATGGCCACCGAATACGGGCTCTTTTTTGGTGCCCCGGGGCTAATTCTGCCGGAAAAGGGTTACTACCAAGCCGATAACTCTCAGGGCCCAAAGCTACTGGCCTTATGGTCAGGGATGGTAGAAAAGCTCTTCGTTTTAGCGGGCTTTGAAAAGAACCGGGCTCACCAGGTAACCGAGGAGGCTAAGCAATTTGACGCTTTGCTAGTCCCCCACGTCAAATCTGCCGAGGAGCGCGCCGATTACTCTAAGATGTACAACCCGGTGGCCTTTTGTGACTTCGTGAAGGCTACCGATCAAGTCGACTTAGCCAAGATGGTAACCGAACTGGTGGGGGTTGAGCCAGCGAAGGTAATCGTTACCGAGCCTAACTACCTGACGGCTTTAAATGAGGTCTTACAAGACCACTTTAGCCTCTTCAAGAGCTGGCTTTTGGCCAAGACGGTTACCGGGAATGCCTCCCTTTTGACTGATGAGCTAAGGATTTTGGGTGGTGAGTACAGCCGTGCCTTATCCGGGTCTAAGGAGGCCGTTAACCACCGTAAGTTTGCCTACTACTTGACAATGAGTTACTTTGGCCAGGTGATCGGTAAGTACTACGGGGAAGCCTACTTCGGACCGGATGCTAAGCAAGACGTTGAACACATGGTCCACCAGATGATTAACGTTTATAAACAGCGCCTAACAAATAACGATTGGCTCTCTTCGGCAACCCGTCAAAAGGCGGTCGTTAAGCTTGATACCCTTGGCATTCAGGTTGGCTACCCGGCCAAAATACCGACCGTTTATGACCAGCTCAAAGTCGATGATAGCCTAAATTTGATGGGGGCCTTAGCCGCCCTCAACCGGGTTGCGGTGGCCGAAAACTTCCACCGCTTCGGGAAGGCCGTTGACAAGACCCGCTGGGAAATGAGCGCTGCCACCGTCAATGCTTATTACCATCCCTTTATGAATATCATTGTCTTTCCGGCTGCGATCCTGCAGGCGCCCTTTTATAGCCTTAAGCAGTCGGCCAGTCAAAACTATGGTGGGATCGGAGCCGTAATTGCCCATGAAATCTCCCACGCCTTTGACAACAACGGTGCTTTGTTCGATGAATTTGGAAACCTAAATAATTGGTGGACCGAAGAAGACCAGGCGCACTTTAGGACCTTGGCCCAGGACATGATCAAGGAGTTTGATGGCCTACCGTATGCGGGGCAAACCGTCAACGGTAAGCTAACCGTTTCTGAAAATATTGCCGATGCTGGTGGCCTATCCTGCGCTCTTTCGGCGGCTAAGCAAGAGGAGGACTACGATTTAGTGGCCTTTTTCACCAACTGGGCTCGGATCTGGCGAATGAAGGCCCGCGAACAGTACATGCAACTACTCTTGGCAGTCGATGTACACGCTCCTAACAAACTACGGGCCAATGTACAGGTTCAAAACCTGACTGAATTCTACCAAGCCTTTGGGGTGGAAGAGGGCGACGCCATGTACAAGGCACCCGCCGACCGAGTTCATATTTGGTAGGTGATTAGAGGATGGCACGCTTAGAAGTGATTCAAGGTGATATTACCAAGTTAAAGGTAGACGCCATCGTTAACGCCGCCAACACAACGCTACGCGGGGGCGGGGGTGTTGACGGGGCAATCCATCGGGCAGCTGGTCCAGGCCTTGACGTTGCCTGTGCGAAGTTTGGCGGTTGCCCAACCGGGGCGGCCCGAATTACGTCAGGCTTCAACCTGCCGGCGACTTTTGTCATCCACACCCCGGGACCGGTTTGGCAGGGTGGAAACCAAAATGAGGCCACCCTTTTGGCCGACTCCTACCGGAACAGTCTTGAATTGGCGGTTGCTAATGGTTGCCGGACGGTTGCCTTTCCCTCGATTTCAACCGGGGTTTACGCCTACCCGGTTGAAGAGGCAGCCCCGCTGGCCCTTCAAACGATCAAGTATTTCCTGGGAAATCATTCCCAACTTGAACGGGTGGTGATGGTTTGCTTTGATGAGCGGACCTACACTGCCTACCAGCGGGCATTGAAAACAGTACAATAGAAAAAGGGCACCGTGGTTCACTCATTGAACCACGGTGCCCTTTAATGTAATTTTAGTTTGCTTCTTCTTGGCCGTAGCCGGAAACGACTTCTTGCTTTTTGAACCAACCGTTAGCGCCAAAGAAGGCGTAAAGGTCGTTTAATAAGAAGACCAGGTAAGAGGCTACCAGGGCGTAGTTAGCCGCCCCTTGAAGGGCTGTTTGAAGCCACAGGCCGATCGTGATGATACTACCCAGCGTCCAAAGGTAGTACTGTTGGCGTAAGAGGTTGAATTCCATTACGGCGGCCGTTAATGAGATGGCCAAAGTTAGTGAATCTAAGAAAAGGCGTGGGTCGTTAATCAGGCCGTACAGGTAGTAAATAATTCCCCATAAGATGACGAACAAGAGCAGGTACTTGAGCCAGCCCTTGAGGCCGCCCATGGCGTGAACTTTAACGTTATTATTCCAGGACGGTGATAGGATGCAAAAGAGGTCCAAAAAAAGGATGTAAAAGATTTGCAGGGTCATGTCGGCAAAGTTGTGGGCCAGGTAGGCGTTTAGGGCGATAAAGATCGCCGAGGTCAGGCCAAACCAGCCTTGGATGGCGGACTTATTAGAAATCCCAACCACGCACAGGACACTCAGGTTGGCTGATAAGAAGCCGATAATCGAGTGGGAAACCGGGACGCTAGTCCAACCTTGAATCATCAAGACCACTTGGACAATAAAGTTAAATGCCACCAGGTACCATGAGAAGGTGCTCCAACCCTTCATTTGGCCAATCAACCATGAGAAATAGCCAGGCCGAAAGATGTTCTTGGAATATTGGGGTAAATGGGTTAATACGTCTTTATACTGATCAAACATGTAATCGCTCTCTTCCAAACCACAATATGTGGTAATTTTAACCGCCGTGCTTACAAGATCTTGTGTTGATTAATTGGCGTAACGACGACTAGTATAGCGGACTTTAGCGATGAGGGCAAGATAAAAAATCTCAGCTAATCAGGTGATTAGCTGAGAAAAAGGGGATATGTTCATCTTTTAGCGGGGACCGGGTTTTCTTTTTTTATGCTTATTTGGGGGGATTAATTTTGACGGTGATGATGACTACCTGATAGCTAGCCGCCGGTGCTCTAACAGTAACCGTCGCTCCGGCCTGCTGGCCCATTAAGGCAATACCTAGGGGAGAGTCAAAGGCCAAGATGTTGGCGTCCAAGGCAGCCTGTTCAGCCTGGTGGTGCCCCACAACCTGGTAGGTCTCTTCGCTCTGGTCATCCAAAAAGCGGACGGTAACAAACTTGCCCAGGGCGACTTTACCATCATCTGAGACGTTAACCACTTTGGCGTAGGTTAGTAGCTTATTGAGGTAGCGTAACCGACTTTCTAAGTGGCGCAGATCATGCTTAGCCGTTGAATACTCGGTGTTCTCCGATAAGTCGCCCAGGGCCCTTGCTGCCTTTAAGCGGGCGATTAGGATGGGGCGCTTATCCTTTAGGGCCGCGATTTGATTTTCAATCTCCTGATAGCCGGCTGGCGTCATCTCCTGGTAGTAGATCTTGGTCATGGCTAACAGCGAGGGGTGACCGCCCAGCGGGGTTTTTGGCCGGCTAGGATACGGACAACTTCGGTGGCGGCCCCCCAGCTGCCTCGGTTCATTGCCTCGATTGTTCCACCACCAATGTGGGGACTGAGCAAGACGTTGTCAAGTTTGTATAGTTCAGAGGTGGCCGGTAACGGCTCTTTTTCAAAGACGTCCAGAGCTGCCGAGTGGATAACCCCGGTCTTTAATGCCTCAATTAAAGCAACGGTGTCGATTAAAGCACCACGTCCAAAGTTAATAATTGAAGCAGAGTTCTTCATCTTAGCTAGCCTTTCAGCGTTGATCAGGTGGGTGGTTTCATCTGTTACCCGGGTTGATAGGGTAATGTAGTCAGCTTTTTCCAGTAGTTCATCTAAGGAAACCGGGGCCCCAATTTCGGGAACTTTGGGGTGTTGACCGTTGTTAACGAGGACGCGCATCCCCAAGGCAGCGGCTCGCTTTTCAACCTCATGGCCAATCCGGCCGTAGCCAATAATGCCAATCACCCGGCCGTCGACGTCGTGACCTTGGGCTCGACTAGCTTCCTTCCACTTACCTTGACGCATTAGGGCGGTTCGCTGAGGGAGGTCCTTAGACAGGTTCAAAAGCGCCCCGATCGTTGATTCGGCTACCGAAATGGCGTTGGAGTGGGGAGTGATTGTTACCACAATGTTGTGTTTAGCGGCTTCCACAGGGTTTAAGTTGTCAAAGCCAACCCCAATCCGGGCGAGGACCTTTAGCTTCTTCATTTGGGCGTAGGTCCGATCGTCAATTGGTGCGACACCCATGATGGCGCCTACTGCTTCATTCCGGTATTTTAAGAGGGTTTCGTTATCAACGTTAGGCACCTTGACGAGGTTTAACCCAGCCCTTTCTAACACCTCAAAGCCGGTCTCGGCGAGGTAGGTGGGAACTAACACGATCGCGGTCATAGCATACATCCTTTCAAAACTTGATTGAAGCTAATCAAAACGGTTTCTAGGCTTAATTATGATATTATGGAAGGAAGATTTCAATTAAGGGAGTAAGAAAATGAGTGTTGAAATTCCAACTAACATGGAAGAAGTAGCAATGAAGATCGCCCAGGCTCAGGTACGGGGAACTATTTTAACGAAAGATGAGGTTATCCAAGGAGCGGTTCTGGATTTAATGCAATCCTTTATGGATGAGGCCTTGGAAGGCCATTATGATGACGTTTCCTGGCGGGAAAACCAGCTGGTGGTAACCGACTTTATGGGCCAGGAGGTCGGGACGGTGGTCCCTGAGTTGGCCAGTTTTAACGCCGACTTTGAGGCCAACGCTGACGCTTTAATCGAGCGGTTAGAAGACGCGGCCGAACGGATCGTTGGTGGCCGCTAATCAATTGAATGGTTAAAAATTAAAATTTTCTAACGATTATTCTTTGACGTACTCCGGGGGGCTTGTTATAGTTACTAAAGGTAAGTTCCTTACTTTTAAGTGGGAACCCGAAAGAAATTATATTGAGGAGGCTTCTTTCAAATGAAGAAGTGGATGAAACGATTGAGTGTGGTCGCAGCCAGTTTGATTGCAATGGTGGCGTTAGCGGCCTGTGGAAAGAGCAGCTCATCGTCTAATACCCCCCAACTGGTCACCAAGGGGACGTTGACGGTCGGACTTGAGGGAACCTATGCTCCGTATTCTTACCGGGAAAACGGTAAGTTAACCGGCTTTGAAGTGGACTTAGCCCGTGACTTAGCTAAGAAGATGGGTTATAAGGTTAAGTTTGTTCCGACCAAGTGGGACTCCTTGATTGCCGGGGTTGGTTCTAAGAAGTTTGATGTGGCGATCAATGACATTGCCATGACCCCGGAACGCCAAAAGTCTTACCTGTTCTCAACGCCGTACATTTATTCTAAGTCAGCTTTGATCATGAAGCAGGATAACACTACGATTAAGAACATCGATGACATCAAGGGTAAAAAGATTGCTGCTGCAACGGGAACGGCCAATGCTGCAAACGTGAAGAAGTTTGGGGGGGAGACGGTTTCTTCGACCGACTTTTCCACGGCCATGGAATTAGTTCGCCAAGGTCGGGCTGAAGCTGCCCTGAACTCTAAGGAAGCCTTTTTATACTATCAAACGTCAACTGGGGCAACCGATCTCAAGTATCAGGAAGTTCCGGCTTCTAAGATCCCGGTTCAAAAGATTGGAATCCTAATGGGTAAGAATAACAAGGGATTACAAACGAAGGTTAACAAGGCCCTGGCCGAATTACGCAAGGATGGGACGCTCAAGAAGCTGTCCGAAAAGTACTTCCATGGTAACATTACTGAAAAATAGCGATCTTTAGGACCGCAGTTATCGGGCCCTAGTTTTACCGGCCAGCACCGGTTACTAGGGCCCTTCTATATTTGACGACTCATTCAAGTAGAAAGGAACCTTATGTGGGATATCATTAAAAGCTCGACCCCCGAAATCTTGTGGGCGGGGATTAAATATACAATTCCAATTGCCATTATTTCCTTTGCAATTGGGCTAGTGCTTGCCGTCATTACGGCTCTAATTCGAATTTCTAGACCCCAGGGTAAGTCTAAGCCCCTGTGGGGAGGCGTCCGGGCGGTTTTCTCTTTTTATGTTTGGTTATTTCGGTCAACGCCCCTCTTAGTTCAGTTGTTTATTGTCTTCTTTGGCCTGCCGAACGTAGGGATCCAATTTGATGCATGGACGGCCGGGATCATTACCTTCTCTTTAAACACTGGGGCCTACGCCTCTGAAACAATTCGGGGCGCTCTTTTATCGATTCCGGAAAGCCAGTGGGATGCTGCCTACTCCATTGGGATGACCTACCGTCAGGCCTTATTTCGGATCGTCTTTCCGCAAGCCTTACGAGTGGCCCTGCCACCGCTATCGAACTCGTTTATCGGTCTGGTCAAAGACACCTCTCTGGCAAGCTCGATTACGATTGTGGAGATGTTCATGGTTAGTCAGCAGATTGCCTCTAATAACTATCAGCCACTCCTAATGTACTCAATTGTGGCCGCTATTTACGCCCTTTTCTGTACCATTTTGAGTATCCTGCAGCACTACTTAGAGAAGTGGACGTCCCGTTACGTGGACGCCTTGGGGGAATAAGATGATTAAATTAGAACACGTTGATAAAGCCTACCGCGACCACCACGCTCTAGATGACGTGACGGTCACCTTTGATGAACACAAAACGACGGTTATTTTAGGACCGTCTGGGGCCGGTAAGTCGACCCTCCTACGATCCTTAAACCTCCTGGAGCGTCCCCAGTCCGGCACCCTGACGATTGATGACTTGACGGTTGATTACGGTGCCAACTTGACTAACAAGGAAATTCTAGCAGTGCGCCGGAAGATGGCGATGGTCTTCCAGAGTTGGAATCTCTTTCCACACCTAACAATCCTGCAAAATATCACTGAGGGACCAATCCACGTCTTAAAGCAGGACCCAGTCAAAGCCAAGCAAAGGGCCCATGAGCTCCTGCAAAAGGTTGGCTTAGACAACACCGCCGACCGCTTCCCGGGCCAACTATCTGGGGGCCAACAGCAGCGAATTTCGATTTGCCGAGCGTTAGCGATGGACCCAGCCTACATTCTCTTTGACGAACCAACTAGTGCCTTGGACCCTGAGTTAGAGGCCCAGGTTCTGCGTGTCCTTCAGCAGCTGGCTAACGATGGCGACTCACTAATTGTGGTCACCCACAACATGGAATTTGCCCGCCGGGTAGCTGACAAGATTGTCTTTGTCGAAGACGGTCAGGTGGATTTTACCGGTACCGCCGATGATTTCTTTAACCACCCGACACCACGGATCAAGGAGTTCTTAGCGGCGATGGAGTTTTAGGGAGTCCAACAAAAAATCACTGATTTCGTTAGCTATATGTAAAAAAAGAGCGGCCATAGCTAGGGCCGCTCTTTTTTTAAACGTGCTTTTTGACTTCGTAGGGTTGGGACTTTTCATGGTCGGCGGGGAGGGCGTCGTTGGCATAGAAGATGGCATATTCCTCGTTATCAGGCCCCTTGGCAATCACAAGGTCGTCAGCCTGTTGTTCCTTTTTAAAGATTTGCCCCTTGCGGACGGCTTCGTTGTAATCGTGGATGTTGGCGATTGAGTCGCCCGGGTTAAAGAAAATCCGATTATCCATAATAATTCCTCCTTACTTAGCGCGACTTGGTAAATCTAAGTGGGCCCGTTCTAAGACGTGGCCGGAAGCAGCGTGACGAAAATCGTTAAGCCAGTACCCGTCTTGAAGGTCAAGGACCTGGTCCAGGGCGTAAACAGTCAGGGTGTAGTTGTGGGTTTTATCCGGCGGTTGGGGGCCAACATAGCCGGTTGTGATGGCCGGGTCGCCGTTGACTAAGCGGCCAGCGTTACTATTTTTACCCTGGATAAAATTACCACCCGTACGACTCGCATCTTCATCGATCAGGGTCGTATCGGCGGGGAAGTTAGCGGCCAGCCAGTGGATCCAGGTGAAGCCGCAAACGGGAGTCGAGTCGAAGTCGACGAAGGTTAGGGCTAAGCTCTTGGTACCTTCGGGAATAGCCGTAATTTTAATTGGGAAGGAGCGAACAGGATGGTCGGCAGCCATGTTAGTTGGTGCGGCGAACTTACCGAACTTGTCGGCTAAGAGCCCGTGCTCATTTAAGGGGACGGAAATATGCATTGAAAAGACTCCCTTTCTAATTGGTGAGGTTAGTTAATTCATTAGGTTGCTTTTATCATCGCTAAGACCCAGGCCCGATACCATGGGTGATCTGCTTTGGTGGAGAAGTCGGTTAACCACTTCTTTCATTAAGCAGGCGGGTGAGAGCAGTGGCAAATCTTCGGGCAGCCGTTCTGGAGCCGGCTAAATCGGGATGGAGGCCGTCAGTAAAACTGGTGCACCAGCCTGCCGTTTCAATTACCGGTAGACCGTGATGCCTAGCGCAGTCCCGGATGATGGCACTGAAAGTTTGGGCAAAGGGGATCATTAGAACGGTTGGACCCTGGGACCGCTTGATAACGGCAGTTACGTAGTCTTCGTAGGCAGTAGCAAAGGCATCTTCTTCAAAACGTCGGTCGTTGACGCCGAGGTTAATGACCGTTAAGGTATTTCCCTGGGTCGGCCACGGTGTCTGGGCGTTGAAATGATTAAGCCAATCAATTGCTACCGGGACGCCTCCGGTTGCTGGGCGCAGTAGTCCGGCTGCTGAGTAGGCGACCCGCACCAGGTCGAAATCAACTTGGTCCTGGGCCAGGCCAACAAAGTTATTCTCCGGGCAATAGTCGACAGCGGCGTGGTAGCCGTTAACCCAGCAGCCAGCAGTGATTGAATCGCCCAAAATCGTTACCACTGGGCGGGATACGGGGCGTACTAACCATCCCGCACCCGTTAGCTTAAGACTAGTGAGGGCAAAACCCTGACGCCCTGTCCAGACGTCATCAAAGTCAGTGTTGCCGGCGGTCATAATTTCAACCAGGCAGTCAGGTACCGGTATGGGGAGCGTGATCTTTTGGGCGGCGTTGAATCGCTGCCACGTTCCGTGGTTGACCCGGATAGCCCAGTAGTGGCTGGGCATCAGTTCAGCGTGCCGGTTGGCCACCGTCAAGGTTAGTGCCTGCGCACCTTGGATGATGGTCTTGATCACCCCACCCAAAAGAGGGGTGTAAAGCTCGCCGTCTTGCAGCCGCCATCTTCCCAAGAGGAGGCTAGCTTGGGCGACCTGGGCGGGGGTAAAAAGTGTAGTCATGAAGATCCCTCCTGGTTTCCTTTATAATAGCACGTTGGACGAAGGGGTGCGCCCTTAACAACTTTAGTAAAAAATGTAAGCGCTCTATTGACTATTAAACTAGGTGATAGTAGCATAATAAAGGTAAAAGTTTTACTTGTTTTTTTACTAAATGAAGAACTGGGGGCAAACAAACATGAATCAACAAACACTTTTTGATAAGTACCAAGACACCTTTGGCGTAGAAGGACAAGATCTCTTCTTTTCACCGGGCCGGATTAACGTGATCGGCGAACACACTGACTACAATGGTGGCCACGTCTTCCCGTGTGCTATCTCACTGGGGACCTACGCAGTGTATGGGGCCCGTGATGATGACCGGGTTCAACTCTTCTCTGGTAATATGGAGGGGGATGTTGTTTCCTTTACCATCACTGACGAACAACCTGAAGAAGCTGACGACCGTAAGTGGGCCAACTACTTCAAGGGGATGCTGGTTTACCTTCGTCAAAGGGGCTTTAAGATTGACCACGGGTTCAACCTATACGTTTACGGAAATCTTCCGTACGGGGCTGGCCTTTCTTCATCTGCATCAATCGAAATGCTGATGGGGCAGGTCCTAAAGGATGAATTCTCTTTAGAAATCGACCAAATTGACCTGGTTAAACTAGGTCAAAAGACCGAAAATGATTTCGTGGGCCTGAATTCCGGAATCATGGACCAGTTTGCTGTGGGAATGGGTAAGAAGGACAACGCCATTTTCTTAGACTGTAACACCCTGGAGTACAAGTACATGCCACTTGAACTGGGCGACTACGAAATCGTGATCATGTCCACCAACAAGAAGCACTCCCTGGCTGCTTCCGCATATAACGACCGGGTGGCTGAATGTGGTGAAGCCTTGAAGCGCCTGCAAACTAAGCTAGACATCAATTCACTGGGTGAAATTGATGAGGATACCTTTGATGAATACAGCTACCTCTTAAATGATGAAACCCTGCTTAAGCGGACCCGTCACGCCGTCTTTGAAAACCAACGGACGATTCAGGCTACCAAAGCCATGACGGCCGGTGACCTCGAGAAACTAGGCCGGTTGATCAACGCTTCTCACGTTTCCCTGCACTTCGATTACGAAGTTTCCGGGACTGAATTAGACACTCTGGCCGAGGCCGCATGGCAACAACCAGGTGTTTTGGGGGCCCGGATGATTGGTGGGGGCTTTGCCGGCTCTGCCATTGCCATTGTTAAGAAGGACCAGGCCGAAAACTTAAAGGAGAAGGTTGGGGAAATCTACCGTCAAAAGGTTGGTTACGACGCCTCCTTCTACGATGCTGAGATTGTTGACGGCCCGCACAAGCTATAGGATTTAAAAGAGAGAAGGGTTTTTAGACCATGGGATTAATTGAAACCTTTGCTGATAAGGCAATTGCCAGTGGGGCTTACCAGCCGCTGGACAAGGTTTACGTTGAAAATAAGGTCCGCGCTTTGGTTGGCGACAAGAACCATGACGTAGTCACAGGTAAGTCAGTTGCTGAACAACTAGTTGACTTAGCAGTTGAAAACGGTAAGATTGAAGATGGACAAACGGAAAGAGAGATCTTAAACGCCCAGCTGTTTGACCTTTTGACGCCGACCCCGTCTGCAGTTAACGCTCGCTTCTGGCAGGAATATCACCAATCGCCGGAAGCAGCGACTGGCTGGTTCTACCAACTGTGTACCGAGAATGACTATGTTAAGGTGGCGGCGATTCAAAAGAATGTTGAATTTACCCGCCGGGTTAAGGACGGGAATGAGCTGGAAATCACCATCAACCTGTCCAAACCGGAAAAGGATCCTAAGGCAATCGCAGCGGCGGCTCACGACACGGCTAAGAAGTACCCCCAATGTGCTTTGTGCATTGAAAATGAGGGTTACCTTGGTCGCCTAGGTCAGGCAGCCCGGAGTAACCACCGGGTGATTCGGATGATGATTGGCGGCCGAAAATGGGGCTTCCAGTACTCGCCGTACGCCTACTTCCACGAGCACTGCATTTTCTTGGACCTGCAACACACCCCAATGAAGATTGGCCAACAAACCCTTATCAACCTGGTTGAAATTGAAAAAACCCTTCCGCACTACTTTGTTGGCTCTAATGCGGACCTACCAATTGTTGGTGGTTCGATGTTGGCCCATGAACACTACCAGGGGGGCCGCCACACCTTCCCAATGATGAAGGCTCCAATCAAGCAAGAATTAACCTTTGCTAATTACCCGCAAGTCAAGGCGGGAATCGTTGACTGGCCGATGTCAGATATCCGGCTGGTGACTGATGATGAGCTCGCCCTGATTGAACTGGGAACCCATATTATAAGGACCTGGAACGACTATAGCGATCCTGAACGCGCGGTTGTGGCCGTCGGAGAAGACGGGGTTCGCCACCACACGGTAACCCCAATTATGCACCGGGATGGTAAGGACTTTGTTTTGGATCTGGTTTTGCGTGATAATAACACTAGCCAAGACTACCCGCTTGGGATTTTCCATCCGCATGAAAAACTGTGGCACATCAAAAAGGAAAATATTGGCCTGATCGAAGTAATGGGGCGGGCAATCTTACCGGCCCGGTTGAAGGCCGAACTGGAAGAAGTTAAGAAGTTCTGGTTAAATAAGGATAACCAAATTGAAGAAGCACACCTGCCGTGGGCTAAGGAGATCGCGGCTAAGCGGACGATTGATGAAGACAACGTGGACGATGTCTTAGAAGAAGAGGTCGCCCAGGTCTTCTCTGACGTCTTAGAAGACGCCGGTGTCTTTAAACGGACGGACGATGGCTACGCAGCTTGGCAACGTTTCATCAAGCAACTGTAAATAACTCGAGGAGGTGGACCAAATGGCAGTAACCCTAAAAGACATTGCAAAGCGGGCGGGGGTTTCTTTGGCCACCGTCTCCCGGGTACTTAACAACGATCCGCGGCTATCGGTGTCGGTAGAAACCCGCCGTAAGATCATTTCAATTGCCGAACAGCTTTCTTATACTAAGCGTCCCAAGTCCCAGGTAACCGGACGTCGAATTGCCATTGTGCAGTGGTACTCGGCCGAACGGGAACTAGATGATATCTACTATATGAGTGTCCGGATGAACGTTGAGCAGGCGGCTCAGCAGGCCGGGTTCATGACGATGACGGTCTTTGAAAACAATGTTGACCAGATTCCCCAAGATATCGACGGGATTGTGGCGATCGGAAAGTTCTCCGGTCACCAGCTCCACCTATTTGAAAAGCTGACACCGGCCCTGGTTGTGGTCGACTACGATGTTTTAGTAGGGGGCCTTGACTGTGTCCTTCCCGACTTTGAGGGGGGGATGCACCAGGCAGCCGCCTACCTGACGACCCACTACCAAAGGATCGGCCTGATCGCCGGGCTGGAGCTTACTACCGATGGTCAGCGGGTACATGACGTTCGTGAAAAGGTGTTTTTAACCTCGCTCAAGGACCGTGAACGTTATAACCCCAAGCTAGTCAAGATTGAAAACTACACCGTTGACGGGGGCTACAAGGCGATGAAGGAACTTTTGGATAACCCGGAGCGCCCTGATGCTGTCATGGTCACTAATGATGCGATGGCGGTGGGGGCCGTACGGGCCCTCCACGAGGCTCAAGTGCTTATCCCAGACCAAATGGCCCTGGTGTCCTTCAATGATATCGAATCGGTGACCTGTAACCTCTACCCGGCTCTGTCGGCAATCCACGTGGCCACTGATCAGATGGCAGGAACAGCTATTGACCTGCTGAGTCGTCGGCTGGCTGACAGTGAACTGGCACCTCAGCGAGTAGTGGTCGGAACCAGCCTAATCTTACGGCAAAGTACGCCACCAGAAGAAACCAAATAATACCATATGGGCACCCCCACGCTAAGAATGCGTGGGGGTGCCGGTCTTCAAGGATAAACAAATCGCCCCCTTACCGATCATCATACTTGGTCGGTAAGGGGGCGATTCGTTTTAAGTTAGTTCATAAAGGTTAGTCGATGGCCTTAGCGATAAACATGGTGGCGTTGAAGTCGGCCAGGGGCTTTGGTGAAGCTGAGCGTGGCATGATCCGGGCTACAAAGTAACCAGCGTTCATCAGCTCGGCTCCGGAATAAGTTTCCTCGTCATCGTTAACTTGGTAAGACTTTTCCGGATCCAGGCCGGTAAAGTAGAAGCGTAGGTAGCCTGGGTTAGGCTCGTTTAAGATCTGGAAGCGCATGGCGATGGCTTCGGATTGATCATCATTGACCACTTGCCAGCCATAAACGTTGTCCTTAGCGGTGTCTGGGCTGTCAATCCGGTAGAAAGTTCCGTGCTGGAAGAGGTGGCGGTACTGTTTGTAAAAGGCCACTTGGTTCTTAACGGTGGCTTGTTCTTCTTCAGATAGCTCGTTGAGGTCTAATTCGTAGCCAAAGGCGCCAAAGTAAGCCACCTTGGCCCGGGTGTCTAAAGAGGTGACCCGGCCGACCTGGTCGTTTGGGACGGCGGAAACGTGGGCGCCCCACATTGATGGGGTGTAGCCGTAAGAGGAACCATCTTGAATGTAGATCCGTTCAATGGCGTCGGTGTCGTCGGAGCACCATGCCTGTGGGGCGTAGTACATCATTCCCAGGTCAAACCGGCCCCCACCAGAGGCACAGGATTCGAATAGAACATTCGGGAAGGCCTTGGTCAGGCGTTCGTAAAGCTGGTAGACGCCGAGAATGTAGCGGTGGGCGAATTCTTGTTGGCGATTAGCTGGCAAGGAGGCGGTGAAGGCCTCGGTAATTGCCCGGTTCATGTCCCACTTGATGTAATCAAGGTTAGTATCCTTGATTACGGCACTCATCTTAGTGAAGAGGTCGTCAACGACTTCTGGGCGGGCCATGTCGAGGACGAATTGGTGGCGGGCCGGGGTCTTCAAGCGACCCTTGGTTTGGATCATCCAGTCTGGGTGGGCTTCATAAAGTTTGGAGTCAATCGAGATCATTTCCGGTTCAAACCAGAGACCGAATTTCATTCCGAGTTTATGAACCCGGCTGGCAAAGCCACCGACCCCGTTGAGGAACTTCTTTTTATCGACAAACCAGTCACCCAGGCTGGAGAGATCGTTATCGCGGTGGCCAAACCAACCGTCGTCCAAAACGAACATCTCAATCCCGATTTCCTTAGCCTTGGTGACGATCTTCATCAGCTTTTCCTCGTTAAAGTCCATGAAGGTGGCTTCCCAGTTGTTGATCAGAATCGGTCGGTCTTCCTTGGCGAAGTGTGGGTTGATCAAGTGGTCACGGTAAAAGCGTCCCATTTGCTGACTAAGGGCGTTCATCCCAGCTTGGGTGTAGGAGAGGATTGCTTCAGGGGTTTGGAAGGTCTGACCGGTCTCCAGTTGCCAGGAGAAGTCGTCGGGGTGGATCCCAGTGAGGACCCGGGTGGTATTGAATTGGTCAACCTCAACCGTATCTAAGAAGCTACCAGAGTAAACCAGGTTAAAGCCAAAGGCCTCGCCCTGCTTATTGTCGGTGTTGGGCCGCGCTAGGATAATGAATGGGTTTTGCTGGTGGCTAGAACTAACCCGCCGGCTGGTAATACTTTGACTACCCGGTCGCAGGTGATTACGGTAAAGGTGGCGTTCCCGTGCCCAGGTACCGGAGAATTGGAGGAGATCGTAGTTATCATCAGGGAGGTCAAGCTGTGCTGACAGAGCCCGGTCGATGATAACGGCGTCGCCCTTATTTTCAAAGCTGGCTGAGCGAACAATCACGTCTTCGTCATTAAAGACGGTGTAGTGCAGGTTCATCGTCAGGTCATAGAGGCGGTCCTTAAAGGTAACCGTCAGGCTGGTAGCGTCGGTTCCCTCGTCATCAAAGGTGGATGGTAAGCCTGCCAAACGCTTCTTGCCGGCCTCGATTTGATAGCCTTGGTATTCAAATTCGCTGGTTCGGGACCCATCTGGGAACTGGATCACGTAGGCAGCCTCGCGGTAGTCTCCCTTACCCTGGGTGGCAAATTCCTGCTTAACTAGTTCTAGTTGAAAGTCGGTGTTCACTTCGGTCAAGGTGTTGGTACAGTCGTGTTCTTCCATTGTCATCAGGTTAGAGTAGGATGACTTAGCAGGGATTTTAGCACCGTAATAAACCTGGCCGGCCGCCCCGTTGGCAAGAATTTGGAAGATGTAGCTAGTGTTTTTGGTCTGTAGGTGGAAAAGCTTGGTTTTATCGTTAACTAAGATTGGCATGAGGATACTTCCTTTCTTTTAAAAAAGGGACCGTGACGCTGACAGTCGCGGCCCCGGTTTAAAGGTGGCTTACTTATTTTCGATCTTAATGATTTCGTCACCATGATCAACTAAGCCACTGTCCTTAACGAACTTAAGCTCGTAGTTTGGTGTGTTATCGGACTTAGTAAAGGCAATCATGACGGTATCTTCGTGGCCCGCTTTCTTGATAGCTGGGGACCAGAATTCCATTAGCTTGTCACCAGCATTGACGTGTTGTCCCTTTTCGACGTAAGAAACAAAGCCAGTCCCGTGCATTTCAACGGTGTCGACCCCAACGTGGATTAGGAATGGAATGTCGTTGTCAGTCCGGATTCCCAAGGCATGGTGGGTGCTTGGGAAGTCGGCGACAATCGTTCCGGAAACCGGAGCAAAGATTTGGCCGTCACTTGGCTTGATGGCGATCCCTTCGCCCATTGAACCATCGGCAAAGGCTGGCGCGGAAACGCTGCTTAATGGTAGGAGCTTCCCGTCGACTGGCGCCGTAAAGGAAAGGGAAGTAGTGGTTTCAGAAGAGGCCATTTCGGTGAGGGCCTTGTCGTCACCCTTCAGGTGTTGGTGCCAAGTCTTTTCCAGTTCGTTGACGATCTGAGCGTGCATCTTTTCGTCCAGCTTAACCTTACGGGAGAAGACCAGAGTCCCAAGCAGGATTAAAATGGCTGGAACGGCGAACATCATTAGTTTGAAGATGGACGTCCCGTGGGAAGTAATTTGTGAAGCTGTGGCCCCGGAAATCATCCCGGCAGCCGTAGCAGTCATCCCGACAACCCCACCGGCAACGGCACCACCGAACTTATCAAGTAATGGCCGAACGGAAAGGGTGACCCCTTCATCACGGTGACCAAGCTTTAACTGACCGTATTCGACGGAGTCAGTGATAATCATCAAGACAACTAAGAAGATTAGCGGTTGTGGGAGCATGAAGATGGCTCCACCGAGAATAACTAGGGTTAAGGAGTGACCGGCCAGGGCGAAGATTACCAGCCCGATCATCATTACTAAAATGGAGTAGAAGAAGACCCGCCGCCGGCTGAACTTCTTGGCTAAGCCTGGGAAGAGGGAAACGGTAATTACCCCAATCAGCCCGTTAATTAAGGCGTAGATAGTATAAGTCGATGCCTTCCCCATGATGTAAGTAAAGTAGTAGAGTTGGAAGGAATTCATGATTTGAATCCCGGTGGTGTAGAGGACGTAGGTTAAAGCGATCGCCATTAATTGGTCGTTCTTAACCAAAACCCCCATTACCTTCCCAAAGGTGGTGTTTTCAGTGTTGTTACGAAGCTCGTTCTTCTTTTCGTGGGTGAAGATCCCGACCCCAACGGCGGAGACGGCCGCAATGATGGCCACCGTAGCGGCGAAACCGAACCAACCGCGGCTATCCCCGTTACCACCGTTAGAAGAGATGGAGAAGAAGAGGACGAGGGGCATAACAACGACCCCAACTAATTGCCCCCCTAATGTGGAACCAACCCGGGCGAAGGTGGCCGTCTTTTCACGTTCCGCTGTATCAAAGGAGATGGCAGGAATCATGGACCAGAAGGCTACGTCGTTGAAGGAGTAGAAGATATCCATTACGATGTAAAGGACTGCGAACAAGAACAGGTACAGCATCGGGCTTTTGTAAGTTAATCCACCTAAGTCAGTGAATAGAAGAGCGATGGCAACGGCGGAGATGATCCCCCCGCCGACAACCCATGGCTTGAAGTGGCCCCACCTGGTGTCGGTCTTATCGATGATATTCCCGATGAATGGGTCGATTATCAATTCGGCAATCCGCAACACCATGATGGTTATGGTAATAAAGGAAACCATCCGGGCAGCTTCACCACCGGCATTGCTGTTAAACAAGTGACCGGTAACAAACATCATGAAGTAGGTCGAAAGCATCCCGTAGAACATATCATGCCCGAAGGCCCCAAAGGAATATGCAATCCGGGAGTTTAATGTTCTCGCCTTAGAATTTTGCGCATCCATGACTAACATTTCCTCCTCAAACAGATAAATATATAATTGCTTACGGATACAATAGTAACCGCTTTCATCTTAACTTTCAATAACTTTTACTAAAAAATTTACCTTTATTTACTAGTGAAAACGTACACAATAAAAACCGCAACTAAGTTTAGTCGCGGTCTTACCTGATAAACGGGTTAACTAATTTTTGAATTCCAGGTGGTGATGGAGGATGGCAAAAACGTGGCGATCGGCCCAGCCAATAAAGTAACCTTGGGTGGCGATGTTGTAAAAGGTCCCGAAGTTAAAGGCAAACAGCTGACCAGTAAACAACCAAGCGAACAAGACGATCAATAAGGGTGGAACGTTAGATGCCCACTGTGACCAGACCGGTGATCCATGCATGAAACGAAAACGGAGGATGTAGGGGAGATCATCGTTGGGGTGCATGATTAGGTTGGCACGTTGATAAATGGAGACCGCAATCGCGACCCCGAATAACCCAGTTACGTCTAAAATTAACCGCCAGATGAGGGGGAAATTGCCGACGCCCAGTGTAATGAAGAAGGATTCAAAGCCGGCTAGTAAATAGGAGAAGGGGGTAATGTACAAGAGATTGCGAATTAAGCGGAAGTAATCAAAGCGTCCCAGTAAGAAGAGGTTAGTAACGGCGACGACAACCCCCTCCAAAAAGAGGGTGTTGCCCAAAGACAGGTGGGCCCAGTGGCTGAGATTAACAGCCGAGGCCGTCCAGATTGCAGAACCCATGTTGGTCGAAACGGTTAGGGCGTTGCAAAAGGCATTCAAAAAAATTGAGACAAATAAGAAGAAAAAACGTCCGGGGATGGTGTTGGCACGGGTAGGGGTCATTATGGCGGTAGTTCCTTTCCTGACAATTCAATCATGTTTTATCATACAACTTCTTTCAAAAAGTTAAAGAAAATTCCAGGAAAGTTCGGTTTTGGCGGTTGGAAATATAATCAACTTTCGTTAAAACGCCCTCATGGCGCGGGATTCTAAAAATCATTTAGCATCATTTTTACGGAAAAACCGAAAGAAAAGCACAAATTGTGATAAAATGATGAGAACAACCTTTTAATGAGACTAGAGATGGAGGATTCTTTTATGAAGAAGTATCGCTTTTTCCGCCTGAGCCTCGGGTGGCAAATTGTGATTGGACTTGTCTTGGGGATTGCGTGTGGGTCACTGACTTACCACAACCAAGGCGCCATCACGATCATGAGCAACCTCGGGACGATTTTCCTGCGGTTAATTCAAATGATCGTCTTGCCGATCGTGGTTTCCTGTTTAACGGTTGGGATCGCCAACATTGGGGACCTGCATAAGCTTGGCCGCATTGGGGGGAAGACCCTGATTTACTTTGAGGTCTTAACCACGATTGCGATCGTCTTGGGGCTGGTGGTCGGCAATATCACCCACCCTGGGAGCTTTATTAACATTCACGATCTGCAGGGGAGTGACATTTCCAAGTACATGACCACTGCCAAGACGGCTCAGCATACCGGGATCTGGGACACGCTGTTAGCAATTATCCCAACTAACATCTTCAAGTCCCTGGCTGATGGGGAAATGATGCCGGTGATCTTCTTCTCCGTCTTCTTCGGACTAGGGATTGCCGCAATTGGGGAACGAGGCAAGGTCTTGGTTGATGTCTTAAATGGCGTTTCCGAGGTCATGTTTAAGGTTACTAACTGGGTCATGAAGTTCGCCCCGATTGGGGTCTTCGGCCTGATTGGGATGACGGTTGCCCAAATGGGGCTGTCGGCCCTCCTGCCACTAGGCTACTTCATTTTGATTGCTTACGTAACGATGGTTGTCTTCTGTGTGGTTGTACTTGGGATTGTCTGCAGGATGTTTCATCTGCACTACTGGAAGACGATGCGGGCAGTTCTGGAAGAAATCATGCTGGCCTTTTCAACGGCCAGTTCGGAAGCAACCCTGCCGCGCCTAATGGAAAAGACCCAAAGGATGGGGGTCGACAAGGGGATTGCCTCCTTTGTTATCCCAACTGGCTACACCTTCAACTTGGACGGATCGGCTATTTATCAGTCCTTGGCTGCCCTCTTCTTGGCTCAGGCATACGGTTTACACCTGACCTGGGAGCACCAATTTACCTTACTGGTAGTCTTGATGATCACCAGTAAGGGAATGGCCGGGGTACCCGGGGCCTCCTTCGTGGTCCTCTTGGCGTCGGTCTCCACGATTGGGGTACCGGTAGCTGGTTTGACCTTCATTGCCGGGATTGACCGTTTCGTTGATATGGGCCGGACCGCGGTTAACGTGGTCGGAAACACCGTGGCAACGCTTGTAATCGGGGAGTCTGAAAAGTCGCTCGACCGTGACAAGTACTTAGCATACCTAGACAGTTACAAAAAACAATCAAAGGAAGCGTAAAAATGACCAAGAACCACTTGATGGCACGGAGTGAGGTTCCAGTTGAATTAACCTGGGACCTGACCCTTTTGTACCCTTCAGATGATGCCATGCGAGCGGACCTTGATGCTACCTTAACTTTGGCCGACAAGCTCTCCGGGTTTGCCGGCCATCTTAATGGGGCCAAGGAATTGCTCGCTGCTTTAACCACCCATAAGCAGATTGAAACCGACCTGGAAAAGGAGTATGTCTACGCCTTTTTACGCCGGGATAGCGATACAACCGATGCCACGGCCAATGCCTTGTTTGGTACGGCTGCCAAGGCTGCTACAACGATTGCAACTAAGGAGGCCTTTTTAGAGCCGGAAATTTTAGCAATTGACGAAGGGGCGCTGGCGGGTTACTTAACTGAAGAACCAGGCCTTGAAGAATTCCGCTACCAATTAGAGCAGGTGTGCCTGCAAAAAGGGCACGTCTTAGCCACCGCCGAGGAAAAACTTTTGTCCCGGCTTAACCGCTCCTTGACCAGCGCCGATGAGATTTACAACACCTTAAATGACGCTGATTTAGACTTTGGGATGGTTCACGATGACAATGGGAACCTGGTTCAGTTGACCCACGGGAATCGTAGCCAGTTCACCGAATCACTCAACCGGACGGTTCGGCGTGAGGCTACCCTGGCCTACGCCAAACCCTACCACGACTTGCGCAACACCTTTGCCCAAACTTTGAATTCCTTCGTTGGGGCACAAAATGCGGTTGCCGAATTGCGTCACTACCAGTCTGGGCGCCAGGCTGCCTTAGCCCCGCACCAGATTGACGAACGGGTTTACGACACGCTAGTTGAAACGGTCAACGCCCACCTTGATTTGGCTCACCGCTGGTACCGGATCAAAAAAGAATACCTTGGGTTAAGTGACTTTAATCAGGCTGACATCAACACCCCACTGGCGGGGGCCGACCTGTTAAAGACTAGTTTTGAAGATGGTAAGCAGTTGACCCTGGACGCCCTTTCCGTGTTGGGAGATGAGTACGTGACCGGACTCAAGGAGGAGTTTGACCACCGCTGGATCGACGTGGCTGAAAACGCTGGTAAGCGCTCGGGAGGCTACCAGATCAGTGTCTACAAGGCTAATCCCTTTATTCTGTTGAATTGGACGGATAAGCTGTACTCGACCTTTGTCCTAGCCCATGAGTCTGGTCACGCCATGCATTCCTGGTTTAGCCAGCATCATCAGCCGGCCCAATACGCCGACGCCCCGATCTTTTTGGCCGAGGTGGCCTCAACCTTTAACGAGCAAATCCTAACTAACTATCTGCTCGAAAAGTACCAGGGTAACAAGCAGGTCCAATTATACGTTTTAGAACAGGCGATTGACGGCTTTATCGGCACGATCTTCCGTCAGACCCAGTTTGCCGAGTTCGAACACACCGCCTACCAGGCTGAGCAGACCGGCCAGACACTAACGGCCGACTTTCTGGATCAAACTAGTACTGATCTGTTAGCCAAGTACTACGGCCCAGACGTGGTCCTTTTTAAGGAGGCAGCCACCCAATCCTGGGCCTATGTACCGCACTTCTACATGAACTACTACGTCTACCAGTATGCAACGTCCTGGGCAGCATCGACTAGCTTAGCTAATGCGGTCTGGACTAAGCAGCCGGGAGCCCGGGAAGCCTACCTAAACTTCCTGTCCGCCGGCGGGTCAGCTGCCCCGCTTAAAATCCTTAAGCAGGCCGGTGTCGATGCCACCAATAGCCGCTATCTGAAAGAGGCTCTAGCCGTCTTCAAGCAGCGCCTGGACCAGGTGGAAGAATTATTGAAATAAAGTTTAAAGGGACTGTGACAAAAAGATCACAGTCCCTTTTATATTTGAGGTATGACAACGAAAGCATGGTTTTGTAACTACAGCGACTTACGAACCTTAACCTGATTCGCCACTATCATGGTAGCCCCACCGTCCAGGTGGTTAGGCAAGGGGAGAAAGTGGAGAAGCTATTCTTCTTCATCTTTAGATTCCAAGCGTAAGCCTCGGTGCTCAACGCTGGTGGAGAAGACGATTTGGGTGCTAGTTTTGCCAAAGCGGCTCTGGATGTCGTTGATAAACTCATCAAGGGTGGCGGTGGTCTCAAAGACGACCTCCATCACCTCGGAGTAATCGCCGGTCACACAGTTGCATTCGATCACATTGGGAATCGATTCTATATAGGGGTAGAAATCCTTTTTTTGGTGGGGTTCGAGTTGAACTTGAATAAAGGCCTTAACGTGATAGTTGAGTTTTTCAAGGTTAACTGCGGTGTGATACCCAGTGATAATTCCTCCTTTTTCAAGCTTGTTGATTCGGGCGGCAATGGCAGGCGAGGAGATGAAGCAGGCTGCTGAAAGCTCCTTTAATGAAACCCGGGCGTTTTTTTGCAGCATGTTGATGATTTTCTGATCGATAGTATCCATAAGTTAGTATCCCTTCGTGTGATCAATTACATTGAGAGCGTCAAAATTTTTGTGTAAAAAGGGGAACCCTACCCAAACGATATTTAGAACATTGAAATCAGTGTGTAGCACGATCATCCGATATTTGGCGTACTAATAATTAAAGAGGATATTTTTTCAGGGCTAGCGCTGCGCCAGTTTTAAACACTGGTTCATAGGCCCAGCCAGATGCCTTCTGACTGGTAGTTAGCAATTCCAGTCACTCGGGAAGGTGTGCCCTGTTTCAATTCCCTGAACGATCTAATTATACACAAATTATATTTGTCAGAATTTTAGGCGCTTTTAATCCAAAAGTCAATTTTGTTATGGTTCGGCGCGATCTTACCTTTTGAAAGCCTTTTATCAATGGTATAATGAGTGAAAGAGTTGAGTGAATGGAGGTTACTTTTATGAGTCAAGAATATGAAAACATCCTAGTTCCAGTTGATGGATCTAAGCAAGCAGAACTGGCCTTCAACAAAGCGGTGGCAACGGCCAAGCGAAATGGTGCCCACCTTGATTTACTGAACGTAATCGACACCCGGGCAATGTCGTACAACTTTGCCGGGATGTCCGATGGAAGTATTGCCTATCAGTTGGTTGATAAGTCTAAGGAATACCTAGACGAACTCCTTGACCGGGCTAAGAATGAAGATGGCTTTGACAACATCGATATCCACATCCGATTGGGGAACCCCAAGACGGTAATTTCCTTTGATTTCCCGCGCGACCATAACAATGACTTAATCATGATGGGAGCTAGTGGCCTCTCCCGGGTTCAACGGGCAATGGTTGGCTCAGTAACCTCCTTTGTTAAGCGTAACGCTCAAGTAGACGTGTTAGTGGTTCGTACTGACATTAACAACAAGCTTCCGGAAAAGTAAACTAACAAACAATTTGAATCGTGAAAAGGCGCGCTCCCAATTGGGGGCGTGCCTTTTTGAGTAAAAAAACAGCTCCCAACTGGGAGCCGTTAAAACCATCAAAATAGTTTTTATTGTTCTTCGTACCATGGGTAGTGGAAGTTCCCAGGACGGTCGGTACGTTCGTAAGTGTGGGCACCAAAGTAGTCCCGTTGTGCTTGCAAGAGGTTTGCAGGCAGAACTTCTGCACGGTAGGAGTCGTAGTAGTTGATAGCTGCAGCCAAGGCAGGAACCGGGATCCCGGCCTTGACGGATAAGGCAACAACTTCACGAATGGCCTTTTGGTACTTCTTAGCGATGTCCTTGAAGTAGTCATCCAGAAGTAAGTTCTTGAGTTCTGGGTTCTTTTCAAAGGCATCCGTGATCTTTTGAAGGAATTGGGCACGGATGATGCAACCTTCACGCCAGATTTGAGCTAATTCACCGTATTGAAGGTTCCAGTCGTAGCGTTCGGAGTCGATCCGCATTTGTTCGAATCCTTGAGCGTAAGACATAACCTTACCGAAGTAGAGGGCTTGACGGATCTTTTCGATGTATTCCTTCTTTTCGTCGTCAGAAAGAGTAATCTTTTCAACGTCTTCTGGGAGTTCCTTGCTTGCGGCAACCCGTTCGTTCTTCAACATGGAGATGTAGCGAGCGTAAACAGCTTCGGTGATCACGGATTGTGGGGCACCACCATCGAGGGCAGTTTCAGAAGACCACTTACCAGTCCCCTTGTTAGCACCACGGTCCAAGATAACGTCAACGATTGGCGTGTTCTTGTCGTCACCTAAGTCATCCTTACGAGTCAGGATGTCGGCAGTAATTTCAACGAGGTAGGAATCAAGTTCGCCCTTGTTCCATTCGGCAAAGATGTCAGCCATTTCGTCAACGGAAAGACCAAGAACGTTACGCATAACGTTGTAGCTTTCGTCGATTAATTCTTCGTCCCCGTATTCGATCCCGTTGTGGACCATCTTTACGTAGTGACCAGCACCGTTCGGGCCAATGTAGGAAACACATGGCTTGCCGTCTTCAGCCTTAGCAGCAATTTGCGTCAGGATTGGGGCAACCAGGTCGTAAGCCTCCTTTTGACCACCTGGCATCAGGGAAGGACCTTGGAGGGCACCCAATTCACCACCGGAAACACCCATTCCGATGAAGTTGATGCCGGATTCGTCCAGCTTAGCGTTGCGGGCCATGGTGTCGTGGAAGTTAGTGTTCCCACCGTCAATTAAAACGTCACCCTTGTCCAGTAGCGGAAGAAGTTCGTTGATAACGGCGTCAGTACCCTTACCAGCTTGAACCATCATCAGGATCCGACGTGGCTTTTCCAAGGAATTAACGAAGTCTTCGATCGTGTAAGAAGGAACAAGCTTCTTCTCACTGTGATCGCGCATCATTTCGTCAGTCCGTTCACGGTGACGGTTGTATACACCAACCGTGAAACCGCGACTTTCGATGTTCAATGCCAGGTTCTTACCCATGACGGCAAGACCGATTACACCAATTTGAGCCGTTTGATCAGCCATTGTGTTGTCACACTCCTTAAATAAACAATTACTTACATACAAGTGCCATTATAACAGATTGAAACTGTAGGGGGAATATAATTTGAGCAACTTTGAACAAAGCCACTATAACGCCTCACGATCCCCCTAAATGCGATTAGCGGTTTAGGTTGTAGACCCAAGCACGACCATCACGGGCCAGCAGTTCGTCGGAGGCAGCTGGGCCCATTGTACCTGGTTTGTAGTTCGGGAATTGAGGTTCTTCAATGTCCCAAAGCTTGCGAACAACGTCAACAAACTTCCATGCGTAGGCAATTTCAGACCAGGAGGCAAAGTTAGTGTGGTTGCCTTCCAGGGCGTCGTGGAAGAGCCGTTCGTATGGTTCTGGTGCTTCCTTCTTGCTGGTGTCGTTTTGCATGTATTCCAGGTTAACCGGTTCGGTCTGGAAACCTTGGCCAGCCGTCTTGGCGTTAACCCGCATGGCGAAGCCAGATTGTGGTTCAACGTAGATGGTCAAGACGTTACTCTTCAGGGATTGCTCAGAAGCCATCCGCGGGTTGGCAAAGATGTCAATCAATGGCTTACGGAAGACAACGTCGATTCGAGTAAACTTGTCAGCCAGCTTCTTCCCGGTCCGCACGTAGAACGGAACCCCAGACCAGCGGTAGTTATCAAACATCAGCTTGGCCGCTACGAACGTTTCAGTAGTTGATTCTGGGTCAACCCCTTCTTCGTTACGGTAGGCGTTAGTGTTGTTGCCCGCGTCGTATTGACCACGCACGAAGTTAGAAGCAGCTTCGGACGGCGTGTACAGGCGAAGGGAACGCAGGGCCTTGATCTTTTCAACCCGAACATCGGAATCGGTGAAGGCAACGGGTTGTTCCATGGCTAGTTGGGCAACCACTTGCATGATGTGGTTTTGAACCATGTCTCGTAAGGCACCGGAGTGGTCGTAGTAGCCAGCCCGTTCTTCAACCCCGAGCTTTTCGGATAAGGTTACCTGGATGTTGTCAATGTAACGGTTGTTCCACATGGATTCAATGATCGTGTTCCCGAAACGCAGGGCTTCGATGTTTTGGATCATTTCCTTTCCCAGGTAGTGGTCGATCCGGAAGATCTGGTCTTCGTTAAAGGTTTGGGACAGTTCATCGTTGAGTTGCTTTGCGGAGGCAAAGTCACGCCCAAACGGCTTTTCGATAACCAGCCGGTTGAAACCATTGTCGGTTAAAAGGGCTTGCTTCTTTAAGTTCAAAGCGATTGTCCCAAAGAATTGTGGGGCCATCGACATGTAAAAGAGGCGGTTGCCTTCGGTTTCAAATTGCTTGTCTAACTTTTCAAGGCGTTCCTTTAACACTTTATAGTGTTCCGGCTTAGTAACGTCGTGAGATTGGTAAAAGAAGTGCTTAGCAAATGCTTGGGCGTTGCCAGCCTTGATTTCTTCAATCCCTGAAATGGACTTTAGCACCATTGCTTGGAAGTCAGTGTCTGAAACTGGACGCCGAGAAGTTCCGAGCAATGCAAAGTGGTCTGCAAGGTAACCCTTTTGATATAAGTTAAACAGGGAAGGGTAGAGCTTGCGTTGGGCCAAGTCACCGGTGGCCCCGAATAATGTGATAACAGCTTTATTTTCCTTAGCCAAAATGTTCACTCCTCTGAGAATGATCTAAAGAATACAATCTTAACAGATTGAATTATATACTTTCTAACATTTGAATGCACGGTCAGACCGGCATGAAAGCGCCCTTTTCGTGAAATGGATCACCAATGAGCGAGGGCGTTGAATTCATCTATAAACAGGTTTTTAAGACGATTGGTCTAGATAGAAATAAAATTTTACTAGTTGGTAACCGGCGCCAAAACCACCTTAGTTAACGTAGCGGTGGTGTTCGGAAAGGGCCCCAAAGAGGGTAAATAAGCAGATCACAATGAAGGTAACGATGATCGGCTCGTTCCAAGAGTGGGTAATTGCCTTCAAGTTTCCAGTTACGGTCGGACCGAAGGCGGCTAACAGGTAACCCAGGGACTGAACCATCCCTGATAGATTACGGGTATCGGCGACCGAACGAGTCTTTAAGCCAAACAGGGTCATGATTAATGCAAAGGTGGCTGCTGTCCCCAGTCCCAATAGGAGGGCGATGAGGACGTAGAACCAGAACTGGTGGATTGGTAACAGCATGGCTAAAAAGCCCAGGCCAGTCATAAGCCCAGCCGACAGCACCAGCGGCATCCGGTTAGTTAGCTTGGTGGCCAGGACTGGGATGGCGAAGGCGGTCGGAATTGAGAATAGCTGGAAGAGCCCGGCAATCAAGCTGGCGGAATTATTACTCATGCCGTTAGCCATTGCGATTGATGGCAGCCAGGCCACGATCGTGTAAAAGACAAATGAAGAGCCGGCAAAGTACATTAATAGGTACCAAGCCCGGCGATTCTTCCACATGTTGGCACCGACTTCGGTTGGTTCAGTAGCGCTAGCCCGGTAGTTAAAGCGTAAGTTGGGAGTCCAAACAAGGGCGGTGATTAAAACCAACAAGGAGAGGAGCTCAACGGCAAATTGCCAGCTGGTGGCGGCGCTGATCGGAGCAATCGCGTAAGCCCCAATGGCTGAAAACAGTGTGAGGGCCACGTTGTAAGTTCCAGTAACGGGGCCAATCTTAGTCGGTAGGTTTTCCGAGATTACAGCCGGAAGCAAGACGTTGATAAAGGTGGTGGTAATCCCAATCATCAGAGTTCCGATCATCAGAGCCGAGAAGCCGTAGATCCGCAAGAAGGACCCAATTGAAAGCATGATCAAAGCAACAAAGAGGGTTAACTCGTTTCCCAGACGCTGAGCGATGGCAGGAACTAAGGTTGAGCAAAGCCCGAAGCAGATGAGGGGAATGGTGGTCAAGATTCCCAGCGAGGTGGCCGGGGTGTGGAAGCTAGCGGCGATTTCATTGATCACCGAGGGAATTGAGGTAAAGGGGGCGCGCATACTAGCCCCGAGTAAGAAGATTCCGATGACCAGAAACGCGCTGTGTTGGCGTACATTTTTCATAAGGGCGTTCCTTTCTTTAATTATTCGTAATAAAAGTTAAGCCAACCTAGTATAGCATGACTAGACGGTATTTAAATCGTTTTACGTCCGAATAAACCAGGGATTTTTCTGGAATCAGTTGGTACCTCGTTTGACGAATTCATTAATCATCCTTATAATTTTTTAGGTGACACTTATAAACGGAGGAACATGATGGCAGACATATATCCCTACCTGGTCTTTGAAAACGCTAAGGAGGCCATGGACTACTATGTCCAGCAGTTCGGCGCTCAAATCATTGATCGACGCTGCTTAACTAAGGATCAGGTGGAAAGTTACGGTCTGGAACTAACGAATTTAGACGACACCACTGCCTATGGTGAATTTACGATTGCTGGGCAAACCTTTACCTGTGCCGACGCCATGATGGCAATGCCACAAACGTCTTCGTTGGTTTCGATCCTACTTGACTTTGCCGATGATAACGCCGAAGCGGCCAACTTCTTTGAACACCTGGCCGCCTCAGACGATCAGCGTGTGACCCTGCCCTTTAGCCCCCAGCCTTCTGGGAGCCAGGCAGGGCAAATCGTGGACCGTTACGGCATCACCTGGCTAATTTCAGCTGGGTTTATGAGTCATTAATAACTAAAAAGGACGAATGCTTAGGCATTCGTCCTTTTTTAGTTATTCTTTATTGAATTTAGCGGCAGCGTCCTTGAGGCGTCCGTAGACAACCTCTAAGTCCTGGCTAGTGCCACGCAGTTCGTAATTAGCCACGAACGGGGCATCAAAGGCCTCGGCATACATCCGGGCCGTCAGGCAGTACTGCTCATTGAAGTTCTTGTTTCCACTACCGACGACACCAATTAGGTTAGCGGCGTTGTCGCCATCGGCAATGTACTCCCCTAAGGGGTTAGTCATCATTTCCGTGTAGCCAGAGGTGAGGCCGTCGCCGCCGTCTAGGTAGGTTGGGACAAAAGCAAAGAAGGGCTCTTCTTCGTGGGCTGGGATCGTTTGAGCAGTGACTTCCTTTAGGTTTATGGTGGGATTAGAAGAATCAATGCTGTTCATTTGGTTGGCGTAGGTTTGCATCCGTTTCAAGAATGAGCGGGTGTTTCCTTCAATGGAAATGTATAAAACGTTGATAGATGTCATGTGACGAGCGCCTCCTGTTAAGTTATAGACCCTATTTTACCCGCCAGAAAAGGGATTGGAAAGGATTACTTTATCTCATGCTGTGCTAGGATTCTGCCGGGTCGATTGGGGTGTTGGTGGGTTGACTAGGAGTATCGGAACGTCGTCTGACGATAAAGCGATCAATGTAGGCGTTCTGGTAGTCGGCCACCGTTAGTTCAAACTCACCCAGGTTGATGACCTGACCCTCATGGACCTTGGGGGTCGTCTCCATAATAAAGCCGGCCAGGGTAACGGCGTTAGAGTGGTCGAAGGCCTTGATGTCAGTATGAAAGTAGCGTTCAAAATCGTAGGTGGTGGTCTTGCCATCAACTTCGAATTGACCGTGTTCGCCCTTCTTAATCAGATTATCGGCAACGTTATCAATTTCATCGCGGACGGTGCCGAAGAGCTCTTCGTAAATATCCTTATCCGTGATAATTCCCGATGTTCCACCGTACTCGTCGATTACAACAACCATGGGGACCCGGGTACGGATCATCATCTGTAAGACCTCAGTGATGGGGGTCGATTCTGCCGTTGTTGATAGGTGGCGTAAGACCTTAGCTAAGGAGACGGTTGGGTCAACGCGTTGCTGACGGATCAAGTCGTAATTAAAGACGTAGCCTAAGATCTTATCTTTGTCCCCGTTGGCAACCACCGGCAGACGTGAATACTGCGAGGAGATATACAGATCCAGAGCGGCCCCGACGCTTTCTTGGATGTCAATAACGGTCAACTGCGTTCGATCAATCATGATGTCTTTGGCGACCTTATCGTTAAAATCGAAGGCCCGTTCCATGTAGACCAGGTCGTTTTTTCCGAGTTGGCCACTCCGGACGGCATTGCGTGATAAAGAAATGATTTCACCCTGAGACAAGACCTCGTCGGTTTCGTTGGCTGGCTTCATACCCAGTAGGCGGACAATCCCGTTGGCCGAGGTGTTCAAGAGCCACACGAAGGGATAAAAAAGCAGGTGGAAGTAGTGCAGGGGGGTGACGGTAAAGAGGAGCATTTTAACCGGGACATCAATTGAAATGTTTTTAGGAACAATTTCGGTCAAGACAACCTCAAAGTAGGTTAGCACTAAGACCCCGACAATAGCTGAAATAGCGTGGACTCCGGCGTTAGGTAGAGCCAGGGCCGGCCACTTCAGGAGGTCGCTTAGGAGTTCTTCGATCGTTTGTTCACCAACCCAGCCAAGGATAATCCCGCACACCGAGGTTCCGACCTGGGTGGTTGAGAGGTACTCGGTCAAGTTGGAAACCATGGTGATCGCTCGCTGGACCTTCAGACGTGGCTTGTTCCCCTGTTCTTGCAGTTCTTGAAGGGCGGTTACTCGGGTTTGGACCAGGGCAAACTCGGCGGCCACGAAGAAGGCGGCGAAGACAAAGGTGATGAAAATAATGGTAAAATTGGTGATCATTTGCTGATGAGTCACGATAAGTCCCCCAATGAGTAGGCCCTTAGTAAGGGCGCTGTGTTGTTAATTATTATAACATTTGTGGGCTGGTTAAAGCAGCAACGCCCTGACGTTTGCGGTACAATGAAGAAAACGGAGGATGAAAATGCAAGTACGTATAGTTGGTACGGGTCAGATGGCGACGGACCTGAGTGCAGTTCTTTCAGAGCGAGGGGTGGCCGTGAAGGCGACCACTGACTTTTCTGGGGCCTTAGAGCCGGTCACCACTTTAGTTTGGCTCCCGGACCCACTGGAGCCGGTGGGAGACTTGGTGAGTGATTTAGTTGCTTTGGTGGACCGTTCGCCGGCCCCCGCCCGGATTGTGATGCATGGAGTGGTTGGTACCGCTGATGACGCTGAACCAGAACAGGTGGGAGCATGGTACCATACTGACGGTAAGGCGTTGGTAATGGAGCACCTTTACGCCGTTAAGATGATTGATGAACTGGAGTACCCCTACGTGATTGTTCGTACCCCACCAACGAGTGGGAGCGGGGGAAAAATTAAGCCAGAGGGGCAGCCGATCACACGCTCCGCCGTCAGCAGGGCGGCCACAGTCGCTTTACTTGTCACAGCGGTGCAAGACGACGCGTACGTTAACCAGTCGGTGGGGCTGGGTTAGGAGGAAATGATGACCCAATCACAAGCACAGTTTGATCGCTTCAAAAACCAGGTAAGTAAGGTCCGACTCCCGCACTGGGACGAGTTTCCAGACATGGAACTGTACGCCGATCAGGTTATTGGGCTGGTTAACGATCGCCTCCGCCCGCTGGCGGTGACGCCTTTAACCAAAGCGATGATTAACAACTATGTTAAAAAGGGGATCATTACCGCCCCAGTCAAGAAGAAGTACTCCCAAAACCAGCTGGCAGCTGTGACGGTGATCTCCCTTTTAAAGGGCTCATTTGCCCTGCCAACGATTCGGGCGGCCATCGATCAGGCAACCGTTAATAACTATCCGAAGGCTGCTTACGACCGGTTTGTTGACCTTTTTAACGCCGCTTTAAAAGAAGAAGCGGCACCCAAGACAATCCTGAACCCAGCAATCGATGAGCTCCTAAAGCAAGCGGTTGATACCACGATTGGCCGCCTTAAAACAATGGCCCTGCTGATGGTCTTACAAGAACAACTACCCCCGACCAAAATTAAAGGGGGGCCTAAAAAATAAGGGAATATATCAGAAACCGTGATTTCTGATACATTCCCTTTTCATTACGCTACCAAACTTGCCAAGTGCCGGGCTAGATGCTTATAAGTTCTTGTCCATCGTGAAGGTTAGCTTGGATAATTCTAGCCCCTTCATCATCAGCTTGGCCATCAGTTTCTTGGTCCGGGCGGCCATTTCGGCGACCAGTTCCTGGTTCTTGGCACTTAGGATTGCCGTAGCCTCCTGGTTGGACATGCCGCTGACAAGCGGTGCTACTTCATCAATGAAGCGGTGGAAGTATTCGCGGGCATCCTTTAGGTAGTCGAGGTCGTCCTGAAGGAATGCGGCGTGGTGGGATTCAACTAGCATCGAAAGGGCCCGGTACATCCAGTAGGCCGACTTGAAGTCAACGTCCATTTCCTTAGGCGTGTTACGGTAGGAGGCGTCTACTTCATCGGCGTTCCCGAAGAATGGCACGTAAGGGGTGAAGGTTGGAATCCCAAAGCTCATCCACATGATTGTTGAGGCGGCTTCGGGCAGATCATTGCGAACCTGAAGGACGTGGGAGTTTTGGGTCCGGTTCAAAGAAATTGGCCGAAAGAGGTGCTTTTCCTGCTCAGTTCCCCCGTGGCCCAGTGGATCGTAGACCGTCCCCTGGTAGTGACTGGCCAGCACTTCTTGGACGTCCTCTAAGGTGATCTTGCGATCGGGCTTTAGGATGAAGGGCAGGTCAAAGTCCAGGGGGTCCATCTTAATGTCTGGTGACAGCAGGCGGTGACCATACCACTGGCGTGGGGTATTGTAGTGCTGGTCAAAGGTGGTGGCGGTCCCGAAGATGTGGCGGAAGTTCCAGCCTTCAACGTCCGGGTTCAAGTGGTGAGCACTGACGAATTCTTGGATTCCCTCGGACCACATAAAGTTAGCTTGGTCATCAAAGTCAACCTCTTGGATGGCCACCCGGTTCCCGGTCACGGCATAGGCGTCGTCGGGGATCCGTTGGGCAACCCAGTGATGACCAGTCACAATTTCCATGTACCAAACGTCGTCCTTATCAGAGAAGATGACCCCGTTTCCTTCGGCTGAGCCGTACTTGGCCACGAGCTGTCCGAGATAGGCGACCCCTTCCTTGGCCGAGTTGATGAAGGGGAGGACCATGGCGACAATTACGTCTTCGTTTAAGCCTGATTCAAGGTTTAAAGGATCAAAAGCCAGTACCCGTTCGTTAGCATAGACGCTTTCGGTTGCCGACATCCCGACGTTGTGGTCGTTAAAGCCGTTTTCATCGTAGACCCCGTCGGTCACTAGATTGACGTTGGGAACCCCTTGGTAGCGGTAGCCATTAGCTGGCCGGTCGCCAACAAAGTGGTTGAGATAGGACTTAACTTGGTTTTGGTGGTTCTTATATTCTGGGTAAACCACAAAACGTTGCGGGGTCAGCGGGCCGTAGGTGTCATCATTTCTGGCGGCCATTGTTGAACCGTCAATGGTAGCGCCCTTTCCAACCAGAACGGTGGTGCAGGCAGAGAGTCTCTTTTCCATAGTAGTTATTCCTTCTTTTAATTATTGTAATAATTATTAGTTATATTGTAGGCGCCGTTGGCGGGGCGGTCAAACTAGGCTACCTTACCGAGCATGACAACTAACCCCCAGGTAGCAATGTTGATGGCTAAAGCAAGCCCCAGTGCCCAGTAAACCGGTATCATGATGGCAAGCAAAGTTGCCTTAAAGGCAGCTGGCGATAGCGCTAAGGTAACGATAACCAGGGCGGCTAGGTAGATAACCAAGAGACTGAGGACGCCTTGGCCGCTGTTGGCAAGGTCAGCCGGCGACAGGTCAAAGCCGCCAACGCTGATGTTGACCAACAGGATCAGCCAGACTAAGAGTTTCCACCAGACTAAGCCGTTTGGGTCGGCCTGGGGGTTGCCACTTTCAATTGCCAGCCACCAGGAGAAGACTGGTGGAACGAGGAGCTTGGTTAGGGCAATTATGGAGAGGGTTTCCCCAATTAGTGGGGCGAGGCCAATGAAGAAGTTGCCACTTTGCTGGTAAAGTGAGCTTGGCTGCCAGGTATGTTGAACGTAGCCGAGTTGGGTGTCACCTTCGATCTTATAGTTGGGGATGCGTAACAGTGCAACGCCCTGAATGTGGTGGCGAAAAAGCAGGGCGACGATCAAGTGGCTCAATTCGTGGATAATGATCCCGATCCCGCCCCCGATCACCTGGGCTAAGAAACCAAAGTGCTTGACCACCAGGGCCTTATTGCAGTGGGAAATCAGCGAAAGAGCACAACCAAAGAGGGCCGGGATGGCGATCAAGTACCAGGTGGCGGTAAGGAAATTTTGCAAGTAGTCGGTCATTTTACTGGGCTTGGATGTCAGCGAAGGTGGCATTGACCAGCTTGCCAAGGTCCTCAGCATTTAGTTCGACTGATCGTCCTAGCTGCCCAGAGGAGACAAAGATGGTCGGCGTCTGCTTTGCTTCATTATCAATGAAGATCGGGTAGTGGTGCTTCTCGTAAATCCCAACCGGGGTGTTGGCCCCGTGGACGTAGCCGGTGGTCTTCAGGAGGTTTTTTAAGGGCACCATGTCGACCTTTTTATTGCCAGATACCCGGGCCAGGGCCTTTTCGTCTAGGTGGCGATCAACAGGGACTACTCCGACTAACGGACCGGTGGTGTTACCGGTTAGAACTAAGGTCTTATAGATGAGGTGCTCATTGACGTCGCCGTGGTCAACCACCATGGTTTGAACATCACCGTCCTGCTTAGTCGGAAAGTGGGCCTGTTTGTAGGCGATCCCATTTTTATCAAGGATTTGTTCGACCTGGGTCTTTTTTAGCTTACTTTTTTTCTTACTCATAAAATTGGACTCCTTTTTTGCTGGGCGGTTCGGTTTTGGAACGGCCCAATAATTTGAAAGTAAGTAACCAATTCCCTAAAGGTATGGTATCCTAAATACAATAAGCATAGCATACTCAATGGAAATGTAAGGACGGGGAAGATTAAATAGATGGCAGACCTAGTATACCGCGCCGTGATGCGTGATTTAAAACATAAGATTCTGGCCCACCAGTACCCAAAGATGAAGCTCCCCGATGAACGTAGCCTCAGTGCAGAATATGGGGTCAGTCGGAGTACGATCAAGCGTGCCTTAGATGTTTTGGCCCAAGAGGGGATTATCTTTAAAAAGCGTGGGTCAGGGACCTTTATTAACCCGCTGTACTTAAAGAACCAGGCCATGTTCTCCTATGAAGGGAGTAACCTGGGAATTACCGACAGCTTTAAATTTGAAGGGCGCAAACAATCAATTAAGCTCTTGAACTACCAGGTGATTGCTGCCGACGAGGAAATCCAACAGGACCTTTTCTTGAGCGCTGACGACTTCGTCTACCGAATCGAACGGCTTCGTCTAATTGATGATCAACCCTTCATGATCGAAACGGGTTATATTCCGATTAAGATTAACCCAACTCTCTCGCCGGCGGTGGTGGGGGGCTCGATCTTCAACCACATGGAAGAGGTGATGAACAAGACCGTCACTCGCTCCTATATGACCTTAACCGTGGCACCATCAACGGAGAACGACCAAAAACTCTTAAACTTGACACCAACTGAGCCGGTAGGGATCATGGAAGGGGTATTCTTTTTAGACGATGGAACACCCTTTGAAGTTTCCAACATGCGGGTGCACTATAAGTACATGCGCTATAACACCTTTGTTTCAATTAATAAGGAGTAAATGATGACGGTTAAGGCGATTGCTGTCGACATGGATGGCACCTTTTTGAATTCCAAAAGTGATTACGACCACGATTATTTTACCCGTGTCTTTGAGTTGATGCAGGCCCACGATGTCCAATTCGTGGTGGCCTCGGGGAATCCCCACTACCAGTTAAAGAACCGCTTTCCTAATTACGTTGACCAATTGGCCTTCGTGGCCGAAAATGGGGTTGAGGTGATTGATCGGGGCGAGCTGGTTTACTGCGGCGAGATTGATATGGAAACGGTGGCTAAAGTAACCGCTCTGCACCGCCGGATTGAGGGGAGTCACTTCATTATTTCCGCTTTTGATACGGCCTATACCTTCAAGAGCGAAGCCCCGGATTTTGTAGCCCGGGCCCTGGCCCACTACCCCCACATGAAGCAGATTGATAGCCTGAATGAGATTGATGACCAGGTCACCAAGATGATGATGGACGTGCCGGGTGAGCGAACCAGTGAGTTGCAGGTGAAAATCAACCGTGACTTTGCGGGACGTTTAGAGGCTGTCTCGTCTGGCTACGGTAACTTAGACCTTATTGTGGCCGGAATGGACAAGGCAACCGGGTTGAAGGCACTAGCTAAGCGGCGGGGCTGGGACCCCGCGGACATGGTTGCCTTTGGGGACGGCCAAAACGACTTTTCGATGCTCAAGTACGTGGGTCAAAGTTACGGGATGGCCAACGGGGATCAGCGGGTCCGTCAGGTGGCTAAATTTGTGGCGCCAACCAATGATGAAAACGGGGTTTTGAAGACAATCGAAAAACTATTAAATGACTAAAAAATCACGAACCAATTAATAAAATTGGTTTGATTTAGCCAAGAAAGTTAAATTTTGGTGAAATTGATACGGTCCAATTTCTGAAAAGGTTGACTTTCACTAAAAATCGTTTATTATAGTAACCGTAAATTGATCTACGATTTACAATGCGTTATCTAAGTCAAACGTAGTTATCTTTATTAAGGAGTGTATATTTAAATGGCAGTAGATTACGATTCCAAGGCATACTTGGAAAATGTTGATGCTTACTGGCGTGCCGCTAACTACCTTAGTGTAGGGACGCTGTTCTTAATGAACAACCCATTGTTACGTCGCGATCTAGAAGCTTCTGACGTTAAGCCAAAGCCAATCGGTCACTGGGGAACGATTGTTCCACAAAACTTCATTTACGCCCACTTAAACCGGGTTATCAAGAAGTACGGCGTTAAGATGTTCTACATCGAAGGTTCTGGTCACGGTGGCCAAGTAATGGTTAACAACTCATACTTGGACGGTTCCTACACGGAAATTTACCCAGAAATTACCCAAGATGAAGCCGGGATGGCTAAGTTATTCAAGCACTTCTCCTTCCCAGGTGGGACGGCTTCTCACGCCGCACCGGAAACGCCAGGTTCTCTTCACGAAGGTGGGGAACTTGGTTACTCCCTTTCCCACGGTGTTGGGGCAATCCTTGACAACCCAGACCAAATCGCTGCTGTTGAAATTGGTGACGGTGAATTCGAAACTGGCCCACTGGCTGCTTCCTGGTTCTCCAACCGCTTCATCAACCCAGTTACTGACGGGGCTGTTCTACCAATCCTCCAAGTTAACGGGTTCAAGATTTCTAACCCAACCATGCTTTCCCGCATGAGCGACGAAGAAGTTACTAAGTACTTCGAAGGTCTTGGCTGGAAGCCTTACTTCGTTACTGCCTACAAGGATGGTGAATTCAACGGTCTTCGGGACCACATGGATGTTCACGTTGACATGGCTAAGGTAATGGACGAAGCCATTGAAGAAATCCAAGCAATCCAAAAGAAGGCTCGCGACACCAAGGATGGTTCCATGGCTAAGTGGCCAGTTATCATCTTCCGGGTACCTAAGGGTTGGACTGGCCCAACGAAGGACTTGAACGGTGACCCAATCGAAAACTCCTTCCGTGCTCACCAAATTCCAATTCCGGTAGCTCAAGGCGCCATGGAACACAAGGACATGCTGGTTGACTGGATGAAGTCCTACAAGCCAGAAGAACTATTTGATGAAAATGGTTACCCAGTTGACGCCGTTCGTGAAAACGTTCCGGCTGCTGAACTGCGGATGGCTGTTAACCCAGAAACTAACGGTGGTGCAAACCAAAAGGCGCTTCGGATGCCTAACTACCGTGACTTCGCCGTTGACGTTCGCGATGGCAAGACTCACCAAGACATGATCGAATGGGGTAAGTACATCGCCAAGATGATGGAACTCAACCCAGAAAACTTCCGTGGTTTCGGTCCTGATGAATCCAAGTCTAACCGTCTTTACGCAGCCTTAGACTCTGCTAAGCGGGACTGGACTGCCCAAGTTCACGAACCTAACGATGAAGACCTTTCTACTACTGGTCGGATCATTGACTCTCAATTATCTGAACACCAAGCAGAAGGATTCCTGGAAGGTTACACTCTGACTGGTCGTCACGGGTTCTTCGCAACCTACGAATCATTCGGTCGGGTTGTTGACTCCATGCTGACTCAACACATGAAGTGGATGCGTAAGGCCAAGGAACAATACTGGCGGAATGATTACCCAGCATTGACTTTCGTGGACACTTCTACGGTCTTCCAACAAGACCACAATGGTTACACGCACCAAGATCCAGGTCTGTTAACTCACCTTTACGAAAAGGAACGTCCAGACATGATCGGTGAATACCTGCCAGCGGACACCAACACTCTGTTGGCCGTTTCTGACAAGATCTTCCGTGAAAAGGAAAAGATCAACGTTCTGGTTACTTCCAAGCACCCACGTCAACAATGGTTCTCCATTGATGAAGCAACTGAATTGGTTGCTAATGGGCTGGGCTACATTGACTGGGCATCAACTGACCAAGGTGAAGACCCAGATGTTGTCTTCGCTGCTTCTGGTACGGAACCAACGGAAGAAGTCTTTGCAGCCGTTGAACTTCTGCACGACGCCTTCCCAGAACTCAAGATCCGGGTTCTGAACGTGGTTGACGTTATGAAGTTGATGACCTTAGACAAGAACCCTGAAGGCCTTTCTGACGCCGACTTCGACCGTTACTTCACGGCCGACAAGCCAGTTGTCTTTGCATGGCACGGTTTCCGTGACATGGTTCAAAGCCTCTTCTTCCCACGTCACAACCACAACATTCACGTACACAGCTACATGGAAAATGGGGACATCACGACGCCATTTGACATGCGTGTCCTGAACGAACTTGATCGTTACCACCTTGCTAAGGATGCTATCCTGAGCGTGGCTGGTTACGAACAAAAGGGTGCCGCCTTCGCCCAAAAGATGGACGATATGGTATCTAAGCACTACCACTACATCCGCACTTACGGTGATGACATGCCGGAAGTTAGCGAATGGACTTGGAAGGGCCTCAAGTAACAACGATTGACTTAATAGCATTGTAAAAAATGTGGAAAAGGACCACCCATAAGGGGTGGTCCTTTTTTCATTTAACTAACTGGGGAGGTTGGATACCCAATTTTTTTGGCTTAGTACTGTTAATCCCGCTCTGGTGTTTATCAAGAAACTGACCTTCAAAGGCACAAGTAGTGATTGGTTTAAGCGACCTTTTTGTTTGGCAACGCTTTCTGTGAGGTTTAAAATAACACCAATATTGAGTGATTAGCTAGCAAAAGTATAGAGTGGGGGAAGGAAGATGTTTGAGGAAGTTAACAACTTTTTTTCAGCATTTGGGGCGAGCGTGATTGTGCCAATTATGATATTTATCGTTGCCCTTTGCTTACGAGTCCCAAGTAAAAAAGCAATGATGAGTGCTTTTTATGCTGGAGTGGGGTTAACCGGGTTTGATTGGATCATTTCTGCCTTCACCCCCGTTGTTACCAAGATCATTAGACAAATGGTTAATGGGACAGGGATAAAACTTCCCGTTGTTGATATTGGCTGGCAAGCAGGCTCACTTGCCAGCTTTGGTTCCACAGTGGGGTTATCCTTTTTTGTGTTTGGGCTTATTTTTGAGTTGGTGATCTTTGCTTTGGGGATTACGAAGGTATTTATGGCGTCCAACCTCTGGAATAACTATGGTTTAATGATTTGGGCTACGCTAGCCTACTATGTTACACATAACTACTGGCTGTCACTTGGTCTAGCCTTTTTTATGCTACTGTATTCGCTGGTCTTAGCGGAGGCTCAAGCGGACCGGTGGTCAGACTATTACGGGGTGAAGAACGCATCGGTGGCAGCACCGCACAATATTGAACAGACGTTACCGGCAATTTTATTGGATCCGTTGTGGAATTTGTTAGGTTTTAACAAGGTTAAGATGACCCCGGAGTACTTCAAAAATCGGCTTGGCGTTTTTGGGGAACCAACGACATTAGGGGCGCTACTGGGTTTATTAATTGGTATTTTAGGAAATCTCCATTCCTTAACCACGATAAAGGCCTGGGGGCAAATCTTTCAATTTGCCATCCAGTTATCCGCGGTAATGACGATTTTTCCATTGGTAACGAAGGTTTTTGCCAAGGCCTTTTCTCCGTTAGCGGACGAAATCGATAAGAACTGGCAAAAAACCGCATCTGAAACGGGGCACGCCACGAATATCATTTACGATAAGAAACGCTGGTTCTTGGGCGTCGATGATGGGGTTGGCTATGGGGAACCAGCAACCATTCTTTCTGGGGTGGTCTTAATTCCATTTATGGTGCTAATCGCCTTCATCCTACCAGGGAACCGGACGTTACCAGTTGTGGACCTAATTTCACTACCATTCATGGTTGAATCGATTGTTGCCATTACCCGAGGGAATATTTTAAAGGTAGTTGCAACCGGGATAGTTTGGTTCTCGCTGGGGCTTTATGCATCGAGTTGGCTAGCTGGTATTTACACCGGAGCTGTTTCTCACTATGGGGTTGCAATTCCAACCGGGGTTGTTTTGATAACTAGTTTTAACTTAATTGCTCGGCCATTGAACGCCCTGGTCTTTGCAGCCTTTATTTCGCAAAGTCCAATTTGGATTGGTTTGTGCATTATTATTTACCTCATTGCGGTAGTTAGCTTACGGCGTTATCGTCCGCAAATCTGGACCTACCTGAAGCGGATGGCCGAAAAGAATGCCAGCTAAATAAGTATGGCGCCTGTCGTTTACTAATAAAGGACCCCCCGGAGCTGGACAAAATTCAACTCTGGGGGTCCTTTTAGATGCGCCTATTTAGCTTTAATAGTTAATTTCGAGTTTAGCTTGAAGTTTAGGTAACTCATTGATGCTTGGGTAAGAAGCCTGGCTTCCCGACATTGTTACGGTAACGGCTGCATAGGCATTGGCGTGGCGAAGAGCAGTTGGAATACCATCACCACTGGTGTAGTAATGGGCAAAGGCACCAATAAATGAGTCGCCAGCCCCAATTGAATCAACGGCGTCAACCTTATAGGAAGGAATCAATTCTTCCTGATCTTTAGTGACCCACAGGACTCCCCGGGAGCCGATTGTAACGATTAAGTTTTTGATCCCTTGGTCAACCAAAAAATGAGCGGCTTCTTTAATTTGATCAATTGTTTCGACGGGCATGTTAGTAAGGTGACTTAACTCGGTTTCGTTTGGGGAGTAAAATTCACATTTAGTTATGTGCTCCATATCAACATTATCATTGGCGGGAGCGGGGTTGAGGATTACTGGGATCCCATATTGTTCTGCAATATCAATAGCATGGTAGTTGGTTTTTAGTGAGATTTCCTGTTGTAAGACAATCATCTTGGTGTCTCGGACTAGTTTACTGAAATGGTCCAAGACAGCAGGAGTTAACTCGCTGTTAGCTCCCTGGACAACAATGATGCTGTTCATGTTTCCCTGGATAAAACAGGGAGCAACCCCATTACTTTGGTGGCCAATTTGGACACCAGAAATATCAATACCACTTTCTTTGAAGTGGTTGAGGTACTCCTTGCCTAGTATGTCGGAGCCGACCACTGAAATCATTGCAACGTCAGAACCGAGTTGGGCAGCGGCAAAAGCCTGGTTAGCTCCCTTTCCCCCAAAGGCCATGTGAAAACTAGGGGCGCTGACTGTTTCACCTAGTTGAGGCATTCGTTCGATATTGGTCGTGAGTTCCATCATGTTTGAGCCAATTACGGTAATATCGTGTGCCATGTTTTCGCTCTCCCTGTTCAAAAGTCCATTCGCTAACAAATAAAAATTGTTACTTTTCTAAACCAGTTACAACGTGGAAGTGCCGTTCAGCTTGGGGGGCAAGGTAAATCAATGTACCAGCATTTTTAGCGGCCGTATGTCCTTCTGGTGTGCAGGTTCCAGGAAGGGCAAAGGCATTAACTTGTTGGTCGCCGTTATAAAGAATCCAGCGGGTGACAATCGGTAAGTCTGCGGTCTTATAAGTAGTTAAGAAGTTATGACCATTACCGAGGTCGACCCGGAACTCAGCTGTATCGGTGTATTTAGTTAAATCAGAAGAGAAGAAAACAATTTCTGGATCGTAGTGGCTGGGATCATCAAGCTTATCAATCAACTTACCACTTTCCGCCAATTCGTTGGTAAAGGCCGTCCACTCAGGAGTTGGGTGAACGTGGACTGGGACGGAGGTTCGTAATTGGAATGCTTCGTCAGGAATATTGGAGGTCATTGTTGCGTTATCAATGTAGGCGTAGCAAAGGTGACACATGTATTGTAGGGGCATTGGCGCGTAGTTGGATAAGTTCTTTACGTTTTGGTCAATGTCAAACAGTCCACTATTCCTGTGCATTGTTACGGATGGATTAGCGAGGTAGTGGTTACCAAAACCTTTGATGTATTCATAATCGCTAGAAATAGTGATGGTTTCGTCGTCAATAATGAGGGCGGCGTGATCCATACGGGCAGTGGCAAATTCACCGTGTTGAACATGGTTATCTTCGAGACTTGGATTTCCGTTAGCAAGTAGACCAGAGGTAAATTCAAAGGCTCCATAGGTGTCAGAAATTTGGTTACCAAACAGTGGTTGGCTGAAACCATCCTTTTCCTTCAAGGTAATATCATCAAAAACGGCGTCCCAAATTATCAAACCGTAAAACGGCAGGAGGGTGAGGTAGCCACGACTGTTGGATACTTTAACTGCTTCGACTCCGGAAGGGTACGTAAAGGTATCAACCTGAAAGTTATCGTCTTCATATAGGTGGAAAGTCGTACTTGAGAACATATCGTGGCTGAGGTTAAATTTTTTCATTCAGAAACTCCTTTTAGTCCTTTCTAATAACTGCTAAGCTGTGGCTAACACCGAGACGAGTTGCCCCGGCGTCAATCATTGCCTGGGCTTCTTCAGGGCTGTGAATGCCGCCAGAGGCTTTAACAGCGGTGCCCGTTCCCCTGGTGGCGTCAGCCATGATTCTTACGGCAGAAGTAGTTGCCCCGGCTGTTGAAAAACCAGTGGAAGTCTTAACGAAGTCAGCGCCCGTCTTAGCAACGATGGATGCAGCCTTGGAGATCTCGTCATCGGTTAAGAGGCAGGTTTCAATAATCACTTTAATAAGCTTACCTGCTTTGTGGCAGGTATCAACAACGGCTTGGATGTCTTGGCTTACTTTATCGAAGTGGCCTGCTTTCATTTCACCGATATTCATAACCATGTCTAGTTCATCAGCACCGTTTTGAATGGCATCTGTAGCTTCAAAGACCTTAGTAGCAGTAGTGTTGGCCCCAAGAGGGAAGCCAATTACGCAAGCGGTTTTAACGGGGGTTGAAGCCAGTCTTTTGTGAATCTTAGTAACCCAGTATGGGTTAACCATGACGGTGTGGAAGTTGTTATCAATTGCTTCTTTAACGACCCGGTCGATTTGTTGTTCAGTAGCATCGGGTGTTAATAGGGTGTGATCAATGTAACTATTAAATTCCATGTTTAGTAATCCCCCTTTTCTCTGAATACGCTTTCATTATATTTCTTGTTTTTACGATTGTAAATAATTAAAATGAAAATAAGAAACATACAGGAATGAGGATTTTGGTGATGAGAAACGAAAAGCTTACCGATAACCAACTTAGAATGGTGGTTAAAATTGCCCGTTTCTACTACCTTGATAAGCTTAGTCAGACAGAAATTGCTAAACAGATGGGGATTTCAAGGCCAACGGTTTCACGTTACTTACAACATGCTAGTGAGTACGGGATCGTTAATATCCAAATTAATGATCCATTCGATAGCGTAACTGTACTGAGTCAACAACTAGCTGAGAAGTATCACTTAGGCCGCGTTGTGATTGCCAGTCAGGTAGGAGAAACGAATAGCCAAATCTTAGATAAGCTGGGAGAAGCAGCAGCTAAGCTATTACAGGAAATTGTGGAAGACGGTGATACAATTGGCTTGAGTTGGGGAAGAACGATGGCGGCGGTAGCTAACCACCTTCTTCCTAGCGATAAGAAGGGTGTCTGTACGGTTTATTTAAAGGGAACTGTAGCGAATAGTTCTCGCAACAACTATGCTAGCTTGATTGCAAACGGCTTTAACCAGGCCTTTGAAACACAGACCGAGATTTTACCCGTTCCAGTAATCTTTGATAATCAAGCAACCCGGGATGTGGTTTTAAAAGATCGATTTATTGGTAAGGTTATGCAAAAGGCCATTGACTGTGAAATAGCTGTGTTTACAGTTGGGACAACTCGGGATGATGCAATGCTGTTTAAATTAGGGTATCTAAATCCAATGATGATTCGCCACCTTCAGAAAGAAGCCGTGGGTGACATTATCTCGCAGTTTGTTGATCAAGATGGGCGAATTGTTGATCCGGAGTTAACGAGAAGAACGGTGGCCTTACCGCTTGAAAAGTTAAAAACTAAGAAGCACTCGGTATTAGTTGCCGGGGGAATTACTAAATTACCAGTGCTTCATGCTGCCTTAGTAGGTGGATACGCTAAAGAGCTGGTAACTGATTTAGAAAATGCAAAGCAACTTGTGAAAATGTAAAAAAATTAAAAAGGATTTTAGTGAATGACTAAAATCCTTTTTTTAATAGAATTGTTGAAAGATCAACTATTTTAGGAATCAAACAAAGAAAACGCTTGCAGTTCACTAGATAATTAGAATTAGTGAAAGTATATTTTTGTATTGCAACCGCTTTCTTTAAATGCTAAACTGAACGCGTCAATCGATGAGTAAAAGGTTTTAATAAAACCTTTTATATGGAATTGTTGTAACTTAGGAGGAAAATGCATGTCTAATAAAGTTGCTGTTTTGGGGAGCATTAACGTTGATACAACCTATCATGTTCAGCGTTTCCCGGAACCAGGAGAGACGCTAGCGGCAACCGATAAGAGTTCTGCTCCTGGTGGAAAGGGCGCTAACCAGGCCGTAGCAGCTGCCCGATCCGGTTCGAAAACCTATTTTATCGGAATGGTAGGTGCTGACTCTGAAGGTAAGTTTATGCGTGCTGCCCTACAAGAGGATGGTATTGACACAAGTAATGTTGGAAATGACACTCGTCACGGAACGGGAACAGCGCTTGTAACGTTGGATGTGAACGGACAAAATAACATCATGGTTTACGGTGGCGCGAATCAAGCAATGACGGTGGATGTTCTTAATAAGAGTAAAGCGGTGATGAAGGACATTAACTTCTTGATTACCCAGTTCGAAACGCCGCAAGCAGTCGCACTGGCGGCCTTTAAGATGGCTAAGGCAAATGGTGTTACGACCGTATTAAACCCGGCGCCTGCCCAAGAGATTCTTCCAGAATTACTGGAATATACCGATATTATTGCACCAAACGAAACGGAAAGTGCATTGCTAACGGGGATTGAGGTTACGGATGAAACTTCCCTGAAAAAGACAGCGGAATTTTTCAGGGCTAAGGGGGTTAGCGTGACCTTGGTGACCTTAGGTTCTAAGGGTGCTTATTATTCAACTAAGGATAGTTCTGGAATTATTCCAGCGTTTAAGGTGAAGGCAGTTGATACCACGGCTGCAGGGGATACGTTTATCGGGGCCTTAATTTCACAACTAAACCAAGACGTCTCTAACTTGTCTGAGGCAATTATTTATGCACAACGCGCCTCAAGTTTGACAGTTCAAGGGATGGGGGCAATGCCTTCAATTCCAGCGTATGACGATGTAATGGATGCCTTGCAACAAGATTAATTTTTTGGAGGAAATTTAGCATGAAGAAGAGTGGAATTTTAAATTCGGAAGTCGCATCTGTTGTTGCTGGTATGGGGCATATGGACTGGCTTTCAATTGGGGATGCTGGAATGCCGGTTCCAATGGGAACTAAGAAGATAGACCTATGTGTTGATAAGGAATTACCAACGTTTATGCAAGTCTTAGAAAACGTTTTGACGGAAATGAAGGTTCAAAAGATCTACTTAGCAGATGAAATTAAGGATCAAAACCCAGAACAATTGGAAAACATTAGGAAGGCATTACCTAATGTTGAAGTGGAATTTATGCCACACACTGATCTTAAAAAGAATTTGGTAAAGACGCATGCGTTCATTCGGACTGGTGAAATGACGCCGTACTCAAACATTATTCTTGAGTCCGGGGTTACCTTTTAGGAGGAAGATACATGGATAAAATAAGAAAGCAGTCATGGGTTCAATACGATGACGGTTACCTTAGTAAGACACCGGTTTGGCAATATATTTTAGTTTCCTTAATCTTCCCAATGTGGGGGATGGCAGCGTCACTTAACGATATTTTAATCACGCAATTTAAGACGGTATTTACCTTAAGTGACACGGCAACTGCCTTCGTTCAATCAGCCTTTTACGGGGGTTACTTCCTGATTGCTTTACCGGCATCCTACATTATTCGTAAGAACACGTACAAAACTGCAATCATGACTGGTTTGACCTTCTTTATCATTGGTTGTGCACTGTTCTTTCCGGCCTCTCATATGGCTACTTATGGGATGTTCTTAGCTGCGATCTTCGTTATCGCCATTGGTCTGAGTTTCTTGGAAACCTCTTGTGATACTTACTCAACGATGATGGGGCCTCGTGAGTTTGCTAACCGGCGGATTAACATTTCCCAGACGTTGATTCCTTTCGGAGATGCAATGGGAATTATCCTTGGTAAGTACCTTATCTTCAGTGGTCATAGTAACTTACAGCATGAATCTGCTGGGTTAAACGCAGCCCAAAAGCTGGCTTTGAACAAAGAAGTTCTTGCCTTAACGTTGCGTCCATACAAGTACATTCTATTTGTCCTGTTAGTTCTGTTAGTACTAGTTGCCATCACAAAGATGCCATATGCCAAGGCCAAGGCGGATGCTAAGTCTGCTAATCAGCCAAGTATGATGGAATCACTTAGCTACTTATTACACAACCGTCGCTTTATGAAGGCAGTTGGGGCTCAATTTATTTACGTTGGGATCCAGACCTGTGTATGGTCATTCACCATTCGTTTGGCCCTTCGGATTATCCCAGGGATTTCTGACCATGCCGCAACTAACTATATGATTATCAGTTATATAGTATGGTTTGTTGGTAAGCTGTTTGCCAACTGGTTTATGAACCGTTACTCCATTACTAAAACAATGATTTGGTACTGTGTATTGGGAACAATTGTCTTACTTCTTACTTGCTCAATTCATTCCCCAATTGCAATCTGGGGGGCTGTTGCAACTAGCTTCTTCTTTGGCCCGGTTTATCCAACGGTTTATGCTCATGGTTTAGACCAAATCAAGGAAAAGCAACACACCGAAACCGGTGGGGCCCTGATGGTTATGTCCTTAGTTGGTGGGGCCTTCCTACCAGTTATCATGGGACGTGTATCTGACCTAACTGGTTCTATGCAATTCTCCTTCATTGTTCCAGCAATCGGCTTTGCTTTGATTCTGTGGTTCTTTATTTCAGAACACAAGATTGGCAAGAAGGAAGCAGCTAAGGCGTAGTCATCTTTCAGCCACTATAAGATAGGATGATTCTCAAAGGGAATCATCCTATTTTTGTTACTTCATATAAACCGGTTACGTGCAACCGCTTAATATATGGTAGCATTCAAAATGATAACGGTTTATAATGGGATGTATTGATTAGTGTTAAACGGTTGACACTAAAACTTTAGGAGGAACCAATAATATGTCAAAAGATGTGAAGGGAATTGCAGCTAGTGATGGGATTGGGATTGCCCCAGCCTACTTATTAGTTGACCCAGATCTGTCCTACGACAAGAAAAAAGTCGAGGACACGGCGGCTGAATATGCTCGGGTAGAAAAGGCTTTCCAAGACTCGATCGAAGAATTAACGCAGATTAAGGAAAATGCAAAGGACCGGCTTGGTGAAGAAGAACTAGGGGTCTTTGATGCGCACATTGCGATCCTTTCTGATCCTGAAATGCTGGGACAAATCAAGGATGACATTGAAAACAATCACGTTGGGGCTGAAGAAGCTGTTGATAAGGTAACGACGACCTTTGCTGACATGCTGGCAGCGATGACCGATAACGCTTATATGCAAGAACGGGCAGCTGACGTTAAGGACGTTGCTAAGCGGGCAATGAGTCACTTGTTGGGCAAGCGCCTACCAAACATTGCTGGAATTAGCAGTCCGGTTGTTATCGTGGCCCACGAAATTACACCATCCGATACTTCTCAAATGGATGCTAAGTTTGTGAAGGGGATTGTGACCGATCTTGGTGGTCGGACCAGCCACGCGGCAATCATGTCCCGGACCCTGCGGATTCCGGCTATTGTTGGTTCAAATAACATCACGACCTCCGTTGAACACGGTCAAATGATGATCGTCGACGGGCTAAACGGGGACACCATTGTTGATCCAACTGACGAACAAGTTAAGGAATATGAAGCCAAGGCCGACGCCTTTGAAGCAGAACGTGCTGAATGGGCTAAGCTGGTTGATGCACCATCCGTTTCCAAGGATGGTAAGGAATTTGAAATTGCCGCCAACATTGGGACGCCGGATGATACGGAAGACGCCGTTAAGCAAGGTGCTGATGGGGTTGGTCTTTTCCGGAGTGAATTCCTCTACATGGATAATGACCACATGCCAAGTGAAGACGAACAGTTTGAAGCCTACAAGAAGGCTGTGATTGGTATGAATGGGAAGCCGGTTGTCGTTCGTACCATGGACATCGGTGGTGACAAGCCATTGGAATACATGCCACTTCCAGAAGAAGAAAACCCGTTCCTTGGTTACCGGGCGATCCGGATTTGCCTGGACCGGCCAGAACTCTTCAAGACCCAATTGCGGGCTCTGGTACGGGCTTCTGAGTTCGGTCCAGTATCGATCATGTTCCCAATGATCGCAACGGTTGCTGAACTGCGTCAAGCTAAGGCGATCTTTGAAGAAGCCAAGGCGGAAGTTCAAAAGGAGCACCCCGGCCTGGGCGATGACGTTAAGATTGGGATGATGATTGAAATCCCACTGGCTGCTTTGAATGCCGGTCAATTAGCCGAGGAAGTTGATTTCTTCTCCATTGGGACTAATGACCTTATTCAATACAGCTTTGCTGCTGATCGTGGGAATGAAGCAGTTTCCTACCTTTACCAACCGCTGAACCCGGCCTTCTTATCCCTGATTAAGCACGTCATTACCTCTGCCCACGAACATGGTGCTAAGGCTGCTATGTGTGGTGAAATGGCCGGTGACGAAATGGCATTGCCACTCCTGATGGGGATGGGGCTTGATGAATACTCCATGTCCGCAACCTCCATCCTCCGCACCCGGAGCATGATGAAGAAGCTTGATACTAAGGAATGGGCGGGTTACGTTGATGAAATTATTGCTAACTGCGCAACCGTTGAGGAAGTCCAAAAATTCGTTAAGAGCAAGTTAAACTAATCTGCTAAGCAACTCTCTTTTTGCACCAACATCCTTGCTGGCGATTATTAAGCACCCCAGGATTATTAGATTTCTGTCTAATAATCCTGGGGTGCTTTTTATACGGATGGTAAAACTAAAGCGGGGATAGTTATTATGCTATTTTTATTCGAAATGGTAACGCGTATTACGTACTAAGAGCCATACAGCAATTACGATCGTTGCGGCAGCAATAATTGCCGTGATCCAGAAAACCGTCAGGACACTGGCTGCGGTGTCACTAATTACGAAGCTGGAGACTAGTGGGCCAACAAAGTAAGTAACGGAGGCCATGAAGGAATAATAGGAGGTTAACTTTCCATTCCCAGTGGGGAAGTAGCTAGTCAAAATAGCTAAGCCGACTTGCCAAATCCCGCCAGCTGCAAAGAAGCCAATGACAATGCTTCCGATTCGGGCGGTTGTTAGGGATGGTGTTAAAATCATCATAAACAGAGCCAAGGCTGAAACTGTACCATAGATACTAATCAAGACCAGGTGCTTGATCCTGGTAACTAGGAAGGCCGTGACGAAGACGGAAATCATAGAAGCCATGGCGTAAAAGGAAACTAAAGTTTTGGCCTGGTTGGGAGATACCCCTAACACGCTTGTTCCAAAGTTTGGAAGGTATTGAGAGAAAACATAGAAGGTGAAACAGATTGTGAACCCCATTGCAATAAGAAGGGCACCGTCAATGGCCATGGATGGCTTAACCTTACTAGATGGTTCTTCAATGTGTTCGTCGTTTTTGATTTTTTCGAGTTGTTCTTCCTTATCCTGGGAAGCAAATTGAATTTTACAGATATAGAGCATATCAAGGACTAAGAAAATAGATAGGCAAACGGCTGTAACGAAAGCATTGCTGACGGTTGAGACCCAAAATGGGAAGAGAAACTGGGCTAAGGACATGAAGGCCTTAACTAAGGAGTTCATTGTGGCTGCCCTGGTTGGAAAGGCGTCAGTAAGTGCCGGGTAACTGGAGGTATCCCCAAACGAGTTGGTGAAACCGAAGAAGATAGCGGCAATGGCAGCAACGATCATGTTATGAGCGAGGGCCGCTCCTAATAAGAAGATAACGTCAGAAATCATGGAGATTAACATGGTTTTACGTCGCCCAATCCTATCGGAAACGGAGCCGGCTAAGAAGATGGTGAATAGTCGCCCTAATCCTACGGCGGCTAATACCAGGGAAATGCCTTTGACGTTGGTATGCCATGCTTTTTGAAAGTAGGTACTGTACTGGGAGATGAAGATCGTGGCCATTCCCACGATTGCGTAGTTAATGTAAACGGCGATGGCGACACCGGCGTAGCTTTGCTTTTTCATTTTTGATACCTCTTGTTGAAAAAAAGCGACCTTCAAATTAACTGGCCGCTTTTTTGTTACGTTTTACTTCTGGTGGTGGTCAATCGCGTACTGACGACGACCACCCGGTTTTGGAATCATATCCTGCATCATAATACTTAAACCACCATCAACTCGGAGTTCGGCTCCGTTTGTGTAGTCAGAGCGGTCGCTAGCGAGGTACAAGACAGCGTTAGAAATATCCTCTAACTTACCAATTCGCTTGCTGGCAACGAGGCGGGAGCGCCCTTTTTGGACCTCGGGATCCGTGTAAAAGGCGTGTGACATTGGAGTTTCCACCAGACATGGAAGAACACAGTTGCTACGGATCCCAAACTGTCCCCATTCAGCAGCCATTTGTTTAGACATCATTAAAACACCGGCCTTAGTGGTAGAGTAGGCACCAGAATAAGTTTCCGGGAAGATCCCGGCAACTGTAGAGATGTGGACCATGGTCCCTGACTTTTGCTTAATCATTTGCTTACCAAAGGCTTGGGAGGTGATGAAGTAGCCGTTCAAGTTAATGTCCACGGCGGTTTGCCATTCATCAACTGATAAATCTTCTAGTGGTGAGAAGCGCAGAATTGAGGCGGTGTTAACCAGAATGTCAACCCGGCCAAAAGTAGCAACCACCTTGGCCACGGCGGCATTGACTTCATCTTCTTTAGTTGCGTTGGCAACAATTGCCAGAGTTTCAATCCCGTAACGATCAGCTAACTCCTTGGCCCGGGTATTTAACTTGTCTTCTAACAGGTCCATTAAGACCACCTTAGATCCTTGGGCAGCAAAGTCCTCGGTAAACTTGGTTCCCATACCACCAACGGCTCCTGTGACAACGACAACTTTATCCTGTAAGTTTAGCCATTTTGTCATATTGCATTCCTCCTATCTAATCCGTTAAGATTTCCGGCCAGGCGTTTTGCAGGGCACGAATTGTATTGTCGTAAGTGTACTTAGCAACCCAGTCGATTCCCTTAGCCATGTATTGGTCAGAAATAACTTCGACCCCGATTACCTTTGGATCAACGCCAGCATCTTTGATCATTTTAATGAAGGCTTCGGTACCAGCAGAGCCGACACCAGGTGCTAAACGGTCGTGCATTGACTCGTCTCGCAAGACTGTCTCGGCGTAAGGGCGTTCGTAAGCATCATCTAGTTGGATTGAAACGACCTTTTTAGCCTGTTCCTTGGTTAAGAGGTCGTAAGGTTGACCGGCCCGGTACCAGTGCCAAGTATCAAGTAACATTTTGACATTGTCGCAGTCAGCCTTTTGAACGATTGCCCAGGTCTTCTTTAGGTCGTTCATTCCACTGTAAGGCATTGGTTCTAAGGCGATGGTGTACTTACCGGCCCGTTTGGCAAGTTCTTGGAGTTTTTTAGCCATGTAGTCAACAGAATAGTTCTCCATCAGCCCAGTGTTAATGTGTTCCACCCCGAAGAGATCACACATGTGAAAGCAAACCTGTTCCTTATACTTTTCTTCATAGGAGCGGGGTTCTTCACACCATTGAACGATGTACTCGACTTCGGTACAGCGAAGGTTATTTTCGGCCAAGAGATTTAAGATATCCTGGTCAGTTAAACCCTCATTTAAGGCATCCACGTAGGTTTCGGCCCGCAGACCAATTCCGTCGTAGCCGGCCTGCACAGCGGCACGACACCGGTCTGCAAATGAGCATTGGTCACCTAAAGTCCATGAACTAACGGTAATTGGATATGTTTTACTCAATGTTAGGTACCTCCAAGCATTTGTGATTTAGTTATCAATGGTTCTATATGTCCTAATATAAAACGCTTTCTTAGCTAAGGTCTAATTGATTTATTGAGTGTTAAATTTTAAAATTTCTATAGGTTAACTGGTTTTGTACCGTAAAGGAGGGCATTTTTTCTATGAATCTTGACCAACTCCACTATTTGAGCATTCTTGCACAAACGGAGAACTATACTAAGGCTGCTAAGATGTTAAACATCACTCAGCCAACCCTCTCCTACGCGATTAAAACTCTTGAGAGCCAACTAGGGATCACCTTGTTTGAAAAGACAGGGCGGAACGTTAAGTTGACCACCAATGGGCGGATTTTTGTTCAGGAAAGCGATAAGGCCGTTGAAGTGATTAATCGCGCCGTTGAACGGATCCACCAAATTGAACAGGAGGGGTTTCGTGTTCGAATCTCTTCCCTACGGATTTTGGGAAGCTACTTTTTACCGCACTTATTACGGGACTTTTTGGATGCTACCCAGGACGATTCAATCCACTTTGAGTTCGCTCCGACGCCTGGTTTTTCCCAAGCTATCATTGAAGGACTTCGTAATGAACAGTATGATATTTGCTTTTGTTCAAAAGTCGATACCCAAACTGATATCGACTACTATCCTGTTTTAGAACAGAAACTGTACTTAATTACCCCAAAGGATCACCCGCTTGCTAAGCTAAAGTCTGTTAACCTTCAAGATACCTTTGCATACCCCCATATTACTTATGCTTCTAACACTGGCCTATCCAGTGAGCTTAATAACCTATACGCGCTGTGTGGCCGGTCGCCGATGTCTTCGTACTCGGTGTCGGAAGATATTGAAGTAGCGGGGTTAGTTGCGGCTGGCTTTGGGATTGGGATTGTTCCGCAGATGGACAACATGGATCGCTTAGATTTAGTTAAAATTCCGATTGCCTACCCACAGTGGCATCGTTTTGTCTACATGGCGGTACTAAAGGAGCACTATCAAAGCCCGGCCGCCCAAAAGTTCATTGATTATGTCAAAAAACAAAGATTTGTTTAGTTATGTCTATGAGGGAACCTTTTTAAGGGTTCTTTCATAGATTTTTTTGATTATAGGTATCGAATTCCTCAATTAGTTTTCCTGGGGAAAGGTGGTTTACAATGACCGTGCAACAGAAGGTAGCATTTCGTAATCAGGAGGATTTTGGAATGAGTAAGTATCCCGTTAAGGCCTTTGGACATAACGGCGAAATTGATTTAACCGTTGAAGTTGAGGGCCAAACAATTAGCGATCTTTCGGTAGATAAACACACCGAGACGCCCGCTATTTTTAAGCAAGTATTTGGTAAGCTAAAGAACAACGTCTTGCAAGAACAATCCTTTAAGATCGATGCCATTGCCGGAGCCAGCCAAATGACCCAGTCGATCCTTGATTCTGCCGATAAAGTGTTGGAGGAGCAGGGTTATAACTTCCCGGCTCCTGCTCCCCAAAGTAAACAGGAACAGACCCTGACTACCGATGTCTTAGTAGTTGGCTCGGGGGGAGCTGGGCTGATGGCGGCTTGTCGAGCATTAAGCCTTGGGAAAAAGGTTATTCTTGTCGAAAAGAATGGCTACCTTGGTGGGGCAACCATTTTAAACGGTTCTAACGTGGTAGCAACGGGTTCGAAAACTGCTAAGCGGATTTTTGGGGCCGTTGCGGACCAAGATAGCCCTGAACGATTGGTCGATGACATTGCCCGGGAAAGCGAGCAGACCAACTACCCGGCATTGTCACGGCTGTTGGCGAATAACGTCGGCGCCGCAATTGATTTTATTGCTGACTTTGCTGATCTAGATTACCAAAAGGCCCAAACTCAAACACCAGAGCACTCTGTTAATCGCCAAATTGAGTTGCCATCCTCAAGTAGTTATGAATTCATCACTAAGGTTGCCGACGCCTTTGTTAAAAAGGGCGGAACGATTTTAACTGACTGCCGGGTTGAGGGAATACTGCAAAATGATGATGGCTCCTTAGTGGGACTCTGGTGTGGTGGTAAGAATACCGAAACTAAGATCTACGCAAAGAGCGTGGTCTTGGCTTCTGGCGGTTATGGTGCCAAGGCCTATAACGAAGGATGGAATACAGGAATAGATTATTATGGACCGCTAACGTCGACGGGGGACTCCTATACCTTTGCTAAGGATCTTCACTTGAAGACACATGACCTTAACTGGTATAAGGTTTACCCGCATGGGCTGGAAGTTGAACCCGGTATTGCTAAGTTAACTACTTACGCTTCCAAGTTAGCCACTGACATGGGGGCGATCTACGTTAACCAAGCTGGTCAGCGGATTGTCAACGAATCTGATGTTTACACCAAGCTGCGGAATCAGGTTCTCAAGCAACCAGGACGGGTGGCTTACCTGTTAATGGATCAACGAACTTGGGACGAGGTCTACAAGCTGTTAATTTTGCACGACTTCTCCGAACAAGAAATTGCTGACTACTTGGCTAATGATGGAAAGAAGCGGCCGATTTTAGTTAAGGGGAGCCTGCAAGAAGTTGCTCAAAAAGCCGGGGTGGACGCGCAGAACTTAGCCAAGACGGTTACGGATTACGAATCGTTTGCTGCACAGGGGGAGGACCCTGAGTTTGGACGTGCTGCTGAATATATGCATCAGTTTGAGGGCGACACCTACTACTTGGTTGAACAACGTGACCGGTTTGCCACTTCGCTTGGAGGCTACATGGCCGACGATAATATGCACCTACTAAACAAAGATAATCAGCCGGTAACCCATCTTTACGGGGCTGGTGAAATTGTTGGGGGGGCCAACGGCCGGGATTCGATGCCAAGTATGATGAATTCGTGGAGTTTTGCGTCCGGTTACGTGGCTGGGACCAGTGCCGCTAAAGTCTAGTTTTTACAATCTTCAGGAGGAATCAATCATGGAAAGAATTGACGGACACACCTTGCTAATTGGATTAATGGCTTATCCAATTCGGCACTCAATGTCACCAACGATGCACAATAACGCCTTTGCTAAGTTGGGCTTGAACTACGCTTACTTAGCTTTTGAAATCGATAATGATAAGCTGGAAAAGGCAGTTGACGCAATTCGGACGCTGGATATGCGGGGTTCAAATATTTCGATGCCGAACAAGCAAAAGATCCTGCCATACTTGGACAAGCTTTCCCCGGCTTCTAGGCTAACTGGTGCCGTTAATACAGTTGTTAATGATAACGGGGTTTTAACGGGCTATACCACCGACGGAACTGGCTTCATGAAGGCCTTAGAAGATGAGAACTTGAACATTATCGGCAAGAAGATGACAATCACCGGTGGCGGTGGCGCTGGTACGCCAATCGCCATTCAGGCCGCGTTGGATGGGGTTGCGGAGATCGATATCTTTAACCGTGATACCGACCCCCAATGGGAACAAGCCAAAAAGAACGTCGATATTATTAATAGCGAAACTAGTTGTAAGGCCACCCTTCACCGCCTGGCAGACCAAGACGAATTTCGGGAAAGCTTAGCTAACTGTGATATCTACTGTGATGCCACTTCAGTTGGGATGGGTGAATTGGCCGACCTGTCCTTGGTCAACGATCCAACCTGGTTCCATAAGGATATGATTGTCTTTGACACGGTTTACTCCCCACGAGAAACCAAGTTGATGAAGATTGCTAAGAGTGCAGGTGTTGAGCATGTCTTTAATGGGCTGGGGATGATGCTGGAACAGGGAGCCGAAGCCTTTAAGCTTTGGACCGGCGAAGACATGCCAGTTGACTACATTCGGGACCTACTTTTTAAGGATGAGGATTAATGATGAAGACAGTAACCGTTCGTAATGTAACCCTTGGCAGTGGTCTGCCTAAAGTAGCGGTTCCTTTAGTTGATGCCTCGGCGGATGAGTTGATTGCCCAGGCTAAAAAAGTGGCCGCCTTAGCCCCGGACGTGATTGAATGGCGCATTGACTTTTACCAAGACGTCCTGGACGAAGATAAGCTAGCCCAAACTGCCCGGGTCATTCGTCAAGTCATTGGTGATATTGCTCTGCTGGTTACCTTCCGAACGGAGGGCGAGGGGGGCGAATTAGCTTTGGTTGATGATAAATACTTCGCCCTTTTAAAGACGGTCGCTAAACAGAAAATGGGTGACCTAGTCGATGTGGAGTTAGGTCATGATCAAGCAGCGGTACAAGCCGTGGTGGAAACCGCCCATCAAAACGGGGTTAAGGTGGTTATGAGTAATCACGACTTTGCTAAGACACCAAGCAAAGAAGAGCAGGTCAAGCGACTGACAGCAATGGCCAGCCTTGGTGCTGACGTGGCGAAGATTGCTTCAATGCCGCAATCATCCATCGATGTCTTAACGGTTCTTGCCACCACAATTGAAGCAAATACCAAGTTGAACCTGCCGATCATCACCATGTCGATGGGGGACTTGGGGAAGGTCAGTCGGGTTAGTGGCCAGGTCTTCGGTTCAGCGTTAACCTTCGCTGCGGTTGGTAAGACTTCAGCTCCGGGGCAGATTGGCTTGGTGGACCTTCGCCACGACCTAGAGGACCTCAAATTGAATTAGTTGCAGAAAGAGCGTTGAAAAGTAAGTTATGGTGATCCTTGCCTTCACACCGAAATAGATTATTAGCTAGTCCAATTGGTTGAATGAGAACATAATTTGTCACGATTAGAAAACTAGTTAATTGATAAATGGGGTTGTAGTCACTTGATTAGTTGGATATAATGCGGTTAACGAAAGCGCTACCAAAGGTAGACCAATTTATTAGGGTAACTTATTTAACCGCTATATTTATGGTCCCGGGATCATTTCCCGGGAAATACATAGATAAATTTAAGGTTAAGGAGGGACGTTAAACTGGTTCAACTAGTGACCTAAGAAATGGTTTACCCAAAGTACCATTTTGCGGGATAAGGGAGTGATATTGTGTTTAATTTTCTAAAGCCGTCACCGGATGCTAAAAACCTAGTTCCCAAGGAAAAGGTAACCGAGACATACCGAAGACGACAAGTGGGGGTTTTGGTTGCCACCTGTATTACCTACCTTGCTTACTACATTATTCGTTTAATTTTCACTACCGAGCAAAAGCCAATTATGGAAGCGTACGGCTTCTCAATTGGGCAAATTGGGCTAATCCTATCGACCTTCGGGATTGGTTATGGGATTGCTAAGCTATTCATGGGCGGACTAGCCGATAAGTCCAACACTAAGCGCTTCTTGGCGTTCGGTTTATACTTGTCCTGTATCTTTAACGCCCTTCTAGGCTTTACCAAAAACTTCTACGTTATCCTATTTTTGATGCTCTTGGTGGCTGTAACCCAAGCAATGGGGGCGCCGGCCTGTCAACGGGAAATCTCCCTATGGTTTGCTAAGAAAAACCGGGGGACGATGTTCTCAATCTGGTCTTCTGCGCACAACGCTGGGGCCTTCGCCTGTGTTGCCTGTATTCAAATGGCTACCCTACTGTTCTCTGGCTCATTAACGGCGGTCTTCCTAACTGCATCCGTAATCTCAGCCATTATCGCAACTTTGATGTTGCTTATTAATTCCGAACGGCCAGAAGCGGTTGGCTTGCCAAACATGGCTGAATATTCCGGTTACGTGGAACTGGATGAAAAGGGGGAGGCGACTTTTCAAGAACTTTCCCACAAGTCCTTTACCCAAATTCTTATCCAAGATATCTTAACCAATAAAGTTGTTTGGGCTGTTACTTTAACTTCGATGTCGATCTATATCGTTCGTTATGGGGTTATGAGTTGGATCCCAAGTTACCTACCGACCAAAGGCTTCTCTACTGACTGGGCCAAGTGGTTAGTCGGAATTTTTGAACTGTCGGCCGTACCAGGGGTGATTATCCTCGGGTTGGTGTCTGACTTCTTGAAGGGCCGTCGTTCCTTAGTTTGTTTCGTCTGTGTGATTGGCCTGATTGTCTGTTTAGTAACCTACTTTACCAGCACTAACCAAGCTGTAATTACCGTGGTCCTCTTCATCATGGGGAGTCTGATCTATGCTCCGCTATCTTTAGTTGGGCTAATGGTCAACGAAGCAGTACCGAACTATGCTGTCGGGTTATCGACAGGATTTATGGGCTTTTTCCAGTACGTCTTCGGTGAAACGGCTGCCACGGCTTTGATCGGACAACTAGTTGACCGTTTTGGTTGGCATGCTTCGGCCACGACTATCTACGTTGCCGCGGCGGCAGCCTTCCTGCTCTTGATTTACCTCGTCTTCAAGGAACGTAAGATCATGCAAATGGAAGCCAAGGCCAACATTACCAACGGCAACTAATCTTCGAAAATGTGACAGAAATCTAATTAATAATTCAAAAGGGGCTGTGACAAAAAAACTGTCACAGCCCCTTAGTTGCTTAATCTTAGTTAATAACCCCAAAATCCTTTGCTTTACTATCAAAACCTTACTCAGGCTAAGAGCTCACCTACTTAGTTGACTGAAGGCTAGACGCGAACAACCTGTACGTCGCACGTTGCGTTGCGGACTACATAGTCGGTAACCGATCCGACAATTAGGCGTTCAACCATTGACAGCCCAGTGGTCCCAATCACGATCAAATCGTTGTGGTGGTTGGCAACAAAATCGTGGGCAATCACTTGCTTGGGATTGCCGAAGCGGATGTGGATGGCGACTGATTCGACACCGCTCTCTTCGGCGTGCTTTTTCAAGTCGTTAAGCCGTTCCTGGGTTGTCTTAACCAGATCAAAGGTCTGACTAGCACTCAGCGAGCTGGCAATTGCATAGTTATCGGTCAGTTGGTTAACCTGAGCGACGTTTAAGATGTCTAAGTGGGCCTGGTGCTTCTTAGCAACCGCGATCGCCTTTTCGATTACTACTGGGGTGGCTCGGGAACCATCAACTGGGGCCAGGATGCATTGGTAAGTTCCGTTTGTCATAGTGATTCCTCCATTTATGCTTTTGGTTTGATTATACCTTTTTAGAAGGGGAAGGGAAATTGAGCTTTACAAACTGATCAGTTAGAATAGAGGGAGATTATCAAAAGGGGGTCAACATGAAAAAAACAACGAACGCGAATAAAATCATTGCCTACACAATCTTAGCAATGGTGGCCGCGGTGATTATCGAATTTTGTATGTTTTACCAGGTGGGGCGGTCGTTAACCTCGCTAGCTGTCTTGGGCCGGGTGGGCTTTTTAGTCGTCTTAACAGTCTTGGTAGTAATCTTTGTTGCCCTGCGGGTCCGGCTATCCAGTTACGTGACGATCCTGGTTAACTTGTACATGGGGATCATCAGCCTCGGTGGCCTCCTACAAGTTCATAACCGGATGACGATCAGTGGGCTGGTTATTCAACTAATTGCTACTGTTGGGGTGGTGATCGCCTTAGCCGGGTTAATTCAAGGGATCCACCAACGGATGGACTACACGTATTCGCGTTTAGAAGGGAAGTAACGAGCAATGGAAATGACCTATGAACAATACTTGGGGGAACTAACTAGTGAACGGGTACAGGTAACAAGCGGCCAAGTTGATGCTGCGACCCTGCAACAAGTAGCTACCTTGAAGGCTGGTCTAACCTCCATGGCCGAACAGATTGCCACCGGCCACTTGTGTCAGTATAACTGGGAGGTCAAGGTACCAATTGGTGACTCGGTCAGTGTCCGTTTGGAGATGAATCTGATCAATGTACCAATGGCTGAGGCCGAGCGGTTAGATCCTAAGATGTTGGAACGGGAGCAACCTTACCCGGTTAAGGTGTACATGGTTGCGGAAGGAGAAGATCTCAATAAGTCGAACTTACGAATTGATTACCTGGCCGACGCCGATGACGTAAGCGAACAAGACACTGGTAAGCTAAGCGAATGGGTTACTCAACAGCTCAGCGCCCTGATCGAAAACCGCAGTCAGGAACAAAAAGGTTAGCCCGTTCTTGATTAAGTTGTTAAGCCGTGGTATGGTAAACATTGCGATGAGTCGAGAGGTCTGGTAACCGACCCTAATTTGGTTACCCCGCGCGAGCGGTAATGATTCTCGAGTGGGGCACGTTAACCTACCGGATTGTAGGGTGCCTGGTCAAACTGGTAGTGGACGACCGGTACGACCTGAGATAGTATCAATACACACCGGCGTAGCTATTAAGCTACGCTTTGCCAAACAAAACGCCCCCTGAATCCACATTCAGGGGGCGTTTCTTATTACTCAACAAGGTAAACTTGTTCGTCAATCAAGTCAAAGGACCTTAGATCGGCGTTAACTTTTTCCAGTCCAACTTGGGTTAACCGAGCTTCCTTCCAAAAGCGCTTGGAATTAGTGGCGCCGTTCTTTTCACCAATCACTAACAACTTGACATCGGGGTAGTTGGTGCGTAGGTGGTTGAGTAAATCCCAATCGGCCTCGCCCTTGTCTGGGGCCCATGACATTAGTACGTACTTAACCTTACTGGCATACTTGTCGACAGCAGCAATGGCATCCAGGGGCTCAATCTGGGTGACTGGTCGGCGCCCCGTCTGGTTTTCCTTAACCCAGGCGGTACTATCGGTGGTAATTACGGTTTGGGTGGGGCGTTTGTCCTTTAGACCCTTGGATAGGTAACCGTTGCCGGCCATCACTTCCAAGACCGGTGCACCCTTTAAGTAATCACTCAGGCTGGCCACAAAGGCAACGTTGGTGAAGGACCACAGCCCGTAAGTTTCCTCCAGGTAATCACGATAATCGCGCAAGAGGTGGTCGACCTTGGGGAGGGCAGCCGTATACTGATCCCACAAACGGTCTCCTTTGACATCGCCCTGCGGGTACTTAGCCGCCAGCTGGTTGTAAATCGTGGTCTGAATGTCATCGGGTAACAGTAACTTAGGCAATGGCTGGGGTAAGAGACCCGATTTTAATAGTTGATCGTCTAACAAAGCGGCGTTGAGTAGGTATTTAACCTGAGGTACAGCATCAAATAGGTCTCGATAGTGGGTTAGTTGCTCGATATAGGGGGCGGGAGAATTGGAGTGGGCCTTTTTAGTGGCCTTTTTTAATTGGCGTAGTTTTTTGGGGTTCATAATTAGTCCTTAAAGTTTAAGTTTAGTTCCTCTTGTTGACCGTAGAAGGTGGCCGTTTCATGACGGTTGTCGCGACCCTTAAAGTAACCGTCGATCAGTTGGAAGATTTCGTAACGATCCTCGCCGGTTAGGGTGCGTTGGTTGAAGGTTAATTCTTTTTTGGTATCGAAAAAGAGCTTCGCCAGGTCGGTCTCGTCATGGTCAGCGCGCCCAGTTAGGTAGTCGAGGCTGACGTTAAAATACTCGGCTAACTTACGGACCTCCACGTATGATGGAGTCCGGATTCCTCGTTCCCAGTTTCCCAACTGAGAAGGGGTATTGGGCTTTTCGCCCGGGGCCAGGTGCTGGCTTAAGCCGTTGGCAAGTTCTTGGAGGGTAATTTTTTGTCCGGTGCGTAGGGCCCGGAGACGTTCTGGAAACATTTCAACACTTCCTTCCTCAATTCAAGAACATTATACCATTCACACCACGCCTCGTGGCCCAGGAAAAGCAAATGGCGTTGCCCCACCGAGCGTGGTAGAATTGATAGGCGCAATGATTGAGGAGAGAAATTGATGAAGAAAACAATAACCAAAAAGCGACACTGGCCCTTAGTGGTCGGTGTCATTGCCTTCCTCTTGGTGGGGGGCTTTTTAGGGGCGGCAGTCTACTTTTTTAATGTGGCAATGGTCGCCGGACACAAGTCCTTTATTAACAACAACGTCCGTCTGGAGAAGTCCGACCCGCTTTACACTCAGAAGCGGTGGTTTAAGACGGCCACTAAGCAGGTGTGGACGATGGAATCAGCTAGTGATCATCTGAAGCTGGACGCTGACTACATCCCGGCGGCAAAGAAGACCACCAAATCGGTCCTAATTGCTCACGGCTATATGAACAATAAGGAATCGATGGGAGCCTACGCAGCCATGTTCCATCAACTAGGCTACAACGTCTTGATCCCTGATGCCCGGGCTCACGGCAAGAGCCAGGGGAAATACATTGGCTATGGCTGGCCGGAACGTTTTGACGAGCGCAAGTGGATTGACCGGCTGATTGAAAAGAACGGTCAAAATAGTCAAATTGTGATGTTTGGAGTTTCAATGGGGGGCGCTACGACAATGATGACGTCGGGCCTTAAACTCCCGCGTCAGGTCAAGGCCTTTGTGGAAGACTGTGGCTATATCAGTGTCAACGCTGAACTAATGCACGAGGCCAAGGATCTTTACCACCTGCCTGGCTGGGTTGCCTGGCCGTTAATTAAGACGATGAGCGGGATTAACCGGATAGCTAACGGCTTTTTCATCGGCCAGGCCAGTGCGGTCAACGCCCTGCACCATAATAAGCGCCCAATGCTCTTTATCCATGGTACTAAGGACACCTTTGTTCCAACGGCGATGGTCTACCAAAACTACGCCGCTACCCGGGGGGCAAAACAGTTATGGCTGGTCAAGGGGGCCGTGCACGCTAAGTCGTTTGCGACCGCCCCAGCCGCTTACCAAGCACACATTAAAGACTTCTTAGCCAAGTATGTTAAGTAACTAAAAAGCTTCCGCCCTGTTTACAGGCGGAAGCTTTTTCATTAAATATTCAAGAGGGCCACGGTTAGTTTGAAGACTGGATGTAAACCAGTTGGTCGGTGGAGATATGTTCATTAAGGGCGTTGGCCAGTTCAATTGAGATCACGCCATTGGCGGCCGCCTGCTGAATATAGGAATGTTCAAACTGGAAGGCCGCAACGAAGAGGGTATCGATCTGCTCGTTGTCGAGATGTTCATGCCGACGGAAGAGGCGCTGACGGTTAAAGTAGGACCGCCTGACCATCGTGACTTCGTGAATGTTTTTTGTGGTCTGGATCTCCTTTAGGTAGGTGTTCACTTGGGGATAGACCAGATCAAAGACTTGGGCAATCTGCTGCTGGATTGAAGCAACTTCATGCTTAAAGTACTCGGCCTGAGCTGGGGGAATCCGGGAGACCTTGTGGCGAACCCGGTGCCACTTGAAGCGGTAGTAGGCCGCCCGCCACAGACTGAACAGGCCCTCACCGCGACCGGCTAATTCCCGGGAAATTAATCCTACGTAGAGGCGGGCAATCTTGTCGGTCACCTTGCCCTCTTCGTTGAGTTTGGCGATCGCTTCAAGCTCAACTTCATGGGCCTGGTCGTAAATTTTTTGAAAGAGGGCCTGGTGGGTCTTGAAGGTTAAGGTATTTTGGCTGGCTAGCCCGTTGATGACAACCGCCTTTTCGGCCGCCCCGCCGGGTTCGTCGGCTAGCTGGTCAATGGCGTAGTGGACGGTCTTATTGAGCTGGTCTTGGAAGTCACTCTGCCGGTAGCTCTTCTTCTTTTTAGGTAGGACACGGGGAAAGGCCAGCGTTCCAACGGTAATACTAATGATGATCACAAAGGCAGCGATTAAGATCATGGTGGTACGAGCGGCCAGGGGCTGCCCGTTGATAGTATGTGGAATTGAAAAGGCCATTGCCAAAGTGATTGTCCCGTGGATTCCCCCTAAGGCTAAGAGGAAGCTGTCCTTTTTTCTGCGCTTGGGTTTAGAGTTTAAGTCGACGAACTTGAGCTGACTCCACAAGTAGCGTAAGAGCCCCATTACCAGGTAGAGGACAACGGCGACCACGAAAATCTCAGCTAAATGGCCGATGGCGGTGTGACCCAAGACCCCGGGGAGGGTAACCCCCAAGAAGACGAAAACCAGTCCGTTTAAGATGTCTGAGGCCATTGACCAGATCGTAGTAGAGGCGATTTGGACTTTGGCTGAGGTTAGTCGTAACCGGGTGTACAGGAGAGCGTGGACGAGTCCAGCGGCTACCACGGCCAGAATACCAGAAAGATGCAGTTCTTCAGCAAACCAGTAGGTGACGATCGGGGTCATCAGGTTGATCGGGATGACAATCCGGCCGATGTCAACGTGGGAGCGCATTAATGTTGTTCGCAGATTGATGACCAAGAAGCCAATGATTGCCCCAAAGATAATCCCGCCCAAAAAGACATAGAGGAAGGTGAAGATCCCCTGGCTGAGCGAAAAGTGGCCCGAGGAAAGGGTACTAGTGGCTAGACCAAACAAGACCAGCCCGGAGGCATCGTTGAAGAGGGCCTCGTGCTCCAGGGTCCGGTTGACGTTTTCGGGCATGGCAACCGTGGCTGATAGTGACTTAACGGCAACTGCATCGGTCGGGGCAATGATTGATCCCAGCATAAAGGCCAGGGGTAAGGAGAAGGTCGCCGCCATCGTTAGGTGTAAGCCAACCCCAACGACCAGGACTGAAACAACCGCCAGGAAGACAGCCATTGAAAGCATCTGCCTGATTCCGTGAGAAAGCTCGCGCAGGGCGGTGGATTGCCCGTCATTGAAGAGTAAGGGGGCGATGATTAAGAGTAAGAAGGTTTCCGGCTCCAGTTCAAAGGTATGCGACTGGACCGGAATTAGGGCTAAAATAACCCCGGCTAAAATTTGGTAGATGGCCAGTGGTAACCGGGGCCAGAGCAGGTGCAAAATATTAGCGGCCACCACGGCGATTAGGAGCAGTAAGATTCCAAAAACCGTCGACAAAAATGATCATCCTTTCTGTGATTTATGTAAAAAACGCTCCTGGACCAAGGTTCAGAAGCGTCAGGGCCTAGCGCCGTCCTAAAAAGACCAGGACGGCCATGGCAATGTTATAAATGTAGAGGACCAGGCTGACCAGGCACAGTAGGGTGATCCAAAGAACCACGAACCAGCTAGATGAGGCATTTAAGCTGATCATGTTCGCTACCCCGAGGATACCATAGCCCAGTAGGAGAACGAGGACCATGATTAGGGGGACAAGCTGCGTCCAAAAGGCCATTCTGGCGTGGGAGGCAAGGTTCGGATTGTCACTTCGGGCTACGATCCAGACAATTAGTGGGAATAGGACCGGTAAAAACATAATGCTCAGGTAGCTAAGGCCGCCCATAAAGCGGGTCGTAAGGGCTTGCTCGTTCATTGAAAATCTCCTCCCAAACGCTTTTCTTCTAGTATACCGAAAAGCTTAGGGAAAGGCGATCAAGAGTACTTGTAAAATTATAATTCCCGAAGTAAGGAGCACCCAGTCGTACCAGTGAACGGTGATCGGGTGGGCTGCCGTACGGGGATGCCCCTCGACAAAACCGTGTGATTCAATGGCTTGGGCCAGCTGGTCGGACCAGTTAATCGCCACCAGGATCGCCTTAAAGTACAGGGTTGGTGACCACAAGTGAAGGGTGACGCCGCGCATCAAGGCGGCTGCTTTAATCTGGGTGACCTCTTGCTTGATTTTTGGTAATAGGTTAACCGCCGAAAGAGTCCCGTAGGCAAACTTAGCTGGCAAGTGAGCGGTTTGCTCTAAGGATTGAGCGAGCTTGAGTGGGGTGGTGGTGAAGGTTACCGTCGCTCCGGCCATCACATAGAGGTAGATCCGGGAAACCAGGACCAAGCCGAAGTGTAGATCGTGGCCCGGGCTATAGGCAACAATCGTGACGAAGAGGGCTAGGGCCGGTAAGAAGGGACCACAGATTAGCCACAGCCACTGGCGAAAGCGGAGGTGGTGGAATAATAAGACGATAATGGCGAGAATTAAGAAAACCAGGTTAGCAGTTAAGCGACTGGTGAAGGAGACCTCAAAGGAGATCCAAAGGACTAATAGTAGTTGTAGACTAGGATTCATGGCGTTGCTCCCCTTGGTAAGTGAGGTGGTGATCAGCGAGGTGGAGGCGGTAGTCAATGTGACTGGCTAGCCCGGCCGACTGGTGGCTGATGATAATCAAAGTCTGAGGGCAAACTGCCCGGCTTTGTTCAATTAATTGCCAAACAACGTCGATTGACTGGTTATCCAGCCCGGCGAAGGGTTCGTCCAACAGAAGGGTTGCTTGGCCCATCATTAGCATCACCAGTAGCTGAAGCTTCTTTTGTTGACCGCCAGAAAGCGAATAGACAACCCGCTCGCCCATTTTGGCCAGGCCCAGCTTCTCCAGAGCCATTTGCACCCGGACGGGAGTAAAGAAGGGGTTTTGTCCCTGTTTTTGACTGAGTTCTAGTTCCTCATTGACGGTTACGTTTAAGTATTGGTTGCTGGCTCGCTGAAAGACTAGACCAACCTGACGGGCGTAAGGGGCCGCCTTAATTGTTCGAACTTCCTGGCCTTGGTGGGTGACCGAACCGACGTAGGGGTGTAGCTTAGTTAGGGCCTTAAAGAGGGTCGTCTTACCGCTACCAGATTCTCCAGTCAGGAGGGTGATCCGGTCCTTAAAGAGCTTGAGCTTGTCGATGGTTAACAGTGTAGCGCCGTTTGTGGTTAGCTCAAAGGCGTCAAATGAAAAGAGGGGGGCTCCATTTTCGTCCGGAAGGTGGGCGAGAAGTGGTTTGGCTAATTCATCGGCCTGATCAAAACGCCGATTGGCTTCTTGGTCGGTAAGGACGTGGCAGTGCCCCTTTTCAAAGGCAATCACGGTCGGCTTGTACTGGCGATAGCCCTGTAGGTCGTGGTCAGCGATGATAATGGTCTTTCCCTGATTCTTGAGCTCAACCAGGCGAGCTAGTAACTGGGCCCGGTGGTTGTGATCCAAGGAGGCGAAGGGTTCATCTAAAAGGATCAATTGACTGTCCATGGCGACGATGATCGCAAGGGCGACGAGCTGTTGCTCTCCCCCGGACAGGGTTACCAGTCGCCGGTCGGCTAGGTGGGTGGCCTGACAGAAATTTAGGGCGTCGGCAACTCTTTGCGGGATTTTATCTGGCGGAGTGGCCAGGTTTTCTAAAGCAAATTCAATCTCGTGGCGCGGGGTGTCCAAGGCAAACTGAAGGCTTGGGTCTTGAAACATCAACGCGGCACTTCCGGGAACTGCTCCGGTTATCTCCCCGTGCAGGTTTCCCCCGTAGCGGGGCAAGAGGCCAGCCAGGATTTTCAAGAGGGTTGACTTACCACTACCTGAACGGCCGGAAAAGAGGTAGAGTGTACCGGAATTAAGGGTGAGTTCTAGGTCAACCAAGACCGGCTGCTCTTGGTAGGTAAAGGTCAGTTGGTGAATGCGGTATTCCATGGGCTTAAACCTGGGCGTTTGGGATGACGTGGGCCCGCTCCAAGAGTCTGGTGATCAACTTGACTAAGACCCCGCAGAAGAGAAACATCGAGATTAAGCGAATTGCAAAGCAGGCCAAGAGGATTGGCAGGGCAAAGTGGCTGTAACCGTTCCTAAACCAATCCCAGGCAAAGGTTACGATGGTGGTGGTGAGCGTGGTTGACAGGATCGTTACCCAGTTGTAAAAGCGATAGCCAACCAGGGTAAATCCCAGCTCAGTGGCGACCCCTTGAACAGCCCCGGAGATCAAGTTGGCTGCCCCCCACTGGCCACCCAAAAACATTTCGCCGGCTGCGCCGAGAAATTCACCTAGGAAGGCAGATCCCGGTCGCTTGAGCATAAAGCCGGCTAAGGGACCGGCCATGCACCACAGGCCCATGGTGAAGTCATTGCCGGCTGCCCCAAGACCCAGTGGGGTTAAGAGTAACGTGACGGCGTTATAAACGAAGTCACCGGCAAAGTAAATCACCCCGAAGATGATTCCAATAAGGGCAAGTAAGATAACATCGCGTAAACCAAAGTGTGATTTGTTCATGAGAAACAATCCTCCAAAAAAGTATTTACCATCCTTGCCCAAAGAAAAAGCCACCCCTGGTTTTGGGGTGGCTGATTTTTGACGGATTTAACCTGTCGCTCCCTTCGTTGGTACTAACCAAAGCAGGTTCAATGGGTATTTCTCAGCCAATGGCACCCCAGACAAGATATGATTTGTAACCATCATACCCGTTTTTGGAGATAAGGGCAAGAAATGGGGGATGATTGCTTGGTCTAAACGGTTTGTGGTACCACGCCTTGTTCAAAATGAAAGGACTTTGATCTAGTCTTGAAGAGGGATTCCCATATCTTGTGGATAAATCATGATTTATCCACAAGACCTTGGGTAAAAGTGGAAAACTAAAGGCCAAGGGTTAATTAATCTTGACCACGTTCCGTGGTGTTCGGAATTAACGTTACATTAGAGGGTAACGATCCGTGGTGCAATGGATAAAAAAAGTGCTCCACGATGGGAGCACCCGGGAAGGTTAGGTTTAGTGTTCCTTGAACAAGTTGGTCAGGTAGTTCATGAAGGTGGCGAGGTAACGATCTTTATCCACGTCCACAGCAACCTTGGTGTTCGGATTTGGGTCATTTAAGCGATCCTTGTCGCCAACTGTACGGCCGTAATTGTGTTCGTCGTAGATGACCTTCATGAATAAGGAGATCGTGGTTACAAAGGATGGGTCCAAAGATACCCCAACGGCCAGCGGGTCGTGTAAGGCACAGCCGTTCTTGTCGATGTCTAAGTTGTAATAGGCATCGATGTAAAAGTCGGTGATATCGGCAAAGGCGATCCCAGACTTGGTGCCTAGGTCACGCCACTGTTGGGTTTCCTTCTTGGTTAGGAGGGTTCTTAGGGTTACGTCCAAACCAACCATCGTCAGCGGCAGGTCGCTTCTCAAGACCACGTCGGCAGCTTTGGCGTCCTGGTTGATGTTGGCTTCGGCCACATCGGTAACGTTACCTTCAACGGTTAAGGCTCCACCCATGAAGGTAACGTTGCCAATCAAGTGGGCAATTGCCGGGTCCTTTTCAAGGGCGGCTGCCAGGTTGGTCATTGGGCCGGTTGGGATGATGATTAGATCTTGACCGTATTTATGAGCGGCTTCAATGTAAAAGTCAACCCCAGACATTTCTTCTAAGGCCCGGTTTGGTTCTGGCAGGTTAACATCACCGATCCCGTTATTACCATGGATATCCTTAGAAACCTGCATTACATCGAAATGATCACTGGTACTGGAGTGAGGTAAACCCTTGTAAACAGGAACATCGGTCTGACCGAGCAGTTCCAGTAACTTAAGGCTGTTTTTAGCGCAGACGTCCATCAAGTTATTCCCGTAAGAGGAGACAATCCCGATCAAGTCAACGTCAGGGGCGGCAACCGCATAAGCAATTGCCAATGCATCATCAACCCCAGTATCCAAGTCCAAAATCATTTTCTTTTGTGCCATTATAAAACCCTCCGTAATGTACATTTTGTGATTCCGTTTTCAATAATACTTGAATCAAGGGGTAAACACAAACGAAATTCCAAATAGGACGAACGTTCGGAAAACGGTGCTTTGAAGGGAACGTGGTATAATGCGGAACAAGCTAAACGAGGAGGAATTATTCATGGAAGAATGCTACGACGTGACAATTATCGGTGGGGGCCCCACCGGGATGTTTGCGGCCTTTTATTGTGGCTTACACCAGCTTAAGGCTCAGTTAATTGAGGCGCTCCCTCAGCTAGGGGGCCAGCCAGCCGCCCTCTACCCAGAAAAACGGGTCTGGGATGTGGCCGGGAAGGCTGGGGTTACCGGCCAAGAGCTGGTTGACGACTTGATTGCCCAGCTTGCGGTTGCTCCAGTTGACCAGTTTTTGGGTGAGAAGGTGACCAACGTGATCAAAGAAGTAGATGGAACTTTCACGATCCAAAGCAAACAGCGGACCTCCTCGTCTAAGGCAGTGGTGATCGCAATGGGCAATGGGGCCTTTAGTCCGCGTCAGCTGGCCCTAGCGGGGTCCAAAGAACTGGAAGGCCGCCAGGTACGCTACTTTGTCAACCACAAGAAGGACTTCAAGGATCAACGAGTGGCCGTCTTAGGTGGTGGGGACGCCGCCATTGATATGGCCCTGATGCTAGAGGACGTTGCTAAGCAGGTTTACCTAGTCCACCGCCGCAATGAGTTCCGCGCCTTACCGCTAACTGTCGAGCAACTGGAGGAATCAACGGTTGAGAAGCTGACCCCTTTCCTGCCAAAGGACCTGGTGGTTAACGCGGATCAGTCAGTAACCTTAAACCTCAAGAAGATGCGTACCGATGAGGAACGGCCGCTTGAAGTTGACAAGGTCCTGGTCAACTACGGCTTTACTTCCAACAACGCCGCCCTAAAGGAGTGGTCCCTGGATTTGGCCAGTGAACGAGGACAGATTAAGGTTGACGCTACCATGCAGACCTCGGTGCCGGGGGTTTATGCGATTGGTGATGGGGCCACTTACGAGGGGAAGGTGGACTTGATCGCAACTGGTTTCGGTGAGGCGCCAACAGCGATCACCAACCTGGCTAAAGAACTCTATCCTAAGAAAAAGATGGCCACCCACAGTTCCTCGATGAAGATCAACCAGCAGTAATATTGGGCTAAAACCGCTCCGTAACACCGGGGCGGTTTTTTTAGATTCTTGATATGGATCAATTTAAAGTGGGGCCTTGTCGGATATGCTAAGGAGGGTAAGGGAGAAGGTAATTGTTATCAAGAACGTGGAATGATATGAAGATATCAACTAGTGAGACCTAATTTTCGTCAGGAAGGTCAAATAATGTGAAGCGAGGACTAGGTCGTCGTTGAACATAAAATTTAGAAAGGAGAAGCTATATTTCTTTTTGACAGGGTAGGACTTATGAAATTTTACCTTGGTTCACATTTTATATAGCAGTGATAATCGATGGGAAAGCTTCAAACATTCTTTAGCCGCCACCAGCGGGTTAACGTTGGGGCGATGACGTTATTAATCATACTTGCCGAGCTTAGCCGCTTGACAAGCTTTGAGGTAGTCACTCCGCTTATGATTGCCGCCGCCGTTATCGGGGGTGTGCCGATCATCTTACGGGCAGCGAGCGCTTTGGCCTACCGGGTGGTTTCAATTGAGCTACTGGTAGCCGTAGCGATCATAGGTGCCGCCATTATTGGCGAGTTTAACGAAGCCGCCATCGTCGTGTGGCTCTTTAACCTTGGCGACGTCTTGGAGGAGGTGACCTTAAAGAAGACCCGGGCGGCCGTCAAATCACTGACCGAATTGGCGCCCCAAACCGCGGAAGTGCTTGCTGACATTAACGATACCGTCGGGGAGGTTGAGGAGATTGACTTTGTTGAACAAGGTGATTTGGTCTTGGTTAGGGCCGGTGACCGGATCCCAGTTGACGGGACAGTCAAGAAGGGGACCGGAGTGGTCAATGAGGCCAGCCTAACCGGGGAAGCCCGGCCAATTCAAAAGATGGTTGAGCAAACCGTCAGCGCCGGCACAATTCTAGAGGATGGTCTACTAGTGGTTGCGGCCAGCCGGGTTGGGGAAGACACCACTTTCGGCCGGATTATTGAGCTGGTTGAAGAGGCCCAGGATAGCAAGTCCAAGGCCCAGCGGGTGATTGACCGGTTTGCAAAGTATTACACCCCCTTGGTGTTAGTGCTAGCTCTCTTGGTTGGCCTGGTTACTCGGGATTTGGCGTTTGCGATCACGATCCTGGTGTTGGGCTGCCCTGGGGCCCTGGTGATCGGGGTGCCGGTTTCGACCGTTGCTGGGATTGGCCAGGCGGCCCGGCGTGGAATCCTGGCCAAGGGGAGTGCCAGCCTGAGCGCCTTAAACCGGGTCGATACCCTGGTTTTTGACAAGACCGGTACGGTTACTAAGGGTCAGCCGGAAGTGGTTGACCAGTGGTGGGCTCCCGGAGCTAGTGAAGAAGATCGTCAGCTGCTGGTCAGCGTGGAAACAATTGCCAATCATCCGCTGGCCAAGGCAGTGCTCAATGGTGTGGCTGCCACCCCCCAGCCGGTGGATAAAAGCAGAGTGCGCCTTGGGCAGGGGATGGTAGCTGAAGTTGCTGGCCATCAGGTCTTAGTCGGCAATGCCAAGCTACTAGGTGAGTTTCAAATTAGTCTGGGAGCGGTAAAGGAAGTTACCCAGGCCTGGCAAACGGCGGGCTACTCCCTGGTTTACCTGGCTGTCGACGGAGTGTTGAGGGGGAGTCTTGCCATTACCGATCCACTCAAAGATGGGGCCCAGGCTACGTTTAAAAAGCTTCGGACGCTTGGCTACACCAACCTGATCATGTTGAGCGGGGACAACCAGACGACCGCCGAGCAGGTTGGCCGAGCGGTGGGAATGACAGAGGTGAGAGGAGACCTTCTACCAGCTGATAAGGCTGAAATCATTAAGGAGCTACAGGCCCGTGGGCATGTGGTCGCCCTTTTAGGGGATGGAATTAATGACAGCCCAGCCCTGGCACTGGCCGAGGTTGGAATTGCGATGGGCAATGGGACCGACGTGGCCCTAGACGTTTCCGACATCGTTTTACTTCATTCCGATTTGACCAAGCTACCGCTGGCACTTACGATTGCCAAGAAGACGTCCGCCAACATGACTCAAAACATCACGATCGCCCTTTTGACCGTTGCCCTCTTGTTTGGCGGCCTCCTTGCCGGCTACGTTCATATAGCCTTGGGGATGTTGATTCATGAGCTGAGCATTTTGATCGTAATTTTAAATGGGATGCGGTTACTAAAAGTTCGTTAATCTTGACGGTGGTCAATTATTTTATCATTTGAGACGTTTATACTGAAGGAAAAAGGAGGATGAAACATGAAGAAGATAATGATGGAACTGGGCGGGCTGTCTTGTCCGTCCTGCTTGGAAAAGATTAAAACAGCGGTCGAGCACCAAGCCGGGGTCAGTGAGGTCAAAGTCCTCTTCAACGCTGGCAAACTCAAGGCCACTCTGGATACGAATCAAGTGACGGCACCGGTCTTAAAACAGGTCATTGAAAACTTGGGATACCAAGTTAAAAACGTTAAGGAAAAGGAGGTCACTCAGTAATGACGCCCGAAGAATGCTACCAAGCGGAACTCAAGCAGGCTGATGTCGATCACCATACTCCGACAGCCGGGGCGATGACTGGCCACATTCTGGCCAACCTGTGGTTACACCAACAAAAGATTAACCAAGCCCGTCTTTTTGCTAAGGGGTGTGCCAGCCTGTTTTTGACTCAGTACGCAGGTGATTGGTTGACAATGGAACGCCGCTACTTTGATCGGATCAATGACCTCTTGGTCCAGCGTGGTGAGGCGGTACCAACCGTAACCGCTCAGTTCACAGAGTACACGATGCTAAAGGAAGACGGTGCGGCTAAGTATTTCCCGGGAAAGGATCAGCTCTTTGACCTGATTAAGGACTTTGATACCCAACTGCTCTTTATCCAAAAGGCAATTGCACTAGGAAAGCAGGAAGGACTGATGAAATTAGTGCACACCTTGGTTGATTTGGACGAATGGATGCGTGCTCAGATTTTAGCCGGTCAAAATTTCCTGGGTAATGATTTGATGACGGGAAGGTATCAAGAGGATGATGAAGACGACGAATGGTGAGCATCTTTGTGTTTCGCTAGTGCCCCTCTTTAACCAGCTACCATTGCAAGACCAGCGGCGAATTGAGTCGGTAGTGGTTCATCATCGTTATCAGCGCGGCCAAGTTATTTTGGCCCCAGGTGACAGTGGACGCTTAGTAATTGTAGAGGATGGTCAGGTGAAGCTCTACCAGCTTAGCGCGGAGGGTGAAGAGCAGGTCCTTTCTGTGATGAACACTGGTGATTACGTTGGCGAGCAGTGGCTTTACGGGACCGAAAATGAAACAACCTTTGCTGTGGTTCAAAAAGACGCCGCCATCTGTACAATCAGCTATGAGGACTTCACTAATCTCTTGGCTGACTACCCAGAGTTGGCATCCCGGCTTTTACAGCTAACAATGGCCAAGGTCCAAGAGTTAACGGTTCAGAACCAGTACTTGGTGATGGATTCGGTTGAAGAGCGCTTGTGGTCTTATTTGACTCGCCAGGCTGAGCACGGCGGACAAAAAAGGTTCACCCTGCCAATGAAGATGAAGGATTTGGCTGCCTACCTGGGGACAACGCCAGAAACCTTATCGCGTAAGTTTCGGCGTCTCCAGGCTACCGGACGAATTGTGCGTCACCGCCGGGTGGTGACGATTATGAAATAAAAAAGCTGTGACAAAACCGTCACAGCTTTTTTATTTCAGCAGGTGAACTTACTTCTGCCTGGACTCCTTACGAATTCGGGCCAGTTGCAGTTGAATCCGCCACTTGGTAATCAAAGTAATCAGTGGATGGCGGCGGTGATTAACCCAGTAGTCGACATCGGCGTGGATCTGGCGTTGGCTCCACTTGGGGTGGTCGTGGTGCAGGAAAGTTGTGTTGACGGTAACGTCTTGTCTTTGCCATATTTCAGCCATGATGAACTGGCTCCTGGTCCGTAAAAGTTGATCGGTGGCCGGGCCGGCCTCCACAGCGGTTAGGCTGGTAATAATCCCCGTGGCAATCGGCGGCGTTACCCGGTTACTTTTGAGGTAGGGGGCAACCGGAACGTTGATCAAAGCTCGGACCATAACGGCGTTCCAATTTTGATCCCCCTGGTCCCAGCGCTCGGCAAGGCCAGGTTCAACATCGTTAGCGATTAAGTAATCGGCCGCTTTTCCCCAGCTTAGCTTGACGTGAGCGATAAAAACGGTTGACATTTGATTCACCCCCCTTTTTTTATTAATTTGATTATACAACAAAAGCGGGTCAGCATATGCTGACCCGCTTAACTGTTAGTTGTTGTTGGCGTCTGGATTGGTAATCTTGATTCGGTTGGAAGTTGTTGAAGAGTGGTTCAATTCAGGTGCGTCGGTACTGAAGACGTCGGCGGTCGTCTTACCCCCGTTCTCGCTGATCAAAGAGGTGGACTTGTTACCAAGCTTCTTCTCGATTTCTTTTTCCTTCTTCAATCCGTTGGCATAGTTATATTTGCTTGGGTTGACCTTGGTGAAGCCCTTCGGCGTGTAAAAGCGCAGGAGGTTCTTTTGATTGAGCGAATCGGACAGGGATAGCTCCTCGTTGACCAATTCGCTGTCGGCATCTACCTTTTTTTGTTCGGCCTTGGTCAACTTAGCAACTTTACCAGTCTTATTACTGTAGACCGTCCCAGAGAGTGAAGTGTAATTTGGCGTCACGAAGTCACGGTTACGGAAGGCCACCACTTGACTGTGCTGGCTGGAGAAAAGGTCGGTTCCAAACATGATGTAACGTTTGGTTGAGATCCCCAGTAGGTGCAAGAGAGTTGGTAGGACGTCAATCTCCCCTCCGTAGGTATGATAAACACCACCCTTGTTGGTCCCTGGAATGACAAACATCAGCGGTACCCGCTGGAGTTGGGCATTGTCGAAGTCGGTCCAGTCATCACTGTTCTTGCCTAGAACAGAGGCCAGGTCTGGGTTTTCACTGTTGGAGATTCCGTAGTGGTCCCCGTACAAGACGATGATCGACTTTTTAGCCAGTCCCGACTTATTCAGGTAATTGAAGAATTCCTGGACTGCCTGGTCGAGGTAGTGGGCGGTCACAAAGTAGTTGTTAACCGTGGTGTTGTCGGTATTAGGGGCAGTAAAGTTAGGATCGGTGTCTTCACTATCGAGGTCGAACGGGAAGTGGTTAGTAACCGTGATGTACTTAACGTAAAACGGCTGCTGCAGGTTTTCTAGGTACTTAATTGAATCATTGAAAAGCAGTTTATCCTTTAAGCCGTAGCCAGTCGACTTGTCGCCGGAGGTGTCGTAATAAGAGGCATCAAAGAAGTACTGGTAGCCCATGTTTTTGTAGACGTTGTTACGGTTCCAAAATGAGGCGACGTTACCGTGGAAGACGGCTGATGAATAGCCGGCCCGCTGTGCCAAAATGGCCGGCGCCGCTTCAAAGGTGTTGTCGCTCCCCAGGGTAGCAAACAAAGATCCTTGCGACAGACCGAAAGTAGAAGTTTCCAGCATGTTTTCGGCATCTGAGGTCTTCCCTTGGCCAACCTGGTGGAAGAAATTGTCAAAAGCGTAGGTATCCTTGCTTCTGTACAGGGAGTTTAAGAACGGCGTTACCTCCTGGCCGTTGACCTTTAAGTTGATCAAGAACTGCTGGAAGCTCTCTAGGTGAATTACGATCACGTTGCGTCCCTTGGCGATCCCGTACATTTTAACGTTAGGGGCGGCGTAGTGGGAGTCAGTAAACTCCTTAACCTTTTCTAGCTCCGATTTAGTAGCGGACTTACGCATGTCGTTAACGTGCTCTGTCTTGATTAGGTCGTAAGCCGTGAAGGTATCTAAGCCCAGGTACTTAACGATGTAGGTCCGATCAAACGTCCGGCCGAGCAATTGGGGCCGGTCCATTTCCGCTACCGCCAGATTAACCCCGAAGACAACCAGGGCCACTGAGGTGAACGCAAAGGCAACTCGGTGGCTGAGCGCGCGGGGGTCAAACCTAATCTTACGAAAGAGCATTAGAATCAGGATAACCACGATGTCAAGCCAGTAAATGACGTCGTGAGGGGCGGTCAAGGCGATTGAGCTTCCCGACAACCCCTGATTAACCTTGGAGTAACCCGTCATGGTAGCGATTGTCATGAAGTCAGTGAATTCTCGGTAGTAGATAACGTTTAGGTACAAGAGGACCGTATTTAAAACGTCAATCCCTATCAAAATTGGGTAGAAGAAGCGCGAACGCTTGAAGTAAAAGGCGATCCCAAATAAGAGTAGGGTCGTCCCTAGTGGGTTAAACAGTAAAATTGCGTACTGAATAATCCCTTCGGCACCCAATTTAAAGTCGGTAAAGTAGGCCACCAGGGTCTTTAACCAAAAAAGAACCACCAGAAGGGTGAAAAAGCCAATCCGGGTGTTCACGAATTTTCCGAGTCGTTTCATCGTAGAGTGATCCTCGCAGACATAGAATAATTTTGTATAAACGAAGGGCTAATAAATTAGCCGGTAATGCACAACATTTTATCACAAGATACCGGGTGACCGGGGCAATTTGAAGAATCGTTGAAGAAACTTAACGGAATAGATAGTTAGATGCTGCCGTATTAAACGGAAGATGGGGTACAATGGGGGAAATTGAAAGAACCAACATTGGAGGGATAATGATGACTAAGATTAACATTTACCTCGTTCGCCATGGACAAACCTACTATAACATTTACAACAAGCTTCAGGGCTGGAGTAATTCGCCTTTGACTGCTAAGGGGGTAGAAGACGCAAAACAGGCTGGCGTACGCCTCAAGGATATCCACTTTGATGCTGCCTTTTGTTCCGATCTAACCCGGGCAGTGGAAACTGCCCAGGTAATCCTAGATGAAAATCAGGCCGCCTCGGTTGAAAAGCCGGTGACGGCCGCTTACTTCCGCGAGGAATTTTACGGCTCCTACGAGGGAACCTTCATGGATCAGGCCTGGTACAACGCCGGAGCACCCCACGGTCTGAAGAGCTTTAAGGACATTGTTACTGAGCATAGCATCGATACGGCCAAGGATTGGCTCAAGGATGCTGATCCTTTTCACGATGCCGAAAATAGTCAGGAATACTGGGCGCGGATGAACCAGGGTCTGGCTTTGATTCAAAACGCTGGTTTGCCGGATGGTGCTAACGTCTTGTTGGTGTCGCACGGCAATACCTGCCTGTCCCTAATCGAACGTTTTGGAGCTGGTAAGTATGACATCACTGAGCGTCCAGCCAACGGTAGTTTGTCTAAATTAGTGATGGACGGCGACCAGGTAACGGTCGAGTTTTATAACCATTAATGATCATTATAGCGCCGTTACCGGGCGCTTTTTTTGGCTATGCCTGTTGATAATAAAATAACAGTTGGTATAATTAACTATGTGATATATAAAGTAACAAGAATGAGGGGGTTAAATAATGAAGTATGCCGTTACCGGGCGCTTTTTTTGGCTATGCCTGTTGATAATAAAATAACAGTTGGTATAATTAACTATGTGATATATAAAGTAACAAGAATGAGGGGGTTAAATAATGAAGTATGCCGTTACCGCTGCGACCGGTCACTTTGGCCGGGTAGCCGTTAAACAACTGACTAATTTGGTTGGCAAGGAACAAGTGGTTGCTATCGTGCGTAACGTCGCTAAGGGTGAAGAGATCCTGCCGGCAGGCGTGGAGATTCGCCAAGGGGATTACACCGACCCAGCCGGGATGCAAGAGGCCCTAGCTGGAATCGACCGCTTGCTCTTTATCTCTTCGCAGCCGGGTGGGGCGGTTAACCGGGAAATTCAACATTGTAACGTGGTCAAAGCTGCTAAGGCAGCCGGGGTCAGCTTGGTTGCCTACACCAGTTATCCGAACGCCGACCAGGCCACGGCGCCGTTAGCCCACGACCATCAGGCGACTGAAGAGGCGCTTAAGAAAAGCGGGTTAGCTCATGTCTTCTTGCGCGACAACTGGTACTTGGAAAATGATCTCAGTTTCCTTTTGGCCGGCCAGGCGGGACAGCCAGCCATTTACTGGACCGACGGTAAGGCCGCGTGGGCGCCAGAAGCTCTCTACGCCACGGCCGCCGCTAAGGTTCTGATCACCAGTGCTCCCAAGGAGGTTTACGAGTTTGGTGGCCAGCCGGTTAGCTACAAGGAACTCGGGGCAGCCTTAGAAGAGGCCCTGGGTAAGAAGGTAAAGATCACCAAGTTGAGTCGGCCCGAGTACGAAGCTGCACTGGTAGCATCGGGTATGGACGAGCAAACGGCAAGCCAGTTTGCCTCCTTTGAAGAGCCTCACCAACACGGTGACCTGGATGTTTCAAGTAACGACCTTGCGACCGTCTTGGGCTACCCGCTGCCGAGCCTAGTTGAGAGTATTAAACAATTATTGAATAACTAAATATCAAAAAGGC
>NZ_BCAH01000004.1 GCF_001293735.1 Limosilactobacillus gorillae | reverse complement strand
TTACTACTTCTAAGCCGTTCGGCTTGTGAGCTACAAGCCACCGAATTTATTCGGTGCGTAGTTGACGATTAGGTGGGTGACCTGGGTAATAGTCGTATGCGGGTTGTGAAGCCAGCCCAGGGCAATGGCAAAGAGGGCGCCGAGCCCCAGGGATGGGATGGCCGGAACCCGGGTGATTGCTAGGATGATCATGAACAAAACGGGCAGGAGGGTCACCGGGGAGATCCAAAAGCCGGTCGCTAGTCCCGCCATCATGACGTGGATGGAATGGAGGCTAGCGGTCTTAGCGCTCATCCCAACCGCGGTGAAGATGATGAGCGAGATAAGCCAGGCGGGCAGGTCTGTCCAAACCAAGGAGTGGAGGTGCCGGTAAAGGTCCACCTCCCCGGTTGTGGCGGCTAGGTTGGTCGTCCCGGACAGGGGCGAGACGTTGGAGCCGCAGAAGGCTCCCTTCAGCGAGGCCAAAGGTTGGTTCAACGCGTTCGTCAAATTTTCTCATGATAAAGTCCCCTTAACTGTTATTAATTCGCAAGCGACGGGCTGCAGTCGTTACGAAATAATAGCTTTTACCGCCGTTCGTTGTTGGCATCCTTGCCACCTCCTTAAAAAATAAAACGCCCCCTGCCTGAAAAATCAGACAAGGGACGACTTGCACCGTGGTACCACCCAGCTTTGTGTATTACACCTCGTTTGGCCTATCGCACCGCGCGTGAGTCACCATTGTAAGGGAGTGTAATTCGCGATCACGGTGTGGGTTAACTTTCAGCGCCGTTAACTCTCTGGGCCAGGGAGGGGATCACTACTGGGGCTCCGGTGAATCATTAGAATATTCTAATGTTAAAGGCATTAAAACATGGGCGCCCTTCCTTTGTCAATGAAAAAAGCTGAGAATTTGATTAGTGAAAGGCGCGTTGGAAAAGGGCATTGCAAAACCGCCTGTTCGAATTATAATCAAAGTAATCTTATTATCGTTTTCTCATGAGCGCGCTTCCACTAGGAGGGGGGTTCGATGAACCAAGAACAAGTGTATCAATACCTGGATGACCACGGGATCAACTACGAAGTTATCAACCACCCGGCGGTCTTTGACATGGCAGCCGTGGCCGACTTTCCGATGCCCCACCCCGAGGCCAACGCCAAGAACCTCTTTGTCCGCGACGACAAGCACCGCCACTACTACCTGATCACCGTTAAGGGACAAAAACAAGTCGATCTAAAGGCCCTCCGGGATCAGGAGAAGTTGCGCCGGTTAAGCTTTGCTTCGCCCGCCGACCTGCAGGAATACCTGGGCTTGACGCCGGGCGCGGTGACACCGCTGGGGGCCTTAAACGACCCGGCGGCCCGGGTGGAGGTCTTGATCGATCAGGAACTGGCGGATGGCCTGGTGGCCGCCCACCCCAACGTGAACACGGCGACGGTTTGGCTGCGGACCAGCGACTTAGTGAAGCTGTTAGAAGACCACGGCAACGCCGTCCGGCTGATTAAGATTCCGGAACGTTAATCTATAAAAGGAGAAGGACGATGCAAATCATCATTAACGTTTTTGCCACCCTGGTGGCGTTAGAATTTTTGTACATCATGTACCTCGAAACCTTTCAAACCACATCCAAGCAGACCGCGCGGGTCTTTGACATGACACAGGCGGAGCTGGCCCGGCCGAGTGTCAACACGCTCTTCAAGAACCAGGGCGTCTACAACGGGTTGATCGGGGTCCTATTGCTGGTGGGGCTGTACCTGGTTCCCAGCCGGATAATGGTGGTCAGCCTCTTGATCTTCATTGTCTTGGTGGCCGCTTACGGCAGTTTAACCAGCAACAAAACCATCATTTGGCGTCAGGGGGGCCTGGCGATCATTACCCTGGGATTAATTGGCGGCGCCCTGTTGTTCTAGCAGAAACGGCGCCGATCATGTTACCTAAAAAGTCGCACCTTTAAGAGGCAAGTGGTATGATGAACCTAAGCTAAGAGAGAGGAGTAGGACAGTAAGAAAGGAGGGAACACTATCGCCAACACCCGCGTCAGTGACTTGTTACAGATCCTTGTTTACCTAAAGGTTCACCAGGGGGAGCGGATCTCAAGTCAGCGCTTGGCAGCCAGTTTGAAGACCAACCCGAGCAGGATCCGCAAGATGATTACCCAGCTCCGGGCGGCCAACATCCTGGCTGATCGCAAAAACGGCAGTTACGATAATTTTACCAGGGACTTCAGCGCCGTCACGGTACGGGACGTTTACCGGGCCACCACACCGAAGAACCCCTTCCTCGTTCCAGATCGGGAGACGTCGGTAAGCTGTAGTGTGGGGGTAGCCTTCCCAACAGTTATCACCAAGTACTTTGAGGAGGTTCAAAAGGGGATCGAAAACCGGTTGGCCGAGATCACGGTTCAGCAACTGGTTGATGAAACGATCGCCAGCATTGAAGAACGCGAACGGCCGCAGGGTCACGAGTGACGCTTAGTATTTCCCGGGAAATGGAGCCAATAACTAAAGGGATCAGCAGTCGTTTGGACCGCTGATCCCTTTAGTTTCCGCCGAAGATGTATAGTGCCGCGCCAACCAGGACAGCGCCGGTCACGATTAGGGCCGGGCGCATCGAGGCCTTGATTTTCAAGCGTGAAAGGCGGCGGGTGAGCCGGTTGCCACCGGTGGACTGTTCAATCACCTTGGCGAAGATACCGAGGTAGACCACGATGATGCCGGCGATCAAGAGGAGCGTGGCGATCAGTAGGTTAGCGGTTTGCAAAGTAATTCCTCCTCGTTAAGTAAATAGGGTAATAAAGGATGAGGCAATATTTAAAAGGGCGTGGATTCCCCAGCTGGCGTAAATAGAACCCCCGGAACGGCGTTCATTGATCCAGCCCAGGCAGTAGCCGATTACAACCACCGCCAGGGTAATAATGATCGCCACCAGCCAATTGCCAATCCGGAAAAATAAGAGACCATGAATCGCCCCGAAGCCGATCGCCTGAATTGTGTTGGCGACCACGAAGCCGAAGTGTCTTTGCAGGCGCTTGAGTAAGAAGCCCCGGAAGAAGATTTCTTCGGGAAGCGAGGTCCCGAGCACCGCATAGACCAGGGCGGCCGGGATGCCAGCCGCTCCTCGCTGGGCGAAAACGGATGTTGCTAGGTCCCCGTGGTTAATGATCAGGGGAAGGGGAATCGCCAGCAGAAGGGTGATGAGGACAACGATTACGGTCGTCAACCAGCTGCGCTGAGCCGGGGGCCGGTAGAAGCCCAGCCAGTGGGCGAAGTGTTCCTGGCGTCGGACCGAACAAAGCCACCACAAAAATGGGAGCACCAGCGCAATGGCGAGCTCGATAAGACCGTTAACTAATTGTTGGGTGAATAATAACACGTGGGGAAGCCCTCCTATCATTGCTTTGATTATAAGGTGGATAAAGGAGGGGCGCCCCTCCTTTATTTAGGAAAATTAAGCCGATCCGGCGTAGCCATGTGATGCCCCTCAAGCCTGAGCAGGGCGGCCTTGCGATCAAGTCCGCCCCCGTAGCCGGTTAAGCTGCCGTGGGTGCCGACCACCCGGTGGCAGGGGATAAACAGGGAGAGGTGGTTCTTGCCGACCGCATTGCCGACGGCTTGGGCGGCCATCTTCGCCTGGTGCCGCTGATCGGCAACTTGCTTGGCCAGCTGACCATAGGTGATCACCTGGCCATAGGGGATCTTCAAGAGCTGGTCCCACACGACCCGTTGAAAGGCGGTTCCCTGGATGTGGAGGGGTGGGCGCCAGGTGGGCGCCTGGCCGGCAAAGTATTCGTCAAGCCACTGCCGGGCAAGTGCTAGGGTAGCACGATCTCCCGGCTTGGCGTCTGGCCCGACGGTATCGGCGTAGTAACGACCCCCGTCAAACCAGAGGCCGCAAAGCCCCCCTTCGTCGGCGACCAGCAGGATTTGCCCCAGCGGGGACTGGTAATAACAGGTTGTTTGCATGGGTGCACCTCCGTTACCATCATTATACCCGAAAGCGCTTCATGAATCATAACGGATTTAGTATCATAAGGGCGCACGGGGTCAATTGGTGATTAATAGTAAGCCAGGAACTTACGGATTTATTAAAATCTAGGGGGTAAATTGACCTCCCCCCTTAGCTCTGATAAAGTAAAAAACGTTAGAAAATTGTTATATCACTGTTGAGGTAATGTGAAGTATGAACGAAGAAAATGAAACACGTGCTGGGTACCGGCAGCGAGTGGCAGGTAGCGCCGGGACGGGTGGCAACAATAAGAATCCGCACCCGCCGTATTACCGGGGCGGCAAAAGGTGGTTCAAGTGGGTGAAGCGAACGATCCTCTTGATCCTTTTGCTAATTATTGGGGGCGGTGCTTACGAGTACCACCAAGTCAATAATACCGCTAAGAACGTCTTCTCAAATGGGAACGGGAAGATTTCGGCTAAGTTACGGGCCGGCAAGCCGATTTCCATCTTGGCCATGGGGACCGACGTTGGGGCCCTGGACCGGGGGAACACCGGTGGGAACACCGATACCCTGGAACTGATCACGATTAACCCTAAGAAGAAGACGATTTCCATGACGTCAATCCCGCGGGACACCCTGGTGAAGATTAACACCAGCGAGGGGGCGGATTACGTTAAGATTAACGCCGCCTACCAGATCGGGGGCGCTAAGCAAACCGTCAAGCAGGTTAAGGAATTGCTGGGCATACCAGTTGATTACTATGCGGTGATCAACATGGGTGTTTTGGAAAAGGTGGTTAACGCCGTTGGCGGGGTCACCGTTGATAACCCGTTCTCCTTCACTTATGAAGGTCACCACTTCAAGAAGGGGAAGCAGCACTTAAATGGGGCCAACGCCCTCAAGTACTCCCGGATGCGTTACGAAGATCCAAACGGGGATTACGGGCGTCAAAAGCGTCAGCAACAGGTGATGGAATCCGTAATCAAGACCTTTAAGGAATCCGGTAGCATCACGGCGGCCAACGACATCCTGAAGGCCGTAGGGGATGGGGTAAAGACCAACGTGCCAATTGACAACGTGGCGGCCCTTTACACCAACTACCACGTGGCAATGAAGAACGTTAAGACCTACCACATGCAAGGCATGGACGCCACGATCGAAGGGGTTTCCTTCCAAATTGCGTCGCCAAAGGAAATTAACCGGATTTCCAAGCTGATTCGCAACCAATTGGGCTTATCGGCCAAGAAAGTTACCAACGCTGAAACCGCCATGTACAATCAACAAACGACTTACGATGGCTACAACAACGTTAACTTCGTCTTGCCAAATGGGGCTTCTTACAACAGTCCAGGCAGCGGCACGAGCTCATCCACGTCTACTTCGACGACGCTGGACTCGACCACGACGGGGGCCTTTGGTAACACCAGTTCAGCGTACGGATATTAGAATAATTAAACCAGGAGCGCCCTTACGTTCCTGGTTTTTTTGTACTAGGCAAAGTAGTTCATAAATTTACTGTTTGGTCTAACCGTCGTAAAGCTTGCCCGGAGTCGTTGCTTTATGCTAAATTGGTGAGAGCAAAAATTTAGAAAACACGAGGAAATTGCACGTGATTACCATTACTGACCTGAGCCTGAACCTGTCAGGCCGGACCTTGTACCGCGACGTTAACCTTAAGTTCACTCCCGGCAACTGTTACGGTGTGATTGGGGCCAACGGGGCCGGCAAGTCCACCTTCTTGAAGCTGCTGGAGGGGAAGATGACCCCAACGACCGGGACGATTTCGATTGGCCCGAACGAACGGATGACCTCCTTGAATCAGGATCACTTCGCCTTTGACGAATGCACGGTTATGGATACGGTGATCCAAGGACACGCCAAGCTATACCAGATTATGCAGGAAAAGGACGCCCTTTACGCCAAGCCGGACTTCTCCGATGAAGACGGGGTTAAGGTGGCGGAATTAGAGGCTGAATTTGCCGAAATGGACGGCTGGAACGCCGAAGCCAACGCCTCCCAACTCCTTCAGTCGCTGGGGATTCCGGAAAGCATGCACGGCACCCTGATGGGGGAACTGGCCGAAAGCGACAAGGTGAAGGTGCTCTTGGCCCAGGCTCTCTTTGATTCCCCGGACATCCTCTTATTGGACGAACCGACCAACGGGCTGGACATTCAAACCATTGCCTGGCTGGAAGAATTCCTGGCTAGCTATGACAAGATCGTGATCGTCGTTTCCCACGACCGGCACTTTTTAAACCAAGTCTGCACCCAGATGTGCGACGTTGACTTCCAAAAGATTAAGCTCTACGTTGGGAATTACGATTTCTGGTATGAATCCAGTCAGCTGGCTGCCCAGTTGGCCGCTAACCAAAACGCCAAGAAGGAAGAAAAGATTAAGGAACTCCAGGAGTTCATTGCACGTTTCTCGGCCAACGCCTCCAAGCATAAGCAGGCCACTTCCCGTAAGAAGCAGTTGGAAAAAATCACCTTGGAAGACATCCAGCCGTCGATGCGAAAGTATCCCTACATTAAGTTCGAACAGGATCGCCCGCTGGGAAATGACCTTCTGAAGGTGGAACACATTTCCCACACCATTGACGGGGAAAAGATCTTAAACGACGTCTCCTTCTTGATTCGGCCGGGTGAAAAGGTTGCCTTCCTGTCCCGCAACGACATGGCGACCACCGTTTTAATGCAAATTATTGCCGGGGAAATAACACCGGACGAAGGGACCGTTACCTGGGGCCAAACGACCTCTAGAAACTACATGTCCCGGGACCTGAACGCCGCCTTTGATAACGACGAGCTGACGATCATTGACTGGTTACGCCAGTTCGCAACCAAGGAAGAAAATGACAACACCTTCTTGCGGGGCTTCTTAGGTAAGATGCTCTTCACCGGGGAAGAAATTGAAAAACAAATTAAGGTTCTTTCCGGGGGAGAAAAGGTTCGGTGCCTTTTATCCAAGATGATGCTTCAGCACGCTAACGTCCTGCTGATGGATGACCCGACCAACCACTTGGATCTGGAATCAATCACGGCCTTAAACGACGCCATGGAAAGCTTTCCGGGTTCGATCCTCTTCACCAGTCACGACCACGAATTCATTCAAACGATTGCTGACCACTTGATCGAAGTTGGGCCAAACGGCTTTGTTAGCCGGGCGGACACCACTTACGACGACTTCTTGGCCCACCCAACGGTCCAAGAACAAGTGGCCGCTCTGTACAAATAGAAAAAACGGCCCCCGGAAACATGGTGTTTTCGGGGGTCGTTGGTTGGTTAGTAGAATTTTTGATCAAACAACGAACGCCCTTACGGTTCCTTCTTGGAGGAGTGGGCGTGGGTGTCTAGCTTGGAGCCATCGTTAGGGGCGTAGTGGTAAACCGGGCCGTCAATTGACTTGTCGTAGCCAACCTGAACGTCGAGGCCCTCGAAGAACCAGTCTTCAGCCTCTTCAATGTAGTAGTGAATCCCGTCAACGACCTGGTCGACAATGGGGCGGGTGGGGTGATCGTGCCGGCTCATCCCGGTTGAAAAGCCATCGTGGGCGTTGGTTTCACCGTAAACCCGGCCAAAGAAATGTACGCCCCCGCCTTCGGGGATGCCCATGCTTTCACGGAACCACTTGCTTGCTTCCGGGGAGACGCTAATTTTGGTAACTGCCATATCGAAAACTCCTTTGGATGTATTCGGTTTCAAATTAACCATAGAATAGCATATTTGCTACCGAGCGCCAACTCTGAAGAACTCAATTTATGGCGACCACGTTTGATCAAGAAGCGTTGGCAGATAAAGGCTGGCGTTAGTGATGATAACGTCAGATCCATGAAAACGGTGTCGGGTGTGAAAAACAAGTGCTATAATAAATTCCTTGAGAAAATATTAATTGAGAAGGGCTCCTGGCTGGGCCTTGTGAGGTGACAATGATGGATAGATGTGCAGCAATGCGACAAGCAATGCATGAGCCAAAACTAAGGGCGAGGTTATTTGCGGGGAGCTTTGGACTGCGAATGCAAACCCACCGGGTATTAACTGATGGAAGGGCAAGCCGTTATGCTTATCCAAGCCAGTTGGGATCACGGGTGAAGAACCCCTACCTGACCAGTGGAATTTCCGATAACATGATGGAATTCAACGCCGTGATTGTTAAAAGCAGCGAGGCCGCCGTTCGTCAGTTGCAGATCCTTCAGCAGATCGTTGACCGCCAACTGGAACCCCAGGAACGCCTGTGGCCGCTAACGATGCCCCCTGCCCTGGCCTACAAAAAGGACCTCGACTTCTTGGGGACCAACTGCTCCCGTCCCGACCAAAAGGACTTTAACCGCTACCTGATTAACAAGTACGGCCTAAAGCCGCTGTTGATGGGGGGCGTTCATGTCGGATACGGCCTGGATAAGCAGCTACTTGAGGAAATCTACCAGCGCTTTTACAAGGATAAGTACCAGCGCCAGGCTGACTTCCAAAACCACCTGTACTTCAAGTTAGCCCAGGGCTTTTACCGCTGGCAGTGGCTGTTTACCTACTTGTTTGGGGCCAGTCCAATTGCCACCGGGGTCAAGGAGATCGTTGCCCCGGATTTAACACACCAAGTGCGCTCACTACGCAACTCCAAGTACGGCTACACCAACCTGCCGGGTGAACAGGTTGATTACAGCTCGCTGGAAAGTTACATCAATAGTCTAGCTGACTACCTGGAAAAGGGGACCTACCAGAATTTCCACGAGTACTTTGGCCCGGTTTGTTTGCACGGGCGAACCAACAACCTGGAGAAGACGATCAACGACGGGGTCCAATACATCTCAATGCGCGGCTTTGACATTGACCCATTCTCCAAGGCTGGTATTTCAGAAGATACCCTCAACTTCCTGGAACTGGTCATGATTTACAACCTGCTAACCGCAACTCCGGATGACACCGCCGAAAAAGTCCAGCTGGCGGCCGAGCGCAACGAACAAGTTGCCCTGCAGGAGCCAACGGACCAAGAAGACTGGATGAAGGAAGAGGGGCTGGCCTTTGTCGACCAGTTACTGGCCTTTTGTGAGGAATACGATGCCCCCCGGAAGTACAGCCTGGCCATCAAATTCGTGCAGCGGCGCCTAGAGGATCCAACCTTGACGATCGCCGAGCAGATAACGGAGAAGATGGAAAACGGCACCATGCTCTCCTTTGGCCTTAAGGTGGCCAACGACCGTTACTTAGAGCTGATGCAGTCCGGCCAGCCGCTAACCGTGATTGCCAAGGGGTACTCGGTTACCGTTCAGGAGCTGATCCGTGCCGCCATTGTCTTGGGAATCCAAGTCTGGCTTGACCGCGGGGTGCGCTTCAACGTTGGCAGCCACGAGGAGGTTATCGAACCCACCGCCGACTTACCGCTTGAAGAAGGGGCGCAACAATATTTAATCAACCTCTTCCCAGAAATAAAGGAATAACCAAAGAAGGGCCTGGTATCTTGCCAGGCCCTTTGCAATAAGGAGGACATAATGCGAACGATTGGAATCATTGGTTTACAACAGCTCGGGACGACCCTGGCGCATCTATTGGTGGCGACTAACCGTGTCGACCGCCTGATCCTCTTGGATGAAGATGATCAACTGGCGCTGGGCTTGGCTGATGATCTGACCGCCAGTCCGGGATTCAGTGGTCAGGTGGTGGTTCAGGATTCGGCCGCCTTAAAAGCCGCCGATGTGTTAGTGGTGGCCTTTGATCACCGCTGCCCAAGTCAAGGCGCTGGTTTTAAGCAGGTGGATGAAATCGTTGGCGCCGTTACCAAGTGGGCCCAAGCGGTCAAGGAGAGCGGCTTTGGCGGGGTAGTATTAAACCTGGCGGCCCCGAATGAGGCGCTGACCGGCTTCTTGCAACAGGAGTGGCAGTTGCCAGTCCAACGGGTGCTGGGAACCGGGACGATTACCGATACGGCGTACCTAAAGCAGGCGGTGGCCGCCACCGTCGAGCAGCCGGCCAGCGCGGTGAGCGGCTACGTGCTTGGCCAGCACGGTGGCAACCTGGTGCCAATCTGGTCGAGTATCCGGGTCAATGGCCGCTCGATTGAAGAGCCGATTAACGGTCACCATGTCGACACCGCTAAGCTCTTGGTTAACGCTCAAAAGCAGGCATACCTGGTGACGACAACGGTGGGTCAGGGGAGCTACACCCTTTGTTCATGGGCGCTGGCGATCATTGACGTTCTGTTAAAAGACGGGGGCGCCGTTATACCGGTGGCTGTCTTTCAACCGCAGTACCAGTGTTACATGTCCTTTCCGGTCCAGCTGACCCGGCAGGGAGTGGGGAACTTCTGGCTTCCCAAGTTCTACGCGCTAGAAGAGGCCCAACTAAAAGTGGCCGCCGCCGCGATTAAGACGCAGCTGACGGCCATGCAGGGCTGATTAATTTATCGATAGGTTCGAATGTGAGGAGCCTGATAGTGGTTCATGAAGTGGTAGACCTCATCGAAGTTGGTAGCAAACTTGATCGCATTGATGAAGGAGTGTTCGGTAAAGCCAGTCGTTTCCATCTGGTGTAAGAGGTCTTTTAGGGGCTGGTAGAAGCCATGGTAGTTATACAAGGCCACGGGCTTGGCGTTGTCGCCCAACACCGTCCAGGAAAAGGCTTCGCTGACCTCTTCTAAAGTTCCCAGGCCCCCGGGAAGGGCCAGGAGTCCGTCAGCTAGTTCCATCATCCGGTTCTTACGGATGTCCATGTTATCAACGATTTCCAGGCTGGTAAGGCCCGGGTGACCGGCACCGCGGTCGGCCAATTCTTCGGTAATGACCCCGCAAACTTCCCCGCCGGCCTCTAAAACGGCGTTGGCGACGGTTCCCATCAGGCCAAAGCGGCCCCCGCCATAGACCAGGCTGACCCCGTGTTCAGCCATTTGGTGACCGAAGTCGGTGGCCATACTAGTGTAAGAAGGGTCCAGGTCGGCGCGGGCACCGCAATAAACTGCCAATCGTTGTAACATCGTAGTCGTTCCTTTCTTCAAATGAGATGCCCTCATTATAACAGCCAGTGTCAATAAACGAACACAACGACGGCCCAGCCGAGCCGTCGTTGTTAGTTAAGGGGTTCAATTTTGTATTCTTGGTCGTCAGCTTCATCGATCAGTTGAATGGGTTGTTGCTCGTTAGCCTTGATCGTGATGTGGTAACCAAATTTATCGAGGTAGACAAGTTGATCAGTGCTAACGTGTTGAACGTTGGCCGGGATTGCCTGATTATCGATCCCCAATTTGAGTTCAGGTGAGATGGTAATGACGTGGGTCCGATCCCGTTCCTGATCGTAGTAACGCCAGGTGCCAGCGTAGAAGATGGGTAAGGAGGATGAGTGTTCATTTTTCTTTTTAGAATGGCTGAAACCAAGTGAGCTTGTGATTCCAGCCATTAGTCCCGCGCCGAATAGTAGCATTCCCTTTTTTTGCATAATTATACTCCTCACATTAGTAAACTTGCCTTATCATTCGATAGCATTTGCTTTGGTCGATACATATTATATATATTATACACAGAATATTTGAGGCGAAAGATTTCATTTCTGTTAAAAACAGGTAGATATTGTTAAAATGGAAGTAATATAAGAATAAAGGAGCGTTCATTGATGCTAAAGCTTGGAATTATTGGAACGAATATTATTACCGATCAGATGCTAGACGCCGCTAAAACGACTGGTCAATACCAATTGACGGCCGTTTACTCCCGGACTATGGCCCGTGCCGAGGAATTTGGTAAGCCTTACGGGGCCACTCAATTCTTCGATTCCTTGGAAGACTTCTTTGACGAAGGGGACTTCGAAGTTGTTTACATCGCTTCGCCTAACAGCAAGCACTACGAACAGGCTCGCCTAGCGATTGAAAACGACAAGTTTGTCATCGTAGAAAAGCCGGCCTTCGTTAACCCGGAGGAATTCAGCCGCATTGAATCACTGCTAGCTGCCCACCCGAAGGCTCGCCTGGTTGAAGCCGCTCGTCACATTCACACCGGCCTTTTCCACGCCGGGGAAGAACAGCTTAAGAAGATGGACACCATTCAAGGGGCCAACATCACGGTCATGAAGTACTCTTCACGCTACGACAAGGTCTTAGCGGGTCAAAAGCCGTACCCGAATATCTTCACGCCGGAATTTGCCGGTGGTGCCTTGATGGACCTCGGGGTTTACGCCGTTTATGGGGCCGTAACCTTATTTGGGGTTCCGGGTAGCGTGGTTTACTTCCCAACCATGACCAAGTCGGGCGTTGATGGTAAGGGGACCGCTATTTTGACTTACGACAACTTCGCCGTTACGCTCAATTTTGGTAAGACCGCTAACTCCCACCTGGTTTCCGAAGTTTATGGCCTCAAGGACACCCTGGTCTTTGATTCCATCTTTGACACGACCAAGGTTACTTACTTCAACGAGAAGCAGGAAGCAACGAACCTAACGGCGCCGTACTTTAAAAACTCAATGGTTGATGAATTAAATGACTTCGCCGCTTTGTTTAAGGCGGTGGATGACCCGAAGCAAGTTGAAAACTACAAGCGTTGGCAAACGCTGAGCCGTGAAGTGAACGCCGTGATGTTCAACCTACGTCAATCCGCGGACTTCTATTTCCCGGCCGACAATAACCGCTAAAGGATGATGGCATTGATTGAACAGTTTCAAAAACACTTTGAAGAGCGCGGTTTCAAGCAACTAACCGCCATTCAAGAGGCGGTGCAGGCGCCACTGGCGGCGGATAAGACCGTCTTTGGGATTGCCCCTACTGGCTCGGGCAAGACGCTGGCCTTTACCTGGCCGCTGTTGCCGAAGGTTATGAAGGGGGAGGGGGCTCAGATTTTGGTGTTAGAACCCTCCCAGGAGCTGGCCTTACAGACCACCCGGGTAATGCGAGAATGGGCGGCCTTGCTGGGCTTAAAGGTTCACTCCGCCACCGGGGGTGCCAACCTTCGCCGGCAAACGGAACGGTTGAAAAAGGAGCGCCCTGAAGTGGTTGTCGGTACGCCGGGGCGGGTACTTCACTTACTGGAAACCCGGAGCCTAAAGCTCAACCACCTTGTCACCCTGGTGATCGATGAAGCTGATGACCTCTTGCGTGATGATACCCAAGCGGTGGTTGAAGATATTGAACGGGCAACGCCCTTAGAAACTCAGCTGGCTTTCTTTTCGGCTACTCAATCCGACACCCTTGACCAGCTGGACGTCCTGTTTGGCCGCGACCTAGTGAAGATCGATGTCCGCGCCGAAGACAAGTCCCGGGGACCGGTCAAGCACGGTCTGGTGGCTGCTCGGACGATGAGCGACAAGGCCGTTATGTTAAAGCGGCTCAGCCAAACCAAGAACTTCAGGGCGCTGGTCTTTTTCACCAGTATTAAGACCCTTCACTACACGGCTAGCCGCCTACGCCACGATGGCATCTCGTCGGCTACATTGGGCGGACGCCAGCGTCAGACCGAGCGAGAAACTGTGATGCGGAAGTTCCGTAAGCACCAGATTAAGCTTTTGTTAACTACCGACGTGGCCGCCCGGGGGCTGGACATTCCCAAACTTCCGGCCGTGGTCAACTTTGAACTACCCACGACTGCCGATGGCTATGTTCACCGGACGGGCCGAACTGGCCGGCAGGGAGAACCAGGGTTGGTGATTAACCTCGGGGATGATCACGACTTCCGGGACCTCAAGAAGCTTCTGGCCGCCACCGACTACAAGCTGGAGCCGATGACGATCGATAAGCGCCAGCTGGTGACTAACGATGCCGACAAGCCGGGCCGCTCGGTAGCAAAGGCAAACGTTAAGGCGATTCAAAAGCGCCAGCGCGATTCTAACCGTGGCCCCAGAAAAGAGGTCGTCCGGACGCTGGATGATTCGCTTAGTCAATCTAGGCCGAAGCGCAAGAAGAAAAACCGTAAGAACAAGGGGATTCGCCTGAAGCACCGGCGGAAGAACGAAGAAAAACAGCAGTAATTATGCATAAGCAAATGATCACACCTTTACAAGTGCCGTAAAGAATGCGATAATTTTGCTTGTGCTGGTCCCATAGTATAATTGGATAGTACGTCCGCCTCCTAAGCGATTGATCCCGGTTCGATTCCGGGTGGGACCATTAAAAAAGAGCAGTACCAGAAAGCTGGTGCTGCTCTTTTTTAGCGTTTGGCAATTTTCTCGTTGTCTTTGAAAATCAGCCAGCGTGAGAAAATGTAGTTGGCGATCACAACAAAGACGTTATCCACGGTCTTAACAATCAATTGTTGGATGGGAGTGTTCAGCTTCATCAGAGTGACCCCGACAAACATGAAGGCAACGTCGATTAAGAGGGTTAATCCCCGGTAGAAGAAGAACTGGGTAATCTCAATCCAAAAAGCTTTCCAGGTGGTGTAATGGGAGTTAAAAACCCAGACCTTATTGGTAAGGTAAGCAACCAGAACGGATAGGAACCAAGCCGTGACGTTGGCGACCTGGTAGTTCCAGTGAACGCCCGAGGAAAGGAACTGGAAGGAAACAATATTAACTAACGTGGTGACGACGCCCCAGAAAAGGTAGGCGATAATCTGACCGTACTTATTCCAAAGTTCTTTCATCAGAACCTCCTAGTCAACCTTTTCAACCAGGTCCTTAGCGAAGGCGGTTAAACGCTCCTCGTCTTCAGCATCTGGGGTTAAGTTAACGTGGACGTTAGCACTACCCTTTGTAGCCCCAGCCTGGTCGAAAGCTTCGCCAAATTCGTCCACGGCCTTGCAGTAATCATCGCCGTAGAAGGTATCGCCTGAACCGGCAACTCCGTATACCTTACCAGTCAAATCGGCTTCCTTGAGGTCATCGAAGAAGTCCAGCCCTTCGTCGGGTAAAGCTCCTTCATCGTAAGTGTACGGGCAGACAACGCAGATGTCGACGTCATCAAAGTCAGCCACGTCGGCCATCGTCATCTCGGTCATTTCAACGTCAACCCCGAGGTCCTCTAGGGCCCCGGTGACCATGTCGGCGACGTCTTCGTTATTTCCGGTAATCGTGGCGTAAACCACCAGTGCTTTTGCCATTCTTATCCCTCCAAAATATTGTGAACGATTATTAATTTTTAAACCTTGGATAGTATAGCACATTCAAAGAGTGCTATACTGGTAAGAGTTTATAAAGTGTAAGGAGAAGTGCAAATGATTAGCTTAAAATCACCACGAGAAATTCGGGCCATGGAAAAGTCGGGCGCTGTTTTAGCCGGGATGCACCTTGGCATTCAAAAGATTATCCGGCCCGGGATTTCTAGTTGGGTCATTGAAGAATTTGCGCGCGATTACTTCAAGCAGGCTAAGGCAATTGCGGCCCAAATTGGTTTTGAAGGATACGAATACGCTACCTGTGTAAGCGTTAATGATGAAATTTGCCACGGTTTTCCCCGTAAGAAGCTGATCTTAAAGGATGGCGACCTGGTTAAGGTTGACACGGTGGTTAACCTGGATGGAGCCTATTCAGACTCGTGCTGGTCGTATGCAGTGGGCACACCGTCACCGGAAATCGCCAAACTGATGGAAGTAACCAAGAAGTCATTGTACATGGGAATTGACCAGTGTATCCCGGGTAACCGGATCGGAGACATTGGGGCGGTAATTCAACACTACACCGAAGATGAAAACGGCTATGGTGATGTGAAGGAATTTGTTGGCCACGGAATTGGCCCAACAATGCACGAAGACCCAATGGTGCCGCACTACGGGGAAGCCGGTCACGGCCTACGCCTGCGTAAGGGGATGACGATTACCGTTGAACCGATGATTAACACGGGGACTTGGCAGGCCGATACCTCAGATCCATCCGGGTGGCTGGCCAAGACGGCCGATGGTGGCTGGTCGTGCCAATACGAACACACCCTAGTGATCACCGATGAAGGGCCAAAGATTTTGACCTCTCAGGATCCGGAAGCGGATGCTAAGTACCTTTACGATGATGATTACGCAAAGGAACTGGCTCACTACGGTGAAATAGCCCGTAAAGTGGCCAAGAAGTATGAGGAATAGGATGCGGGGCTGTGACAAAACTGTCATGGCCTCACTTTTTATAAATGGGGTACTCTATGAAAAAAACGATATCAAAAACTAGTTGGTACTTGGCCCTTTTTCTGACAATAATGAACCTTTGGATGTGGGATAGCCAACTGCCATTTAGTGCCTATTCAGAAAATAACTTCAAGATGGCCATTCTCCAACTATTTCACGTGATTTTAATCGTGGCTGAGTTATGGCTCTTGATGCAGGTGGGACGAACCTTTAAACGCCACCAGCTAGGGCGGACCCGGGTGATCACTAGCTGGCTAGTCGTAGTTGCCTATGCATTAGGGGCGCTTCTTTTACGACTACTTTGGAAGAATGAATTTTCCTTTAGCGAATTGCTTAATGCTGTTTTCCCGTTGATGCGAAACCTCATCCCCTTGGCGACGGCCTACCTGATCGCCATGCTTACCTTCCCACGGGTTAACGAGTATTCGGAAGCTCACCGCCGTTTTATCGGCAAGGTCCTGGTGGGGATGTTTCTGGTTGCGACCGTTTTTTACGATGATCTGTGGGGGATTAAAGACAGTCAAAATGCGCTCTTTTACCTGATGGTAATGTTAATTGGGGCGACTTTTGATGGAATTGATTTGCCCAGTCATTGGCGTAAGCAGATTAAGCGTGGCGGCGTAGGTCTGTTCATCGTCACCGCTATTTTAGCGATGCTAATGCCGACGATTTCAGTGACGATTCACTTTGATATGTCAACGGCCAGTCGGTTCGCTAGCCTGTCTGATGGCCTGTTAGTTCTAGTCGCACTGGCAATCTTTTTGTTAAAGGGTAAGACGACAACTGGCGAACGAGAGCTCCTAAACGGTAATGCATATAGTGCCTTACTTTTGGCGGGGCTCCCCTTCTTAGTTAGTCGGTACGTCTCCTTTACCGCGGCTCACGTTAGTAACCTTAGCCTAAAGATCATCCTAGTTGGGGCTCTTTCGGCGGTAATCATTTTTGTGGGGACTGTGATTAATTTGAGCTTGCAAAAGCTCTTTAGTCACTTACCAATTACTAAGCGCTATGAAGCTTGGGTGGCGACCTTACCCCATCATCTAATGGAGTGGCCAGCCTGGGTGAAACAATTTTGTCGCCGCCATTGGCCAGCGATTACCGCCTTATTAGTGGCCTATGGGTTAGCCGTAATTTCCAACCTTTTAATGTTTACCAGTTGGAAGGTAAGCCCAGCCTATTCAATGACTTTTGACAACTACATCTATCTATTGACTGCCAGGCAAGGGAACCTCTTATTTACTGCCTTCCTAATCTGGCTGATCTTTAAAATGATTCAGTCGATCGTTGGGCGCTACTGGCTTTCAATGGGGATTGTGGCCCCTCTGGCTATTATTTGGGCAATTGCCAACCGGATTAAACTGGGGATGCGAGAAGAGCCGATCTTGCCATCGGATATGATGATGTACCAGGCTTACGGGAACATATTAAAAAACTTAGTAAGTGCCTGGATCCCAATTACGGCTGTGATTGTCTTTCTGCTTGTCATTAGTCTAGGAATCTATTTAGATCACCGCTTTCCCGTTCCAAGTCCTAGCTTGAAGCGACGGGGAATTTGGTTGGTCTTAACGGTCTTTTTCTTTGGGAGTAGTAGCGTTTGGAACCATACCGACTCAAGGATTAGCACTTTTATAAGCGGGATGGGAAATTCACCATTCTTCTTTAACCAAGTCACTGGAGTTCGAAATAACGGGCCGATTATTCAATTCATGAATAATATCGATGTTACTGTAATGAAGCAGCCGACGGGCTATTCCGAGGCTCGGATGGCTAAGATTGCCAAAGAATATAAGGAAATGGCTAAGCAGATTAATCGACATCGGGAAAATTCTCTATCCGATCAATCAATCATTTTTAACCTGAGTGAAAGTTTTTCTAATCCTAAGCGGGTTCCGGGGTTGCAACTCAAGGGAAACCCCATTCCGACCATTCTCTCATTAAAGAAGCACAATACCAGCGGCTTAATGATCTCTTCCGGTTACGGTGGAGGGACGGCAAATATTGAGTACATGACTTTAACGGGATTAGCAACCGCGAACTTCTCCTCAACGATGCAAACGCCGTACACTCAGCTGGTTCCACGGTTAACTAAAAATTGGACTTTTAATCAACTCTTTAAATATGCAGTGGGGATTCACCCATATCAGGGGGTCTTTTACAGTCGGGTTATAGATTACGCAAAGTTTGGCTTCAATCGCTTCTATTACCTAGGCAGCAAGTATAAGATTGTTGACAAAAAGAAGATTGGCAAGAATCCGTTCTTATCGGATACAACCGCTTATGCGAATACTCTCAAGCAGTTGAAGGCTGACCCGAATGGAACGTTCATTAACTTGGTCACGATCCAAAACCATATGCCTTACGATACTAAGTACTACTCGGGTTATACTAAGTGGTTACCATCAAAGGTTAGTGAGGGGACGGATAAAAATACCGTGGCTGCTTACACAACGGGACTTACCTACACGGATAAAGCAGTCAAGAAATTCATTAAAGAGATCAATAAGATTCAAAAACCGATCACGGTGGTCTTTTATGGTGACCACTTACCGGGAATCTACAATAACAGCATGGCCAAGGATGGGACAAAGCTCCACCAAACGGATTACTTTATCTACTCCAATACCTATGCGCAAAAGCACGGCGCCCGGACTTTAACGGATCATACCAAGGTAGTTAGTCCAAACGATTTTATTGCAATGGTGGCTGAACAAACCAATTCTAAGGTTACACCATACCTGGCTCTGTTAACGGCGGTCTATCAGGACCTGCCGGCAGTTTCCGTTAACACCGGACAGGGAAATACCAACGCAACGGTGCAATTTACCAATGATAAGGGTCAAATTGTTAAGGAAAATCAGTTAACCAAGAAGCAAAAACAATTATGGCAAGACTACAAGCTGGTTCAATACGATTTGACGGCCGGCAAGCAGTACCTTTATAAATTCAAGATGATGAAATAAGCAAGGGGGCGCGGGATTAACCGGGCCCCTTTGTTTTCGAAGTCAGAAACTGATAAAATGGGCGTATTGACGTGTTGAGGAGGCCCAGATGAAACGAGTTGGGGAAAGGTTAAAGCGCTTTGTGACGGTTTTTTTCCGGCACTTTCAAATGGCACAGGTCACCACGGCGGCAGCCGTTTTGGCGTACTACACCCTTTTGTCGATCTTTCCGGCAGTTTTAGTGGTCGGAAACCTCTTACCGATGCTGGGGCTGGACGCGAAAACGGTGCTTCCTTATCTCCAGTCAGCGATCCCTAGTTCGGTGTATCAGTCTATCCAACCGATCATCTACGATTTTTTACGTCACGGTAATGGGGGGATCTTGACCACTGGGGCCTTAGTCGCCTTGTGGTCAACCAGTCAGGGAATCGCGGCCTTTCAGCGGTCGGTAAATGGTGCCTACGGGGTGGCTAAGAATCAAAATCCGATCATTAACCGGGTGGTATCCTTTGTTTGGATGATCATTGTTATCATTATTATCTTTACCCTCATGATTATGTATGGGCTAGGGGAACAAGTCTTAGAGTGGCTTCAGCCAATTTTCCATTTCTCCATGGATTATGTGATGATCTTTAGCTCCCTGCGCTGGCCGGTGACTTTTCTGGGATTGTTTATCCTCTTAACCTTACTCTACTACTTTGTGCCTAGCGCCCGGGTACGCTGGCGTTATGTGGTGATTGGTGCGCTTGTGGTGGCCTTGCTTTGGATGGGGTTATCACGGATTTTTTCCTACTACACCGTATTCTTTTTCCGGCGGGTGGACTCCTACAAGACGATCGGGGCCTTCATTTTAATGATGGTCTGGCTTGATTTCTCGGGGATTATAGTTATGATCGGAGCCATCATCAATGCCACTTGTCAGGTACTGGTAGAAGGATCAGTTAGCCAACGCCAATACATTTGGCAACTTATGCACTGGCATATAACGGACTGGCTAAAGAAAAAGGAGCCTAAGTAGGCTCCTTAGTGGTTAGAAATTAAGAAAAGAGGACGTCTTCGTTCGTGTTAACGACCTTGGCAGAGACAGGCGTGACGTAGAGGTCTTCATCGTCCTTCTTAAACAGTTTGAGGTCGGCGATTTGCGTCATTGCTTGGCGGACGGATACTTCGTCGAGTTGGCCGTTGGCGTAGTTGATCTTCAAAATGTGGGTCTTACCAAGGCTGCCCTTGTAGGTGAGGTTTAAGGTCTTCATATATAGTATCCTTTCTTTTAAAAACTACGGGAAAGATTATTCGTTGGCTAGGGTCGTGGCGGTTGTTAACGTTGCTTCTTTAACTTGTCCGCCAGTTAAGCTTCCCAGGATGGTTTGAAAGCTGGTGATCTGTTCGTCGCTTGGTTGGGCAACCAGATTATTAAAGGTCCGGCTTAAACCTTTGGGGTGATCACCATCGATCGAGGTAACTTGAAGCTTAGTTGACTTAACATTGCGAATCATATTAAAACACTCCTTTAAAATTAGTTGGGTTAGTAAGTTGTGATCACTGCTTACACCCTATACATAGAAATTACGCGTGAATTTGTCAGGGTGGATGATGAAAAAAGAAAAGCAACAACAAGAAATAACCGCCATTGTGGCGCAAAAACGTCCCGGGCGCTTTAACGTCTTTTTAAACGGTAGGTACGCCTTTCCGGTGGCAGAAAGCGTCTTAATTAAGTACCGACTGTACAAGGGGATGGAAGTTGATAAGGAACTCCTTGAGCAGATTTCAAATGATGATCAGGTTGCCCAAGCATATTCCAAGATGCTGGACTACCTGTCGCACCAACTACGAACGGAGCACGAGGTGAAGCAAAAGCTTACCGAGTTAGCGGTTCCGCCGGAAATTGTACCCGTGGTGATGGCCAAGCTAAGGGAAAACCGGCTGCTAGATGACCAAGAGTACGCGGCTGCCTTTGTTCGAACTGAAATGAATACAACCTTGAAGGGACCCGGCGTAATTCGTCAAAAACTCCGCCAAAAACGGGTGGGAGAACTTTTGATTGACCGTGCCCTTGAGCAGTTCAACATCGAACAGCAACAGGTAAACGCCACAAAGCTGGTTAAGAAGTTGGCTAAACGTTATGCTAACCAACCAGTGCGCCGCCAAGAAGAGAAGGTCCGTCAAGGTGTAATCACGCAGGGATATAGTGGTGACGTGTACCAATTGGTTAAGGAGACGGGTTTCCCCACGTCAGACCAGGAGGGCCAAGAAGAACTCCTAACTCGTGAGGCCCAAAAAGCATGGCGCCGGTACCAACGGTATCAGGGGTATGAACGGGAGCTCAAGGTCAAGCAAGCCCTTTACCGTAAGGGGTTTGAGCTGGATGAAATTGATCACTGGTTAGCCGATCAAGAAAATCTTAATAATTGATGAAAGGGATTCCAGACGAAAAATCCTTTTTTACACCCCGATTTATTGGTATGATAGGGGAAGTATTGATAAGTTCAGTGGCTATCAATTAGCTACAATTATCAATTGTGAAGTGAAAAATAATGGGCATAAAGAGAGCCTAAGTTAATTTTGAAATTGAGAGAAACGCTAATGGTTGAAAATAAGATCCACATTGATGTGGAACGATTAAATCATCAGTATATCTACCGGGCCGTCAAGCGTCTATTTGACGTCGTTGCGTCGGCGGTCGGCGTGGTGGTAATTAGCCCACTCCTATTGGTGATTGCAATCTGCATTAAAGTTGATGATCCCCATGGGCCAGTGTTTTACACTCAGACCCGGGTGGGGAAGGACGGAAAAGAGTTTAAAATCATTAAGTTCCGTTCGATGGTTAGTAACGCGGATGAACTCCTCAGTAAGTTAAAGGATCAAAATGAGGTTAACGGGGCCATGTTTAAGATGAAGGATGACCCCCGGATTACCCGGGTGGGACGGGTAATTCGTAAGTACAGTCTTGATGAGTTACCGCAGTTGATCAACGTGGTAACGGGATCAATGAGTATCGTTGGCCCGCGGCCACCACTGACTTCTGAAGTGGCCCAGTACACGGATTATGATAGACAGCGTCTGCTGGTTACCCCAGGAGCCACCGGAATGTGGCAAGTAGGGGGACGAAATGACGTTGATTTTGATGAAATGGTCCACCTTGATTTAACTTACATTCAAAATCGCTCGGTTTGGCTGGATTTAAAGATCATGTTTGAAACGGTTAAAGTGATGATCAAGCCAAACGGAGCCTATTAAAGGAGAACATTGTGCGAGTAAAAGTATTAGTTGCGGCCCACAAAAACTATGCTATGCCGACAGATCCAATGTATCTGCCGGTTTTTGTGGGTAAAGAGCTTCACCCGGACGTTAACCAAACCTTTCAGGGGGATAATACGGGTGATAATATTTCCAAAAAAAACCCGACTTATAATGAACTAACGGCTATCTACTGGGGGTGGAAGAACCTCGATGTGGATGCCATGGGGTTGGTTCACTACCGGCGGTACCTGAGTTTGCGCCACCAAAAGTCGTTAGCGACGGTACTGTCGGAAAAAGAGACCCAAGAACTCTTGGAAGACTACGATATTATTTTGCCATCCAAGCGAAACTACTATATTGAAACTAATGAATCACACTATCTGCATGCCCACCATCATGAACCGTTTGAGATCATGCACCAAGTGATTCAAGAGCAGTATCCAGAGTATGCACCAGCCTTTGAGACGGTGATGAAGCGTACGTGGGCCCACATGTTTAACATGTTTATCATGAAAAAGCAGCCCCTCAATGAATATTGCACGTGGATGTATGAGGTCTTAGCCAAGGTAGAGGCACAAACGGATATTTCCACATATTCAACCTATGAACAGCGTGTCTACGGCTTTTTAAGCGAGTTATTGCTGGACGTTTGGTTGGAAGTCCATCCTGAATATAAGGTGAAGGAAGTGAACTACGTGTTCATGGAGCACACTAATTGGTTGAAAAAGGGTGGTAAGTTCTTGCAACGTAAAATTACGGGACACGCTTAGGAGATAAACAATGAGTAAATCATATAGTATTGATGACATTTCAAAAATTATTTTAAAAAACATCATCTTGATTTTGGTGCTGGCTGTTCTTGGGATGGGTTGCCTAGGTTTCTATGCGAAGCATAAGCAAACGACAACTTATACTGCTAGTCGAGAAATTTTAATCGGCCATAATTTAGACACGGTGAGTTATAAGAATTCACAGGCAATGGCAGATATGAGCATGATGCAAACTTACTCAGAATTAGTTCAGGATCGGCTGGTTTTATCGAAAGCTAGAAAAGAATTACCGAAGAAACTTCAAAAGAAGTACTCGGTTTCTGATTTGGAATCAGCAGTAGATGCAAAACCAAGGGCCGGTGAGATAATCTTAGACATTCATGCTAAGGTTGGTAGTGCAAAAGATGCGGCGTTGATTGTAAATGCTGTGACGGATGCTACTAAGCAGGAATTACCGAAGATTAAGGCTGGAATTGGACAAATCCAACCACTTTCAAAGGCGTACGCTTCTGATGTAAAAAGCCAAACCTCACCATCGGCGAAGAAATATGCCATTCTTGGATTTGCATTAGGAGCCCTTGCCGGTATGGTCATTGCTTTTGTAAGGACAACCTTTAAGCATTTGGTAAAATAGGATGTAGTAATTATGACAATGTATGTAATATCACATAAAATGTTTGATTACGACTTACCAAACGGATATCAGCCACTACTCGTGGGAGCTGATTTTAATTCTAATCCACGTGGTTATTTAGCTGATAATACAGGTGATAATATTTCACGACAGAATAAAGAGTTTAATGAGCTAACAGGACTCTACTGGATGTGGAAAAATACAACAGACCCCTTTGTAGGACTGAGTCACTATCGCCGTTACTTTTCTCCGCATTCATTTGGTAAAAGGATAGGCGGACGGAATGCAATGTATCTTTGGCTACTTGCTTTTGGACGAACTCATCCGGTTTCCGAGGAAGAGCTTCAAGCAATGCTTAAAGAATATGATTGGGTTGTGGCTTATCCTGAGGATGACTCTAAAGGGAAAGAAACCCTTAGGGAACAGTATATCCGTGGTCATTATGAGGTTGATCTCGACCACACACGGGAAGCAATCGTTAAACTCTATCCAGAGTTCACGAACTCCTTCGATGAAGTTATGAACGGACCAGCGGTAATGGCACCGTATAACATGTTCTATACTCGGCGTGAATTAATGAATGACTATTGTAAATGGTTATTTGATATTCTGTTTGAAGTTCAGAGCCACACCGATATGACTGGGTACGATACCTACCAGCGTCGGTTGTATGGATTCCTTTCAGAGCGGTTGTTAAATGTTTATTTACATCAGCAAAGGAATGTAAAAGTAAAATATCTTACGGTATTTAATACCGGTGATTTAAAGAGGAAGGCAGTTATTCGCCACTTAACCAATCGGATGGGAATTACTGAAAAGAATTAATTAAGGAGCACGGTTAACAAGTTGATTAGTTAACCGTGCTATTCTTATAGGAGTAATGATGAGAAGCTATGTAAAAAGACTTATAAACGCACCAATTACAGGAGAACAAGTTTATCTTGTTGCATTTTCCTTTATGTTGTTCATCTCATTTTTGATGACCACAACGTTTACGGACTATTTTCATACTCGCCCACTTCAACTAATTTCATATGCAGGAGTGGGATTATTAGTTCTTAAGATTTATTTATTTGATCATCATGATGCGACAAAATTGATTGTCATTACACTTCTACTTGGAGTAGCCTTTTTATCGTGGAGAAAATCCCAATCATATTTAATTTTAGATATGATGGCGCTCATTTTGGGAGCAAAAGGAGTTCACTTTAGGAAGATAATCAAGTGGTATTATCAAATTGGATTGATAATGCTAATTGCTGTGATCCTATATTCACTTATGGGTGTAATTACTAATTTGGCGTATGTTGTACAAGATCGAGGAATTAGATACGCCCTTGGTATTGTTTATCCAACTGATCTAGCATCGCACGTATTATATCTAATGGCGGCTAAAAGTTACCTTGACTTTAAAAAGCTCTGTTGGAAACATTATGTATTCTTTTTGGTCATGGCCCTTTTGATGTGGCAAGTGGCAAATGCACGGCTTAGCACGATCACGGCGATTATCTTAGTAGTTTGCTTAATAATTGCCAAAAAAGCTCAGAACGGCAATAGATTTGCGCAACAGACAGCGTCTCTTTACTGGGTAGTTACTCCGATCTTAATTTTTGTGGACATTATGGCCACCTTAAACTATGATCCGATGAACCAATTATTTATTAAAGCGAATAGTATTTTTTCAAACAGATTAGCACTATCATCAGAGGCGCTTCAAAAATATGGGGTTAATTTGTGGGGGAATCACGTTATTGAGCACGGTTGGGGAGGAGCCAAAGGATTAAAGATGGCCGATAGTAATGCCTTCAAGTATTTCTACATTGATTCTTCGTACATTAGGCTACTAATCATTTATGGGGTGGTTGCCCTAATTTTAATAACAGTGATTATGATGTATATCTCATTAAGAGCTACAGTAGAACATGATTACGCTTTGGTTACTGTTATGTTGGTCGTAACGCTCAGTTGTCTTGTTGAGCAACACTTGTTGGACATCTCATTTAATCCATTCTTATTAGCTGCTTTTGCAATTACTTGGCCAAGGAAAAAGGAAAGTTTAAATGCGTAGAGTTTTAGTGACTGTTTTTTATAATAAAGATAACAATGCCGGACCAAAGGCCCAAATGGACATGATTAAGTTCTTAGAGGACCAAGGATATGAAAATTGGATCCTTCCATTCAATGTTCGGTCCAAGTTTGGGAAGTTCAAGTACGCGTACATTGACTTGCCACGTTTATTTAAGGGACAAGAAATTGATGAGGTGATCTTCCAATATCCGATCTATTCCTACTACCTAGTTGATCAAATTATCCAGGCGGTACGTAAGTACACAAAGGCGAAGCTCTTCTTCATTACGCATGATATTGATACCTTACGGGCGGAAACCCCCGATAAAGAGCTTGAACAACTGGAAGTGGCTCAGTTAAATAAGGTCGATGGTTTAATTACGCATAACCAACACATGGTAGATTGGTTAGTTCAAAGGGGCGTCCGGGTGCCGATGTCAACGTTAGGAATCTTTGACTATGATAACCCACAACCGATGGGGGAGGATTACCTGTACGACCGCTCCGTTTGCTTTGCTGGAAACCTTGAAAAGGCACCCTTCCTGGAGAAGATTAAACTGACCGAAGCTAAATTAACGATTTTTGGGGCCAATCCGGCGGAATCGTATCAAGAGGGCGTCAAGTATGCGGGGCAGTACACGCCGGATGAACTTCTTGAACATATGACGCAAAACTTTGGTTTGGTGTGGGATGGAACTAGTTTAGACGGGTGCAATGGCCGGTACGGTGAGTACCTGAAGTTCAATAATCCACATAAGACGTCGCTTTATCTGAGCTGTGGTCTGCCGGTAATTATTTGGAAACAAGCAGCGTTAGCCGATTTTATTGAACAACATCAAGTTGGTTTAACTGTAGACTCACTTTCTGACTTGGATGATGTTTTAGCATCGATTACGGCGGATCAGTACGCGGTAATGAAGGCTAATACCGTAAAACTGGCTGAGGGACTTCGGCAGGGAAAACATATTCAAGCAGCAATCGCAGATTTAGAAGAAAAGAGTGGTGTCCGTGGCTAAAAAAAGAATTCTCTGGATCGATGTTGTTCGAGCTTGGGGGATGCTTTTTATCATTTGGGGCCATACTTTAAAGGTTTGGGGATCCTTTCAGGGAGCATTTTTCTTTACGGTAAACGTACCGATATTTTTTACTTTGTCTGGTTATCTTTATCATCCCCAAAAGTTTATTAAGCAGATTTACAAATTAATCTGTAATTTATTGTTACCATATGTCTTTACTGCTTCAGTAATGGTTATTGGTTCCATCCTTCTTAATCATATCCCGCATTGGGGAGCTTTAAAAAGTATGGGATCTGGTAAAGAGTTAGTAAAGGCAGCTGTTTTTGGAATGGGAGGAAGTACCCCATTAATCGGGGTCGGGACAAAAATTATCATGCCAGAAATTGGAGCAATTTGGTTTTTGATAGCACTCTTTTGGGCATCAATTGTTTTTAATGCTCTGATGAAGGCTTTGGATTCTAAAAAGAATGGATTCTGGTTGGTTGGAGTTATTACATTAATCGTATGTTATGTAGGTTTTTGGATGACACCGTACCATAATGGTATTAAAACTAATGGAGAGTTACCGTGGTCTTTAAATGCGGCCATGATTGGGCTCTTTTTTCTCTGGTTTGGGCAGTTATTAAAACGAGTTCCAGTTTTATGGAGATCAAAACGAATTGGGGGGATGATAATCCTGGTTGCGACCATGATTTATCTACTGGTTTGTTACTATGATCGGTTTAATCACTTTGGTATGGCAACAGCTTTTGCTAGCAATTGGACAGTCTCACTCATTGGTGCTCTAAGTGGTTGTGTAGTGATGATGCTATTCGCCTACTGGGTAGAAAAATTAGTTACGGGCACAAAGTTGATAAAGGTTTTGACGTCGTTAGCACACTATGGTCAAGCATCTCTCGTTGTTTTATGTTTCCATATTATGGAGCTTAGTTTAGTCAACCCGGAGGTCTTTATTGGCCACGTAACTCATTTTCCGGCGGCAGCGGATACTTTTACCAACGTACTTTACAGAATCATAGTTTCGTTAATTGCCATTTGGTTTGTTAAACGGATTCCATTTCTCCGCAAGGTATTTTTTAACCGTCAGAACCAATTTAAATTTCAATCACGAATCAAATTCGCAAATAGTTAGGGGAATTTACGATGCAAGCAATCCTAATCTTGGCTCATAAAGACGAAGAGCAGCTTTTGAAGCTGGTAGACCGCCTCGATGATTGTTTTGAAGTGTATATTCACATTGACAAGAAGATGAGTCTTAGCGATCGCGTTAAGAAATCATTATCATCAAACCCGCGGGCTCACTATGTTTCCTTGTATGATGTTAAGTGGGGGAGTTTCAGTATTGTTGAGGCAACCGTAGCCTTGATGAAATTAGCTCTTGAAAATAAGGAGATTACGTACGTACACCTAATCTCTGGTGAAGACTGGCCATTGCAGGATCCACAAAAGATCTATGACTTCTTTGAGGATAATAATCAAATCTACATGGACTTTTACCGGGTGGGTAATGCTCAAAAGAGCGGGGAGCCACTCCTTTGGTGGATGAAATTTTATTACAATTATGATCAGGTTAATCGGCGGTCAACCTTTGGTAAAATTTACCATCGGTTATTAATCTTGACCCAACGGTTACTCCATGTTAATCGCTTAAAGAAGTACGGTTTTCAAGACCGCGACATTTTCTCCGGCCAAGAATGGGTAGATGTTCCAAGGGATGCATTACAGTATGCAATTAAAACTTGGGATACCGATCTTCGCTACCAGAAACTGTTCAGCCATAGTTTTTGTTCAGATGAATTTTGGCTTCAGACAATCCTGGGTGATACAACATATTCTCAACGAATTGATCGAAACATGCACCGCTACATTAATTGGGAACGGGAAAATGGTAAAACACCGGCAATTCTCGATGAACGAGATTATGAAACGATTGTGAAAGGTAATTATTTTTTTGGCCGTAAAGTTAAGTTATCAACGTCTAAGGGACTGTTAGAGAAACTTAACCAGTCGGAGAAGAAATGAATCTTAATAGTAGGAATTGGGAATGGTTTATGAAGCCATTCCTTTTCTTATTGGCGATAGTTGTTGTTTTCGCGGAATTGAGATATGATATTTTAGACTAATCGTTATTAGACGGAAGGAAATAACCATGGAAAAATATGATTACTTAGTAGTGGGGGCCGGTTTATTTGGGGCCACCTTTGCATATGAAGCAGCTCAGCGCGGGAAGCGGGTTAAGGTGATCGAAAAGCGGGATCACATTGCCGGAAACATCTATACCAAAGAAGTGGCGGGAATTCAGGTCCACCAATACGGGGCCCACATTTTCCACACTTCCAATAAGGCCATTTGGGACTACGTCAACCAGTTTGCCACCTTTAACCGTTACACCAACAGTCCGGTGGCAAACTACAAGGGGACGATGTACAACTTACCCTTTAACATGAACACCTTTAACAAGATGTGGGGCGTTCGGACCCCCCAAGAAGCCCTGGCAAAGATTAACGAACAACGCCAAGAAATGGCGGGGAAGACGCCGCAAAACCTGGAAGAACAGGCGATCTCCTTAATTGGGCGGGACATTTACGAAAAGCTGGTTAAGGGTTATACCGAAAAGCAATGGGGACAAAAGGCAACCGACTTGCCTGCCTTCATTATCCGGCGCCTGCCAGTACGGTTAACTTACGACAACAACTACTTTAACGACGACTACCAGGGAATTCCGGTAGGGGGGTACACTCAAATCGTTGAAAAGATGTTAGCTTCGGAATTGATTGACGTGGAAACCGGGGTGGACTTCTTTGCTAAGCGGGAAGAATACCTGGCGAACTACCCTAAGGTGGTCTTCACCGGGATGATCGACCAATTCTTTGACTACCAACTTGGGGAACTCCAATACCGGAGCCTGCGGTTTGAAACCGAAACCATGGCTGTTGATAACTACCAGGGGAATGCCGTAATCAACTACACCGATGCTGAAACGCCTTATACTCGTATCATTGAGCACAAGCACTTTGAATTTGGTAAGGGTGATCAAAACAAGACGATTGTGACCCGGGAATACCCGGCCGACTGGCACCGGGGGGACGAACCATACTACCCGGTTAACAACCAGCAAAACAATGAATTGTACAAGCAATATGCTCAATTAGCCCAGACTAAGGAAGCCAACGTAATTTTCGGGGGCCGGCTGGGACAATACCGCTACTATGACATGGACCAAGTTCTCCACGCGGCCCTCGTGTGCGTAGAAAAGGAGTTCGATTAGTAAGAATGAAAGTGATTAGAAACTATCTGTATAATGCGGGGTACCAGGTTCTTCTGATGTTCGCACCGTTAATTACGACCCCGTATATTTCACGGGTTCTTGGTGCGCATGAAAATGGGATCAACACTTATACGAATGGTTGGGTCACTTTCTTTTATTTAATGGGTCAAATGGGGATTACCCTATATGGGAACCGAGAAGTTGCCTACCACCGCGATGATAAGTACCATCGCTCCCGGACCTTTTGGGGGATCGAAGCACTTCAATTGTGTACGATTACCATTGCCTTGATAGCTTATTTAGCGGCAGTTTTCTTATTCTCGACCACCTTTAGGACCTACTACTTAATCCAGACTCTGTGGATTATCGCAACGGGATTGGATGTTTCCTGGTACTTCATGGGGATGGAGGACTTCAAGAAGACGGTTGTACGAAATACAATTGTTAAAATTGTGTCCATCGTTTTAATCTTTACTTTGGTTAAGAATAAGGGAGATCTAGGGAAATACATCTTCTTGCTGGGGATTGCCCAAGTGGGGGGGAATATTACCCTATGGCCGTACCTGAAGGAAAGCATCCAATGGGTGTCGCCAAAGGAATGGCACCCGTTTCAACACTTCTATCCATCACTACTCCTCTTTATCCCAACCATCACAACTCAGATTTACTTAGTCGTTAACAAGCTGATGCTTGGGAAGATCGGTCAGCCAACGGCACTGGGGCAGTTTGATTTTTCAGATAAAATTGTTAAGTTGGTCTTGGCAATTGTAACGGCGACGGGGACGGTCATGCTTCCTCACGTTGCAAATAAATTTGCTAGTGGGGATTATAAAGGAGTACGTGAGAGCCTCTATAAATCCTTCGACTTCGTTACCTCAATGTCAGTCCCAATGATGTTTGGGTTGATGGCGATCTCAGCTAAGTTTGCCCCCTGGTTCTTAGGGAAGGGCTATGAACAGGCTGGTGGAATTATCTTCTTTGAAGCGCCAGTAATTCTTTTCATCGCCTGGAGTAACGTCACGGGAACCCAGTACCTAATGCCAGTTAATCGGGTGAAGGAATTTACAGCCTCGGTGTCAGTCGGGGCGGTTGTTAATATTGTTGCCAACTTCTTCTTGATCCCGGCCTATTCAGCGAATGGGGCAGCGATGGCAACTGTTATATCAGAACTTTGTGTTACAGCGGTGCAACTGTATTGCGTTCGGACGACGATTCGCCGGCGGATGCTTTTCTCTGGTTTGTGGCGGTACTTACTGAGTGGTCTAATTATGTATGTGGTAGTACTACGCTTAGATCAGATGATGGCGATGAACATCGTTAACCTGGCGTTCCAGGTAGCCGTGGGAATTGTAGTTTACGCGGCCTGCCTAGTCATCTTCCGGGCGCCAATTATTAGTCAAGCAAAAGAACTTCTAGGGAAGGGAGCAAAGGAATGAAACTAACCTTTGTTTGTCCCGAGTTATCGGGAAACGGGGGGACTGAAACAGTCATTGATAAGGCCTTGAATCACCTTGTGAAAAAGCATCAGGTGCGCCTTATTGTCACTAGTGTACCAGTGAATCGGCGTTGGCTAGAAGTTTTAGACCCGCAAATCGAAGTTCTTCAAGTGGCCACATCTAGTAAGTTTAGTAAACTAGCACTACTGATGAAGGCCTTTTGGCAGGCTCAAAATGATGAGACACTTGTTATTTTGGGGGTTAACATCATCAAGCTAGCCGCTAGGGTTCGTCAAATACGTCACCGGCATTGGCGGTTGATTTCATGGATTCATTTCTCATTGATCAATCAAGACATCTTTGACCCCCAAAACATTACTTATGCGGATGAGCACTGGGCCATTAGCACCCCAATTGCACACCAATTAGAGGATTTGGGAATTGAGAAGGAACGGATTCACCTTTTGTTAAACCCAGTAAGCCCATATGAAGGGATTCTGAACGAGCCAGCAACTGATATGCCGATCCGCTTAGTGTACGTTGGCCAGATTATGCTTCATGGTCAAAAGAATCTTCAAGAGCTCCTTGATGGGATTAAGCGGTATGGCAAAGGGGTTCACTTAGATCTATTTGGTGCTAAGAAAGATGACAACTTAGTGGAGAAGTACGCTAAAGAGATCGGAATATTAGGGCAGTGTACTTTCCACGGGTGGACAGCAGATCTTTGGAAAACCGTGCTAGACGAGGTTCACCCGAATGCTTTAGTCCTGACATCAAAGTATGAAGGGTTACCAATGGTAATGATTGAAGCAATGGCACACGGGATTCCGTGCCTAACGGCGGATTTTAGTGGATACGAAGACGTTACGGTTCCAAAAGAGAATGGTTTAGTTTACCATTTGGGAGATCTGGCGGACTTTGTTGAGAAGCTGAGCTTGTTAAGAAGTTGGCAACCTAAGCCAAGGGATGTTCAACAAAGTGTAAAAAGGTTTAATGATAATCAGTACTTCCAAGTACTCGATAAAATAACAAGTAAGTAACAAATGAAAGAAAGGGCCCTTTCACGGGGTCCTTTTTTACGAAGAGATGTCAAAGATGATAATTTGTTGACATTCAAATGAAGCTTCGGGAAAGAACCATAATTCGTGGTAGTATAGATCCTGTTGAATGAAATGATGAAATAAAAGTTTAAATTTAAATATTAATCAAAAAAGGGTAGGATTTAACTAATGGAAGTAAGTAAACACTTCAAAATGTATAAAAAAGGTAAAAAATGGTGTACGATGGCGCTTGCAACAGCAGCCGTTACATTAGGGACAACGATGGTTACGGCCCATGCCGATGAAACGGCACCTTCTGCTTCATCAGCAACTGTTACCTCAACTGCTGCAGCCACGGCAACTAGTGCATCAAGTGTAACCTTAACCGCTAGTTCTTCATCTGCCTCAACGAATGCAGCTGTAAGCGAGGCTAGTTCTGCCTCAACTACTAATGCGGTAAGTGCTAATTCTGTTAGTGTGGCCTCTGCTGAAACTACTAGTGCAGATAGTAGTGTTAGCTCACAGGCAGCATCTGTTTCAACAAGCTCAGCAAGTGGTGACAAGTCTAAGGCTACTGCTACTGCTACCTCAGCAGAGGCTAACATAAATAGTAGTACGGTTGCTACCCAAGCTAATGCGGACAGTAGTGCAACTTCTGAAGCGGTTAGTGCTTCAAGTGATGTTAATTCTGACACGGTTTCAGCCGCTAGTGAGGCAGATAGTAGCGCAAGTTCTGATGCAGCTACTTCTTCCGCAAGCGCAGTTCGTGAAGTAGCTGCAGCTGTTTCCGCGGTTAAGAATGGTTGGGTAACGGAAAATGGTTCCACCTACTACTACATTAATGGCGTTAAGAAGACGGATTTCTTCTTAGAGCAAGATGGTAAAGTTTATTACTTTGGCGATGATGGTAAGGAGTACAAGAATCAGTTCTATCACAACTGGGGCAACATGTATTACTTCGGCGCTGACGGTGCCCGCTACACTGACCAGTTCTATTACAACTGGGGCCGGATGTACTACTTCGGTGATGGTGGTGTCCGCTACACTAACCAGTTCTACAGTAACTGGGGTCGGATGTACTACTTCGGCGCTGACGGTGCCCGCTACACCAACCAGTTCTACAGTAACTGGGGCCGGATGTACTACTTCGGCGCTGATGGTGCCCGCTACACCAACCAGTTCTACAGCAACTGGGGTCGGATGTACTACTTCGGTGATGACGGTGCTCGTTACACCAACCAGTTCTACAGTAACTGGGGCCGGACGTACTACTTCGGTAACGACGGGGCCCGATGGACGAACCAGTTTATGAGTGCATGGGGAAACATTTATTACTTCGGTTCTGATGGCGCTCGGGCAACTAATACGACAATCAACCTAGGATACGGGGACCTTACATTTGACAATAAGGGGATCCTCACAAGCTCAAACTCTTTTATTGGAGGAATTGTTAATGGGGCGATTGAAGGTTGGTTAGACTATGGGGTTCTACCTTCATTAACCATTGCGCAAGCAATTTTAGAAAGTGGTTGGGGAAACTCGGTATTAGCTTATAAGTACCACAACCTCTTTGGGATTAAGGGTAGCTACAATGGGAATTCTGTAGCACTTCCAACCTACGAGGTATACAACGGGGTGACATATTACATTACCGATCACTTCCGTGTATATCCAAGTAATAATGCTAGTATACATGACCATGCCCTCTTTTTCGTTGAGAACAGTCGTTATGCAAATCTTTTGGGCAATAGAAGTGCGTCAGCAGTTACCACATTAGTTCGACAGGATGGTTATGCAACGGATCCGTCATACTCAACTAGTTTAATGTCATTAATTAATAATTATGGGCTCACTAGGTATGACCAAATTGCATTTAGCGCAAAAGCAAAGTAAAGCAAGTTAAACAAAGACGATGGTCTAATTTTTAAAGACCATCGTCTTTTTATATTTCTTTAATATTACAAACATTTTGCTGGCGTTACTTTTGATTAACAAAGCTCCGGAAGGGCTAGTCATTTACAGAAATTATGATAAAGTTAGAAACTGTGAAAGATAAATAAAAACAATTTAGTAAAAGTTAGAAAAGTAATCTTAGTAAATATCAGAAGGGGAACTCAACCTATGGAAGTCAGCAAACACTTCAAAATGTACAAAAAGGGTAAGAACTGGTGCACGATGGCGCTTGCAACCGCTGCAGTTGCACTTGGTACTACGGTTGTAACTGCTAAGCCTGCTAACGCTGATGCAACTAGTGACGTTGTTACCCAGAGCGCAGTTTCTGCTAGTGCTGCTTCCAGTGCTAGCGCTTCATCAGTTGTCTTGTCAGCTGCTAGCGCTAACGAAAACACTTCTTCAACGAGCACTTCTGATGTTGCTAGCTCAGAAGTTTCTTCAGCTACTTCCGCTTCAGCTGTATCTGCTAGCGTAAGTTCTGCTAGCTTGGCAGATTCAGCAAGTGCTTCAGCTTCAGTAGTTGCTGAAACATCGGCAAGTACTAAAACGGTTTCGGCACCGTCCGCTAGTGAAACGGCTTCTGCGTCAGCTTCAAGTGATGCTAGTGTTGCCTCTGAAGCTGCTGTTAGTGCTTCAAGTGATGTTAATTCTGACACGGTTTCAGCCGCTAGTGAGGCAGATAGTAGCGCAAGTTCTGATGCAGCTGCTTCTTCCGCAAACGCAGTTCGACAGGTGGCAGCAGCTGTTTCCGTGGTTAAGAATGGTCGAGTAACGGAAAATGGTTCCACCTATTACTACATTAACGGCACTAAAAAGACGAATTTCTTCTTAGAGCAAAATGATAAAGTTTACTACTTTGGTGCTGATGGTAAGGAATACAGGAACCAGTTCTATCACAACTGGGGTCGGATGTACTACTTCGGCGCTGACGGTGCCCGCTATACCAACCAGTTCTACAGTAACTGGGGTCGGATGTACTACTTCGGCGCTGACGGTGCTCGCTACACTAACCAATTCTATAGTAACTGGGGTCGGATGTACTACTTCGGTGATGATGGTGCCCGCTACACCAACCAGTTCTACAGTAATTGGGGTCGGATGTACTACTTCGGTGATGATGGTGCCCGCTACACCAACCAGTTCTACAGTAACTGGGGCCGGACGTACTACTTCGGTAACGATGGTGCTCGTTACACTAACCAAGAGTACAGTAACTGGGGCCGGAACTATTACTTTGGTAACGATGGTGCTTTAGCCACTAATACTGATGTAACACTTAATGGGGTGACTTACACAGCTGATAGCAAAGGCGTTTTGACAGTTAAGAACGACGTTAACGCTAAGGTTAATAAGGCGTTAAGTCAAATCGGTGTTGCCTACACTTGGGGTGGTAATTCACCAGCAACTGGATTTGACTGCTCAGGTTTAGTTCAGTGGGCATACGGTCTTAGTTCTAGTTACCGAACTACTTATCAACAACAGGCCTTAGGAACGCACATCTACTCAAACGTGGCTAGTGCCCCAAAGGGAGCCCTGCTCTTCTTTGGTAGCGATTCTGCTCCTTACCACGTTGCAATTTCTCTTGGGAATGGTTCATATGTTCACGCCCCAACGGTTGGTGAAAATGTTAAGATTGGCTACCAAGCATACTTCAAGCCAAGCTACTACATTGTTATAAGTTAATCAAGCTAGGAGAAGCCTTAGGTGAAAATCCTGAGGCTTTTTCAAAATATTGAGAAATTGTGAAGTTATGACTAATCATCGAGTAAAGACTTTGTTATAATGTGATTAAAGATCTTAGTTCGAGATAATGAGAGGATAAATTTATGAAAGCTAAAAAGCTATTAACTTCGATTGTTGCTGGGGCAATGCTATTATCATTGGCTGCCTGTGGAAGTAAATCTGCAAGTGAAGGTGATACTACGAGTAGTGTAAGTACGAGCAGTAAAGCTACGAAGAAGAACTCCTCTAGCAAGAAGCAGCAGGTTAAAACGGTGTCTGAAGATACTAGTTCCTCAACTTCTAATTCTTCAGCTAATACTAATACCTCCTCTGCTTCTTCAAGCAACAATGGGTCTCGGTCTGCTACGTCTTCAACGGCTTCAGTTTCAAGTTCATCGAACGGTGGCAGTTCATCATCATCTTCTGCTACATCAACTGCTACGTTAACGCAAACCCAGGCACGGGATCTCTTAAAGGAACGCTTGGGGGCTAACTTAAACAATGCCGGGACAGCTGGTCAGTCGATGCCAGTTCAACCAACGGCAACAGATGTTGATTCCTTTACCGCAACCCAGACGGGAACAAACAACTATCAATTCACGGGGACGGTTAATGGTAAGACGTACACATATAACGTTTCACCAACCTCCATTACTGAAGGATAGTTAGTTCTAAGGCGAAATAGTGTATAATGAAAACCGGTACTGCTTTGTGGTGCCGGTTTTTTCAATTATAAAAATAAGAGGACCAAAGATGCCAAAATTATCGATTGTGGTGCCCTGTTATAATGAGCAGGAAGCCCTTCCGCTGTTCTATCCAGCGGTGGAAGAAGTCGTTCAGAAAATTAGTAATTTAGAAATAGAATACTGGTTGGTTGATGATGGGTCAGCCGATCAAACATTAGAAGAAATGCGAAAACTGCATGCGATGGATCCGGAACGGGTGCACTACTTGACCTTTTCAAGAAACTTTGGAAAGGAGAGCGCCCTATATGCGGGACTTGAAGCAACGACGGGCGATTATGTGGTGGTAATGGATGCTGATTTACAAGATCCGCCGTCGTTTTTACCGAAAATGTATTCAATTATTCAAACGGGTGAGTACGATTGCGTGGGGACCCGGCGAATAGATCGGACCGGTGAGGCTAAGTTTAAGTCCTTTCTCAGTAATCAGTTTTATTCTGTGATTAACCGTGTCTCACAGACTAATATTGTTCCTGGAGCCCGTGATTACCGAATGATGACCCGTCAAATGGTCGATGCGGTCCTTTCGATGAAAGAATACAGCCGCTTCTCAAAGGGAATTTTCTCATGGGTCGGTTTTAAGACAAAGTACCTAGAGTATAAGAATGTTGAACGGGTGGCCGGGACAACGGACTGGTCAACCTGGAAGCTCTTTAAGTATGCAATGGATGGAATTGCGGACTTTTCGCAAGCCCCATTGTCACTAGCGGTATGGTTAGGGACGACGTCATTTGTTTTATCAATTATTGGCTTAATTTTTGTTGTAATTCGCCACTTTATTGAGCCGGCAAGCAGTGCCTTTGGATGGTCATCCATGATTTGCATCATCTTATTGTTAGGTGGGTTGCAGCTCTTATGTATCGGGATTGTTGGAAAGTACATTGGCCGGATCTACATGCAGGTTAAGAACCGGCCAATCTATATCATAAAGGAAAAGAAATAATGTCAAAAAGTTATCAAAATGCACTTTTCTGGTCGCTGGAATTATTAATCATTGCGGCATTAATCTGGGTTTGTAACCAGATTAATTTTGTGTTTACCCCATTATTAATTTTCGTTTCGGTTGTCATTACTCCGTTAATAATCTCACTTTTTTTGTACTACATGTTAAGCCCAATCTTTCGCTTACTAATGAAGGTAAAGATCCACAAGTGGAAAATGACACGGGGAATTGCAAGTTTAATCGTTGTTTTAGCAATGATCTTAATTGTGGTGGGGGGCGTCTCAGCCCTGATTCCATCCGTTATGAATGAGCTAAACCAGGTTATTCACTGGCTCCCTCAGGCGGCCAAAGAGAGTCAGAAAATGATTCAAGAGATTTCAGAACACCCGTGGGTTAGAAAACTTCACCTCTCAACCTACTACAGTCAGATTAACGATCAAGTTTCAAAATATACGCAGCACATCATTACGGGGATTACCGCTAGTGCGGGAACAATTATTGGAACGATAACGAGTACTATTATTGTAGCGATTACGGTACCGGTAATGCTATTTTACATGTTTAAGGATGGTAATCGTCTTGTACCAAGTGTACAGAAACTCTTCCCAAAGAGTAGCCAGGCTGAAGTCGGCGAGTTACTGCAGAAAATGAGCAAAACATTATCGGCGTATATTTCGGGGCAAGCAATTGAGTGCCTATTTGTGGCGGTAGCAACCTCAATCGGCTATTTGATTATTGGACAGCCATTGGCGGTCGTATTGGGTGTGGTTGCTGGGATGGCTAATATGATTCCGTACGTAGGACCATACATTGGGATTACACCATCTTTAATGGTCTCAATTGCGGTTGCACCAGAAAAGATACTGTGGGTTATTATTGTGGTAGTGATTGTTCAACAAATTGATGGGAACATTATCTATCCTAATATTATTGGAAAGACACTACAGATTCATCCGCTTACGATCATCATGCTCTTGTTAGCAGCCGGGAACATTGCTGGGATCCCAGGGATGATTTTATGTATACCTTGTTATGCGGTTGTCAAAACGGTTGTAACATATTTAATCAGTATTTACCATCTGAGAAAAAATAGAGTTAGTAATGAATAAGTATGGTAGAGGTTAGTTTGATCGATAAAATGTAAAGACGTGATGGTTTTTTGAGTAATGGTAAGGTTTTTGATTGGTTAAGGTTAAGGGGAGGTAGTCATATCCTTAATTTAAAATATAGGGAATTTTCATGGGGCTAGAATTTTAGAAATTCGGTAAGTATTTTTTTGAATTATCAAATACCGAAGCGGTTAAAATTTAGTGCCTTTTTCAAATTGCTTATATTAGGCTAGAAATTAATAATAAATTTTGATAACCCCAATACCCCTACAATTTTTGCCCTCGCTAATGTAATTTAACGATAGAGGTGTTGTGGTTATTTATATTGAAATGACTATAAGGATAGAGAAACTATGAAAATATTTGGAAATAGGATAGCGAATGTCTTTTTATACCCAATGTTGGTACTAACATTAATTGGTATTATTACAAGATTTCAAAATAATTTATTAGATATATCAAAGATATCAATGGTGATGTTATTGATGATAATCGCTATTTTTGCGGTTTTATGGACTTGTAAAAATAATTTTAAGATTAAGTTGTCACGAAATTTTTGCCGTTCATTGGTAATCATCGGGATTATCTTAACAGTTACTTGGCAAGTAATTTTAATTATAGAATTATCAGGGATAACTTGGTGGGATCCAAGTATCATCCAAACAGCTGCAATGGGAAAGCCTAATTGGCTTGGTAAGAACTACTTCTCATATTATCCTAATACGTTTATGATGTGTGCTTTTGAAACGCATATTTATGAATGGGTAAAAAGCATTGGGATGCAAGGCTTTATTAAGCTACTAAATTCACTAAATATAGTGCTATTAGATGTAAGTTGGGGGTTAATTATATATTCAACTAATAGTTTTTTTCATAAAAAGAAAGTTACAGTTAATGTCTCATGGTTATCTTGGGCGATGATAATAGTATCTCCCTATGTAGCAATTTTTTATAGTGATATTCCTGCATTCTTTATTGGGAGTTCTATGCTGGCGTTGTTATCCCTTTTAAAGGATACTAATAATAAAAAAATAAGAACGCTAGTGTGTGTGCTTATAGGTGTTATATCAGCACTAGGTTACTTTATAAAGCCTAGTACAGTTATTGTGGATATGGCTTTAGGATTGGTTATAGTTATTTATCTTGCTACTAATAAAAACAAAAAGTATCTGAAACATGTGTTGATTGGTGGTGGGATTGTTGTACTACTTAGTTTTGGAGGAGTATATCTTGGTGCTAAGTATTACGAGTCTCATAATTCGATTAATGTGATTGACGCTAAAAAAGCAATGCCGATGACAGAATTCATGGCTATGGGATTGTCTGGTAATGGAGGATACAACCCTGTAGATGTTGGACAGAATATTACCAAGTCAACACCAGCTGAAAGAAATAAATTGAATATTAGCCTGATAAAGCAACGCCTAAAGGGATACGGCATCAGTGGGTATATAAGATTTTTAATGAAAAAGCAAATACTAAATACTAATGATGGTACGTTTGGTTGGCAGGCTGAATCTGGAAAAAAAGGATTCCTTATTCCATTTAAAATTCATACTGGAATTAGAGGCTATATTCAACGTATGTTTACCGGGAATTCAGCTAATCAGAATTGGAAAGGTAATGCCCTATGGGTTCAGTTTATATGGGGATTAGTTGTTTTGGGGATGTTATTAGCATTAAGTAGTCAGGAATATACCATCCTGATTTTAAAATATACGGTTTTAGGTGGCATGATCTTCCTACTATTATTTGAGGGTGGAAGAACTAGGTACTTAATTCAATTTCTACCATATATTTTGATATTATCTGCATATGGATGGGGATCAATTGATTTTAAAAATCTTTATTCGTGTTTCCGATCAAATAAATTGGATTGCCTTCCGCATAACCGCTAATCTGTAAAGAGAATAGAAGATAATCGCATATAATAACGATAAGAGACACTCTGTAGAAACGCTTAAAAATTAGGCATAACTTTGCGTATAAAAGGATAAATCAAACTGAGAAAAATTAATTCCATTAGTCAAAGTATAGAAGTGAGGATAAAACGAGGGGAGTAATTAAGTAGTTTTAGTATATAGCTAGTTTAAAGTTCATGCGTAACGATTGGACATGGACCTTGAATGGACTCAGAGTATACGGATTGCCAAAATGAAGTGGTAAGGAAAACTATTAAAATCTCAGTGACGATTTTATGCATTATACTTATCATACGAGTGTGGCGATTTTTTAAGGAAACGCAAATAACATTTACAAGGATTAATGTATGGAAAAAATAAATAAAGCTAAATGGTTAGAAGTATTGGTATATATACTCCTATCATTTATGGTTTCGTATGTCGCAATAAATGGATTAACACCTTTTAGGATTCCTGCGGATGGACAAATACACCTAGCTCGTTATGAACAGGTTTTTCAATCCTTGCATCACGCAAGTATACCTTCAGAAATTTCTTTTATTGGACCAGGTCATAACTTGAATGCAGTGGTTAGTTGCTATCCGTGGTTAGGTGGACTAATCTTTATTCTTCCTAGGTTCATCTTTTTCAAACATATTATGCTAGCAATTCTTGGTGGTTTTTGGTTAATCAATTTATTAACTGCTTTAGCTATGTATTATCTGGTTAGAACACTTGGATGTAATAGTAGGGTACTGAGGGTTTGCTTAGTGTCATACTGGTTGTTTAATTCTTACCATTTAAACCTTCTGTATTTTCGTATGGCCTTTGGTGAATTTTTAGCTTATGCCTATTTACCACTAGTAGTGGCTGGGTTGCTTAAAATTTATCGGAAAGAACGATCAGGGATTATTCCGCTGGTTATAGGAATGAGTGGAATTGCGAACAGTCATTTATTAAGCTTATTAATTGTTACAATTGGAATATCAATTTGTGAGCTGTTTAGAATTATTTTGAAAAAAATATCAAAATTCGAATTTGTAGCACTACTAATATCGGCAGTATGTTCCTTATTTCTATCAGCATATTCCTTATGGGGAGTATTCTATATTCAAGCCAATAATTCGGTGATTGCTCCCTTTAAAAACCTAATTAATTTAAGTATTAAAGATAGCTTACGGACACAATTAAGCGGGATAATTACTCAGAATCCTTCAATGTGGGGAATTGGATTAATAGGACTAGTGTTACTTTTAGTATTCTTATTATTATCGATAAAGATCAAATCAATCAGGCCTTATATGCTATTATGTGTCTTAATCTTAATAATCACGTATGTTCCGTTCACTAATCATTCAGAATTAATCCAATCTTTTGGAGTGATCCAATTTACTGGCAGGCTACTAACATATGTTGTGCTCTTTCAAGTTATTGCGATGGCACTTTATTTTAAACAAGCAGATGGTTTATTTATTCGATTAATATCAGTAGTTACCATGTGCTTATTGGTTTGTTTGGGTTCAGTATCAGTAGTTAAACATGAGATGGGAAAAGTTCAAGAGGATGATAGCTTAGCTTCTTATGTATATTCTATAAACTCTTCTAATTATCAAAAAGAAATTCAGGCTCCTAACTATAATAATTTTAACGATTATCTTCCAGGAAATGGTGTGATTGGTACTGGAAAGATATATCCTTACAATGATTCTTGGATCAGTTTAACTCAGATACATGGGACATATAACCAGGCCGTATTTAGAATTATTTCTAGTAAAGCTGGTATGAGTTCGCTTGCGTTAGCTAAATATAAAGGAATATCGTATAGTGTAAAATTAAATGAAAAACCAATTTCTATTGCGAATACCAATGGCTATTTTAAGTTAGCTTTACCTAAAGGCGTATCGTATTTAAAAGTATCTAGTAATCCGACGATAGTTACGAAGATTCTATTTATATTAAGTTGTTTAAGCTATGGAGTATTTGGTGCATATTTAATAAAGTATATGAAAAAGAAAATGGTGTAATATGGAAGATATTTTAACAATTGTTGTACCTTGCTATAACGAGGAAGAAGTTCTTCCTGAAACAGTTAAAGAATTAGGCGTAATCCTAAATGACTTAGTGAGGCAAGAAAAGATAAGCGAACGGAGCAAGATCCTATTCGTTAATGATGGTAGTAAGGATAGAACGTGGGAATTAATCAGTGAATATAGTGAAAAGTATCCATATGTAACTGGTTTAAAGTTTACACGTAATTACGGACACCAGAATGCACTACTTGCTGGAATGAAAACAGCAGTTAAGTTTTCTGATATGATCATCACAATTGATGCCGACCTTCAGGATGATGTGAATGCAATTTATCAAATGGTTGATCAGTACTTAGACGGTGTAGACGTGGTGTATGGGGTCCGTAACAGTCGAGACACCGATACATTCTTCAAGAAGCGAACGGCGTTAGCTTACTATGGCTTAATGAAAAAATTAGGGGTTAATTTGGTCCCGGATTCGGCCGACTATCGACTGTTGAGTAAGCGGGCGACGGAGGCACTGCTACAATACCAGGAACGGAATCTATTTCTTCGTGGGATGGTCCCATTAGTGGGCTATCGTTCGGCAAAGGTATACTATCCTCGTAAGGAACGTTTTGCAGGAAAGTCCAAGTATCCGTTAGGTAAGATGTTACACTTTGCTTTGGATGGGATCACATCATTCTCAATTGCACCAATTCAGCTAATTCTAATTTTGGGAATTATTACAACAACAATTAGTATCTTAATGATGGTATATGTGTTAATCGAAAAGATATTAGGGCATGTTATTAGCGGTTGGTCATCACTTATGATTTCAATTTGGCTTCTTGGCGGGATTCAATTGATCTCAGTGAGTGTAATTGGGGAGTACGTAGGTAAAATATTCACCGAGGTTAAACATCGTCCTAGATATAACATTGAGGATGAGAATTATTCGATGAAGATGGAAAAGGATTAAAACCTCTATTCCCCTAATTCAAGAATTTAAATACACATTTTCAACCTCAGATACCATTCATATTGGCAATAAGTGGT
>NZ_BCAH01000003.1 GCF_001293735.1 Limosilactobacillus gorillae | reverse complement strand
TAAGTTATCTCGATGACGGCTTTAATTGTATCATATCACCAGTTGTAAGTCAACAAGTTTTTAAAATTTGTTTTTTTAACCGCTTGTCTATTCTTGCAATTGACAACTTTTATATGATACCAAATTGTTAACTTGTCGTCAAGCAACAATTTTAATTTTATCTTGTCATCACCAGCGCTTTGCCGTGACAACGATATATAACTATACAGGTTACCTTCCCCAACGTCAATAGTTTTTTTCAATTTTGTTACTAAAACGGTCTTTCAGCATCCCCACGTTTTCAAAGTAGCTATCGGCAAGATAAATCATCACGTCGATAAACTTATGAACAGATTCCGATAACAATAATTCAAAAAGCCGGTCCCACATCAGGGACCGGCTTCTTGGCAAGGATTATATATTTTACAGATGGAATAAGAAAATTATTACTGGCGCACTTTAAAGTGATAGAGTTTTGCCGTGAAATCCTGGTGCACCAGCGGATCATAGAAGCCCAGCTTCATAAGCTCATCACCCCCATAAACTTGATGTGTCATTAATTCTTCGTAGTCCTTTTGCGGGTCCAGCCCTACTAAAACTGTCCGTGTCAAACGATTAGCCGCATTGGTTAGTACATTAAACGTCATCACGATAGCTTCACTGCGTTTATCATCAATAAACATCCACGCCGCTTGGTTGCCTTCAAAAGGTGACTTTAAACGGTAGAAGTGACCATATTGAACCAAGGGACGAATGGCCTTGTATTTGGCAACCTGGCGCTTAACCTGTTGTTTCTCATCGTCAGTCAGTTTTGTCAAATCCAACTCATAGCCAAAAACCCCACTCATCGCTACCGCTCCCCGCGTTGCAAAGGGAGTTTGTCGTCCAGTCTGCTGGTTAGGAATAACAGAAACGTGAGCTGTCGTCATCGAAATTGGGTAAATCAACGATGTCCCATACTGGATCTTAAGCCGGGCGATAGCATCAGTATTATCAGAAGGCCAAATTTGCGGCATATAGTAGGCTATTCCCGCATCAAAGCGCCCCCCACCGCCGGAGCATCCTTCAAATAAGATGTCCGGAAAGGCCTGTGTAATCCGCTCCATCAGATCATACAATCCTAAGACGTAGCGGTGATAAACTTCACCTTGCCGATCAGCTGGCAGTTCGAGCGAATAGATATCAGAAAGGCTGCGATTCATGTCCCACTTGACGTAATCAATCTGGTTGTTTTGTAAAATCGCACTGATCTGCGTAACGAGGTTATCCCGTACGTCTTTTCTGGTCAGATCCAAAACATACTGGTTACGCGAAGGACTAGGTTGGCGATCGGGGACGCGCATTAGCCAATCAGGATGCGCACGATATAGCTGAGAATCAAACGAAATCATTTCCGGTTCAAACCAGATCCCAAATTTCAATCCCTTAGCATGTACGTAGTCAGCAAAATGTGCTAACCCGTGCGGGAATTTCTTTTGATAGACCTGCCAGTCGCCTAATGAAGAATTGTCATCGTCACGGTGACCAAACCAGCCATCATCCAGAACAAACATCTCGATGCCCATCGCCTGAGCCTCATCAACAATCGGCTGCAATTTACTCTCATCGAAGTCAAAGTACGTTGCTTCCCAGTTGTTGACCACAATCGGTCGTTCCTGATGTTTGAATTTTGAGCGGATAATCCGTTCTTGAATCAAATGGTGCAGGTTCTGGCTCATGCCGTTTAATCCTTCATCAGAATAGGTCATTACCACTTCAGGCGCTTGAAAACTTTGACCAGGTAATAATTGCCAATTAAAATTGGCGTCGTTGATCCCCATCAAAAGACGTACTTGATCGTTTTGATCTTTTTCCACACTAATCTGATGGTTGCCAGAATAGACCAGCATCATCCCGTAGGCATCCCCGCGCTGCTCATTCGTTGTGGGCTCAACCAGGGCAATGAACGGATTCATTTGGTGACTCGACGTGCCACGCCGGCTACGAAATTCCGTCACACCGTGCTGCAATGGACGGCGTTCCATTTGACGTTCATCGGCATAAGCTCCCGGCAGTGTGATCGACTCTAAATTAGCGTGACCGGTAAAATCTAGTTGCATCGACGCTAACTTCTCAAGATTAACCTTTGCCGAACCTTGATTAATCAAACGGCAAGTCCGTGTAATGATTGGCTGATCGCGATAGACCGTATACCATAACTCGGCAGCCACTCCCGTTAACTGATCCTGCATTTTGATAATCAGCGTCTGCGCTTCCGTATCATCTTCCACAAAGGCGGCTGGCAGTCCAGGTAGCTGGGGTTTGCCATCGATAATTTGGTAGTCTTGGTAGCGTAGTGCTAACGAATTGGATCCGTTCGCCTGCCGTACGATCACGGCGGGCTCATGATAATCTAGTTCGCCGGCACAGCTAATCTCCCGGGGCAGCGTGTCTAGCGAGTACGTACGATCCAAGCTTCCCGGTAGATTACCTGAAAAGCCCCGATCGGCCCGCGGATAACGCAGTTGTCCATGATAATGGCGGACGGCCGCACCAAAGTACAGGTGGGCCAAAACGTTGCCCTCCTCAACGCTTAGCAAGTATGAGACATCATGATTGTGTAGATGGAAGATCTGGTTTTGAGCGTCATATTCTATTAACTTATCCATGGTCTTTTTCTCCTCCATGATTCTTGCACAGCGTCATTACGTTATCCAAAGCCTTAACCGGCTGACCGGGTTGAGCCGTTATCTTGATCTGGCTGAATTGCGAACTGTTGGTTACGGTTACCGTTGTCGTATTATCAAGGTGCGCTTTTTGAATGGTCGGATTCCAGAATTCCAATAGCTCGGTCCCCTTGGTTACGTGCTGGTTTTCATCGACATATGAGACAAAACCCGTCCCGCGTAGTTTGACCGTGCCAAAGCCAATGTGGATCAAAACCATCAATCCATCATCCGATTCAATCCCGATCGCGTGCCGCGTCGGAAAGACTTTGCGAATCGTACCGTCAAACGGCGCCAGTACGCGGCCATCGCTTGGCTTAACGGCAAAGCCCTGACCAACTTGACCGCTGGCAAACGTCTCATCGCTTACGTCGGCTAATTTAACCAGCGTCCCGGAAATTGGTGATGCCACATTGATAACATCAGCAGAAACGTTGCTCTTAGCTTTGGCGGCATCATTGTAGTTTTTACCCCAACTCTTTTCTAGCTCCTCAACAATTTGGGCGTGCTTAGCGTCCGTCAGGGTTACTTTCTTTGAAAAAATCAAAATGGCAATGCATAACATTACGGCCGGAAAAGCAAACATCATAATTTTGAAATTGGTCCGTCCGGCAACCGTAATCGTTGAAGCAGTCGCACCGGTCGTCATCCCTGAAATAATGGCAATCTGACCAACAATCCCATTAGAAACGGCCCCACCGAACTTATCGATCAATGGCCGAATTGACAGTGACAGTGATTCATCACGGTGGCCCAATTTCCATTGGCCATATTCAACTGAATCGGTAATCACCATCAAAACCACCAGGAAGACCATTTGTTGTGGGAAACCAAACATCGTGGCCGCGATCAAAACTAGCGGTAAATTGCTGCCGGCCACTGCAAACAAGGCAATGCCGCAAAGCATGAAGACCAAGCAACCATCGAACAGGGACCTACGGCTAACTTTCTTAGACAAGATTGGGAACAGGGTGGCCGCGATCACACCCAAGAAGATGTTAATCGTTGAAAAAATCGAAAAGGCTTTGGGCCGGCCCATGATATACGTAAAGTAGTAAACCTCCAACGAACCCAGGATATTAATCGCAATCCCGTAAAAGAGGTAGGCTAAGGCCACCCACATTAATTGATCATTTTTAGCTACGGCCTTGAAGACGCCTAAAACGCCCACCGTGTCCTGCTTATTTTTACGGATATTGCTGTTGACTTCCCGCGTGAACAAGCCCACGACCCACGCCGAAAGTAACGCCGTTCCACAGATGATTAACGCAAAGACAAACCAACCGCGGTCATCCCCGGTACTCGTCTTGGTAGCCGAAAAGTAAATGACGGCTGGCATTACCAAGACACCTACCAGGCCACCACCGATCGTAGAACCAAACCGCGCAAATGAAGCGGTTTTTTCACGCTCGCGTGAATCCGTCGACAGTGATGGCAGCATCGACCAAAAGCCCACATCTTTAAATGAATAAAAAATATCCATCATAATGTAAAGCACCGCGAAAATGATCAGGTAGACCAAGGCATTGTGCTTATACAAACCGCCCATTGGTGTAAACAGCGACAGCAAAATTACCGCTGAAATCGTCCCACCAACGACAATCCACGGCCGAAAGTGGCCCCACCGCGTTTTGGTTCGGTCAATGACATTACCAATAAATGGATCAATAAACAATTCAACAATCCGTAGCAACATGATGATCAACGTTACCATCGCGATCATATGGTTATCAAATGCCTTGTTACCGGAATTAAACAAGTGTGAAGTAATAAACATGATTAAATATCCGGACAAGAGGCCGTAGTAGGCATCATTACCAAACGCCCCAAAAGCGTAGGCTAACCTTTGATACGGCTTCATTCCGGAGTGATTTTGTTTAGACATTTCAAAACCCTCTTTACAAAATTTATTCTTAATTACGTTTTTAGTTTAGATTTAGAAAGCGCTTTTTTGAATGGTGGTAAAATGGGTCTTGATGTCATTTTGGCAATTGATTATTTTGACATGATAAGTTTTAAATCATTGATAAACCGGTATTATGATCAAATGGATGCTATGGCATTGACATTAGGAAGCTTACTAAATATTAATATTGGTGAGGAGATGCAGCATGAATTTCGAAGGCGAATATCAATCACTGTCGGTCATCAGTTTTGAATCTAATGTTGTTTTTTATGGTCGCGAAGCTTGCAAACCCAACTATACCTTTAAGGGGAACAACGTCCGTGACAACTATGTAATCCACTACATTGAGAAGGGCGCCGGTACTTTCTCCACGGCTAATCACCCCAGCGTCCGGCTCCAGGCGAACGATCTATTCATTCTTCCCAAGGGGGTACCCTGCTTTTATCAAGCTGACGCATACGATCCGTGGACCTATGCATGGATCGGCCTGCGAGGCGTCAACATTGGTAAAATCCTTAACGGTTCGCAGCTTATGGAAAAAAACTACTTACGACAAGTTCAAAACAGCCAGCTTCACGTGGCATTTAGCGAATTATATCAATCGCTGCACGCCAACACGTCATTAAGCCACAACATGCTAACAGAATCATTGCTGTACCGCACCTTTTACCAGCTGCTAACCGAATATCCGCGACAAAACAGCCGGCACCACGCGCTGGATCAATTTCAGCTGGCCCTAGACTATTTGCATGACAACTACAGCACAGGCTGCACGATTCAAGATCTTTGTCAAGGCCTGCACTTATCACACACCTATGTCTACGAGCTGTTCAAGCAAAACAGCAACGCAACGCCGCAACAATTTTTGAACCATTTACGCATGGAGGATGCTAAGCAGCAACTAGTTGCCTCATCACTGCCCATCCAAGAAATTGCCGAACGGGTCGGCTATAAAGATAGCTTTACCTTTTCCAAAGCCTTTAAACGTACTACCGGATTTAGTCCCACCTTATATCGGCAAAGCCAGTCATAAAAACCCCCATTCGCTTGAACGGATCAGGGGTTAATTAAGGAGAATCGCTGTTTTGGTACGGCCCCGGTAGCATGATTAAGGTTGCATCGAAGGTCTTACCAATAAGTTTTCAAATTGGGTCTACTTTCCGATCAAAGAAATCCCTTATAATGGAACTACCAAGTTAAGGAAGGAAACCACACATGTATCAAAACAAGATTTACCTGGCCAGCCCCTTTTTCTCCCCGGAGCAAAAAGAACGTATCGACATCGTCATGGCTGCCTTAAAGAAAAACCCGACCGTTGACCCGACTGGGATCTATAATCCCCAGGAACACCAGGCTGAGGGGCTTGAATTTGGCTCCCGCGACTGGCAAGACACTGTCTTCGCCACCGACATGCGCCAGGTTAAGCGGGCCGACGTAGTAGTTGCCATCACCGACTACAAGTACGAAGAGGGAAACGCCGAACCGGACTGCGGGACGGTCTTTGAAGTCGGGGCCGCGTGGGCCTGGAACATCCCGGTTGTGATGGCCCAGTTCCACCCAGATAATGCCCTCAACTTGATGCTTGCCCGTTCCCACACCGCCATGTTCACCGGCGATAAGATTGAAGCGGGTCTGGCTACCTACGACTTTAACAACTTACCAACCCAGTGGACCGACATGAAGGTCTTCTAACTGAAAAGAGAGCGCCCTGACTTAAGGGTGCTCTCTTTTACTATTTAACGACTCGGTAGTAGCTTAGCCAGACAACCACAATCAGAACCGTTAGCATTATAAAGGCATTTTGGGTCCCGACCGCCGTTGTGTAGGCCTGGCTGCCGGCTAGGTGGAGCTGACTCTTGGCCACTACCATAGCACTTAGCGAAGTTCCCATCGCCCCGGCAAATTGCTGAAGGGTATTTAAAATGGCGTTTCCATCAGTTTGCTGGCCGTCCGTTAGTGTCCGTAAGGCACTGGTCATTACCGAACCCATGCAGGTTCCCATCCCGCCCATGTACAGAATGTAAACCGGGACGATAAAGGTGTTGGACATGTGGCGAGCAAATAGGGTGAAGATAACTAAGGATAAGAGGCAGGCACTGACCCCGAACATGATCGGGCGCCGGGCGCCAAGGCGGTCAAACATTCGCCCGCCCAGGGGACCACACAGGGCCCCAGCCACCCCAGCTGGTAAGACCACTAACCCGGCCAAAAGGGCGGTGTTGTGGTTAACCAACTGGATGTAATTAGGTAAGAGAAAGGCAAAACCCAAGGAGATAATCTGAGTAAGGAAAAAGCCTAAAACGTGGCCGCTAAAGCGCTGGTTGCAAAAGAGACGTAGGTTTAAAATCGGCGTTTTAATTGAAAATGAGCGCCATACCAGCATTGCCATCCCCACCAGGCCAAGCAGGAGGCTGCCAAATACCTGCATGCTCCAAAAGGGCTCACTAGCCAAGTTAGAAAAGCCTAGCATCAAGCCGGTGAAGAAGACGGCGATTAGGCAAAGCGAGAGCCAATCGATCGGCGCCCTTTCCAAAGTACTGACCTGCCGAATCCCCCAGTTACCTAAAATCAGCGATAGGATCAACAGCGGGATCAGAAAGTAAAAAATGTGACGCCAGCCTAAAGCGTCGACCACAAGTCCCCCAAAGGTTGGGCCGATGGCGGGAGCAATCCCAGTGATCATGTTGGCCAGGCCCATCATCAGCCCGACCCTTTGTCTGGGAACCTGCTCCAAGATGATGTTAAACATCAGGGGCAAAGCGATCCCAGTTCCTACCCCTTGAACCGCCCGGCCGATCAAGAGCCACCCAAAGCTGGGCGCTGCCACGTCAATTAAAATCCCGCCAAAAAAGGCTAGGTTGGCAATTAAGAAGAGACGCTTAATCGGGTAGGCGCGCTTAAAAATTGCCGACAAGGGGACGATAATGGCGACAACTAACAGGTAAATCGACGTCATCCACTGGACGGTGCTGGTCGAAACGTGAAATTCCCGCATCAGGGTCGGGAAGGCGATATTCATGGCCGTTTCCACAATCACCCCGGAAAAGGATAAGAGTCCGGTTGCCAAAACGGCAGCGATCACCGGGGCCGGAATGGCGTTGCTGTTTTTTTCCATTCAAATTCCTCCTTAAATAGTAGTTATTATAGGCGTGAATTTGAAATGATCAAGCCGCAAAAAAGTAAGTAAAAAAGGAGCACCCGGCCTGGGTACTCCTTTTTACTAGTCGCCTTGAATTTTAGTGCGATTCAGCAACAGCGATGACGAGACCACCGAAACGGAAGAGAAGGCCATTGCAAGGGCTGCTACTTCCGGGCTTAAATGCAAGCCCCAAAGGACAAAGCAGCCAGCGGCAATCGGGATTCCGATCAAGTTGTAGATTAACGCCCAGAACAAGTTGAGCTTAATCCGGTTGAAGGTCTTTTGTGAAAGGTCCAACGCCCGGACAACCCCGTTAAGGTCGTTTTGAACCAGGACGATTGAGCCTGATTCGATCGCCACATCGGTCCCGCTCCCCATGGCAATCCCCACGGTGGCGCTGGTTAGGGCCGGAGCATCGTTAACCCCGTCGCCGACGAAGGCTACCGGGCCCCCTTCTTCTAGGGCCTTGACGTGGTCCGCCTTTTCGTTAGGCAGAACCCCGGCGATAACCTGGTCAATCCCAACCTGATCAGCAATCGCCTGGGCCACCTGGGCGTTATCCCCCGTTAGCATGACCGTCTTCAGCCCGCGGGCCTTCAGGGCGCCAATTGCCTGCTTGGCCCCTGGCTTAGCGACATCTTGAATGGCAATTAGCCCGATCACGGCGGTTCCTTTAGCCACCAGAACCACGGTTTTAGCTTGATCCTGAAGTACCCCGGCCTGGTTCTTGAGTGCGGCGGGCCAGTCAAGCCCTTCCATCAGCCGGGCGCTGCCGACCCGGACCTCTTGGCCCGCCAGCTTAGCAATCACTCCTTGACCGGCCACATTTTTAAAGTCGCTTATGGTCAAAAGGGCGGCTCCATCTTCTTGCGCCTTTTTAACCACCGCCAAGGCTAGCGGGTGTTCGGAGGCGTCCTCTAACGAAGCAGCAAGCGCTAGCGTCTTGGGATCGCCCACCACGTCGGTCACCTGAGGCTTGCCAACCGTAATCGTACCGGTCTTATCAAAGACGACCGTCTTGACCTTGTTAACGGCCTCCAGGGCTTCACCATCCTTGATCAAGACCCCTAGCTTAGCGGCCCGGCCGACCCCAACCATTAGGGCAGTTGGCGTGGCTAACCCCAACGCACACGGACAGGCGATCACAATCACAGCGACGGCGTAAAGCATCGCCGAAACAGCGCTGGCGTGTAGAAAGCTAAACCAGATTACGAAGGTGAGAATGGCGATAATCAAGACCGTCGGAACGAAGAGGCGAGCAATTCGGTCAGTCAGCCGCTGAATCGGCGCGTGGCTGGATTGGGCCTTCTTAACCATCTCGACGATTTGAGCGAGCATCGTATCGGCGCCAACCTTTTGAGCCCGAAACTGGAAGGTCCCAGCCCGGTTGATCGTCGCGCCAATTACCAAGTCGCCGACTTCCTTTTGAACTGGCATGCTCTCCCCGGTCACCATTGCCTCGTCGATCGTCGTGGTGCCGGACGTGATTTGCCCGTCAACGGGAACCTTTTCTCCCGGACGCACCCGAAGCAGATCGCCTTTGACCACCTGATCGAGTGGCACCTTAACGTATTGCCCGTCGCGAAGGACCTCCGCTTCTTTAACCTGCAGATCGAGGAGCTTCTTTAGGGCCCCGGATGCGTTTTGGTGCATCCGTTCCTCCATCGCATCTCCGAGCAAAACAAAGGTGGTGATGAAGGCAGCCGATTCAAAGTAAACCGCCCGCCCGGTCAGCATGGCAAAGAGGCTGTACAGGTAAGCCACCGCCGTGCCGATCGCCACCAGGGTGTTCATGTTGGCGTTGTGTTGTAAAAAAGCCGCCCAGGCACTCTTCCAGTAGGGCCAGGCCCCAATGATGATGATCAAGGTGGTGGTGATAAGGGCCACCCAGTTATAGGCCGGCATCATCCAGCCCCACAGCATCGCCACCATCTGCACCAGCATCGGAATCGTTAGGACCAGGCAGAGCCAAAATCGTTTTAGGCTGGTGAGGTGTCTCATTACTTAACGACGACCTTTCCCTTAAACATGTCCATCCCGCAGGCAAAGCCGTACTCACCAGCCTGGTCGGTTTTAACGTCAAACGTAACTTCCTGGTTTAAGGGCAAGTTAGCCTCAAAGCCCATTTGAGGGGAGTGGACCACCTCTAAGCAGCCCTTGTCGCTAACCCGTTCAAAGACCAGCTTTGCAGGCACCCCCTTGGCCAAGTGGACGGTTTCAGGCTTGTAACCCCCGTCAACAATGACTTTGACAACTTGTTCACCATTTTCGTTAACAGCTGGCTTTTTAAAACGATCGAATAATCCCATTTTTAATTCCTCCTAGTTATTTAACAATGACCTTACCATGAAACATATCCATTCCACAGGCGTAGTTGAATTCCCCCGCCTGATCCGTAGGAATTGTAACGGTGGTCGTTTTCTGCTTGGTCAGATCTAGGTTTTGACCAAGCTGCTCAAAGACTACGTGTGATAAACAGGCGGTTGAATCATTCATTTCGAACTTAACTGACCCGGCAACGCCCTTCTTTAAAACCACGGTACTAGGGGTGTAGCCACCGTTAACCACCACCGTGGCTACCTGGTGATCCCCTTCCATTGTGGCCCGGCCAACCTTGGCCTCATGCTTGGCAAAAAACCACCAGCAAATGGCGCCAATTAAGATTAATCCCCCAATTGCAACGAGTACTTGGGCCATCCTTAGCCCCCCTTTCGTTTACATTTGTAAATTTCACCTTCAGTATAGGAGCACCGTTTACAAATGTCAACGATAAAATTTCCCCAATTTAAAAGCCCCCACCAGACTGGTCGGCCATAAAAACATTGGCCACCCCATTTCCCGGTGGGAGCTTATTAAGTTAAGGTTTGGTTATTTAGTTGCGGTAGGCTTCTCCAGTCAGTTCTTCGACCGGCTTGAAGAGGCCGTTAAAGTCTTCGTCAACCTTGATCTGCTTCTTGGCTTCCTCGTAGAAGAGGGCGCTAGATGCAAAGGTCACTGGTAAGTAAGCCGTGATCCCCAGTACGATTAGGGCGTAACCAAGGTACATGAAGAAGTAGGTTGCCGTGTAGATACCGTAGTAGGCAACTGCACCAAAGATGGCACTCCATACCAGGATTGGCAGGGCCACTAAGACTAGCTGAAGTAAGAACCAGTTGATCTTCAGCCCACCCATGAAGCGGCGGCTGGCCGTCAGGGCGTGGCGCATTGATTGACCCAAAAAGGACGGTTGCTTTTCCCGGTACAAGAGAACTGCTTGGGAGTATTCATATGACTTCCACAAAACAATCAGGTAGTTAAGCACCCGTACGATCAGGACCGCCCAGGTATACTTAGCAACCAGGCTGCCCACAATCGTCAGCGGCAGGGTCCACAAGAAGATGTACAGGCCCGCGTAAAGGCTGATCCGCCATAATTGGTTCTTACGCAGGTGCTTGAAGTTTTGCCAAATTGAACTTGGACTAACTGCCACATCTGGGTTTTGCAGCCGGTCTTGATAGGTAAAGGTCACCGCCGTGGTGATAAAGCTAAACCAAAAACCTAGTGCGATGATCAGGGCAAAGGCTCCCAACAGTTCTGCCAGGGCCAATAAGATCCCAGAAGTACTTGCCATCCCGTACATCAGCATCATCAAGTTCATGTACAAGGTGCTGACAAAGGATAGGTCCACGTAAGCTAACAGCGCCGTTAAGGCAATGTAAATCAGGAAAAAGCCCCCGATTGGCCACATGGCCTTGGTGTAACCCGGCTTCACTAAGTCCTTTAATTTAGCCGAAAATGCCTTAAGCGGCACCCTTGAAAGAATATTCATTATTGCAATCTCTCCCCTATTAAAAATGATTACCTTCAATCATAACAGAATGGGGGGCTAGCGGTTAGGTCCTTTAAACTTTCCTAACTAAATCGCTATAAAAGGTTCAATCTTTACTGGTGATCCCGGCAGTATTTTGCCAACCGCGGCAGGGCACGCTCAATTTTAGCCAGATCAGTGGCGTATGAGAAACGAACGTACCCTTCCCCACCGGCACCAAAGTATGAGCCCGGCGTTACCGCCACCTTGCCCTCCTTGGCCAGGTCGTAGGCAAACTTCTCGTCATCTTGTTCTAAGTAGGCCGGAATTTTGGCAAAAATGTAAAACGCCCCTTCTGGATTGGTGGTTTTCCACCCTAGATCCTTTAGCCCCTGATATAAGACGTCACGGCGTTCTTGGTACTTATCCCGCATCGCCTTAGGATCGTCCTTCCCGTTTCTTAGGGCCTCTTCGGCTGCATCCTGAACAAAAGTTGCCACGTCAGTTACCGCAAAGCCGTGGACCTTAAAGAGCTCATCGGTGATCGGCTTTGGGGCACACATGTAAGCAACCCGCCAGCCAGTCATCGCGTAGGACTTGGAGAACCCGTTCAAGAGAATCGTTTGCTCCGGTAAGGATTTAACTATTGACGGGTAGGTACCGTCCTCTTGACTGTATGTCAGTTGGTCGTAAATCTCATCAGCTAAGACAAAAATTGGCTTGTCACGAACCACGTCCGCAATCGCGTCAAGCTCCTCTTGATTCATTGCGACCCCAGTTGGGTTAGTTGGGTTAACCACCACCAGCCCCTTGACCCGGTCGCCGTACTTATCGAGGTAGGACTGAACTAATTCCGGGGTCAAGCGAAAGCCCGTCTTGGACGTGTCGACTTCAACGGCTGTCCCACCGGCAATGGCGGTGTCGGCCGTGTAAATCGAAAAAGTCGGTGTGGGGACTAGGATCACGTCACCAGGATTGGTGATTGCCGTAACCGCAGCGTAGGCTCCCTCGGTTACCCCATTGGTTACTAAGATTTCGGCCGCTGGATCGTACACCTTGCCAGTCTTCGCCGCCACGGTATCACTGATGGCCGCCAGTAGCCCGGCCGTCCCCCGTTGCGGAGCGTAGTGGGTATGGTTATTTTGAATTGCGGCAATCCCAGCTTGCTTGACGTGTTCTGGGGTGTTTAAATCCGGTTCCCCAATCGTCAATTCAATAATGTCGTCAATTGACTTAGTGAAAAGGGCAAAGTCAAAAATCTTCATCGTTGGGACCTGCTTGAGGTTGGTGCGCATATGGTCTTCCATTTTCATCGGTCTGTCCTCCTTTATTAATATCGAAAAAGGCCGCCCCAACAAAGAGACGGCCTCGTTTCCGTTGATTTATAAGTTATTAATCAATGTCGTACTTTTCCTTGCTGAGCACGTTCAGCTTTTCATCGAAGTCGTAAACTACCGGTTGGCCAGTTGCCATTTCAAGACCCATGATGTCTTCATCGGAGATCTCTTCAATGTACTTACTCAAAGCACGCAGGGAGTTCCCGTGGGCAGCGATGATCACGTTCTTACCGTCCAAGAGCTTCGGGGCAATTTCATCTTGCCAAAGCGGGATAACCCGTTCCAAGGTTACCTTCAGGTTTTCCCCACCCGGAATGGCACGCGGGTCTAAGTCAGCGTAACGACGGTCCTTTGCGGCGGAACCTTCGTCATCGGCACTCAGTAGTGGCGGTAAGACGTCGTAAGAACGGCGCCAAATGTGGACTTGTTCGTCACCGTACTTTTCAGCAGCGGCAGCCTTGTTCTTACCTTGCAATGCCCCGTAGTGACGTTCATTCAAGCGCCAAGTCTTGAATTCTGGGATCCACATTTGGTCAGATTCTTCAAGGGCGTAGTGGAGGGTCTTGATTGCCCGCTTCAAAACAGAAGTGTAGGCGTAATCAAATTCCAGTCCGTGTTCCTTGATGGCCTTCCCAGCAGCCTTTGCTTGGGCAACCCCCTTCTCGCTCAAGTCAACATCGACCCAGCCAGTAAATTGGTTGGAAAGGTTCCATTCACTTTGCCCGTGACGAATCAAAACTAATTTAGCCATGTTTCAATTAACCTCTTTCTTCTTAGTGGTTAGTGTTGATAATACCCTATTATTTTAAATCAGAATCCGGGCTTTGCCAACAGTTCGTGAAAAATTGCACCTAGATTCTACATCAATTCCAGTAATTCCTGGTTTTGCCGAACGAAGTCACCAAAAAGGGGCAGGGTAAAACTAACGTGACCGTAATCCGCCGGGGTGATAACTTGGTCATCAATCAAGCGGCGACGGTAATTAGCAACCAAATTACTTGGCTTCTTCATCCGCTGGCGAATTGCCGCAATCGCCACGTTATCCTCGCCCACTTCGGCCATCGCCCTTATAAACTGGCGATCCCCCCTGACAATTCAAGGTAGATTGGTGGAACCAGGCCAAAACTTGGGCTAAATGGGTTTTCACAACAGTGGCCTCCTTAATTAAAAGGTGAAATATGTATTTGTGTGTACCTTACCACAAAAGCAAACAAAGCTGATCAACTTTACTCCCCAGCCTAATCAGCATCAACAGACCGCTAACCACTTCCTTTGATGGTTCAAAATAAGCTCCTCCTAAGCGGCATGCATGGCTAAAGTCAACTAAATGAGCTAAAATCAATTCCAAATCGAAGGGGAAAGAAAATATTAACCAAAGAACCGATTGAGGACATTCGTGTTTTCTAGCACCACCCTCAAGTACTTGTAATGCGAGGTAGATAGATATGTGGCAAGTAAAACCATTCTCGGCACTAACAGTAACTGAACTCCACCAAATTTTACAGCTGCGAACGGCCGTCTTCGTTGTGGACCAAAAACGAATTTACCAGGAGGTAGACGACCTGGATAAAACCGCTTGGCACCTATTTGCCACCGTTGATGGGCAAGTGGTGGCCTATGCTCGGATCTTTGAATTAACCCCTGGGGGTACCGTCTCCTTTGGCCGGGTGGTAACCAACCCTCGCGTTCGGGGCCAAGGATTTGGCGGCCAACTTCTTGACCAAATTATGACTACCATCGCCCACCAGTATCCGGGCCAACCAATTGAAATTGAAGCCCAAGTCCAAGTTCAGTCCTTCTACCAGCGGGCCGGCTTTAAAAGTCAGGGCGCTCCGTTTGTTTACCAATCAACGCCCCACATTAAGATGGTCCACGCGCCACTGCCAGCTGAGTAGCGAACAAAAAGCCAGTTACTTTGACCATAATCACCACTACAAAAAAGCTCCCAGGAAGCCCGGCTAGACTTCTTGGGAGCTTAGTTATTATTGGTGTGCTTTATTTCCGATATCGTGCCGGTATTGACAATCTGCCAGCTCCAGGTGATCAAGGTAGTCGTATACCTGCCCCTGTGCCGCCTCAATTGTCGCGTCCGTGGCCGTTACCATTAGGATCCGGCCGCCACTACCGATGAGGTGCCCCGCCTTGCCAGCTACATTGGCGTAGGCGACATCGATCCCCGAAGTCAACGGAAAGGCCGGCAGAACTTGACCAGTTACCGGTGCTTGCGGGTAGCCCTTGGCGGCAACCACGACCCCTAAAACGGCGTCTGGTTTTTCAACCACCTCCGGTAAGGTCCGGTCGTTAACGCAAGTATCAACCAGGTCAAATAAATCGGTGGCTAACCGGGGCAGGATCACCTGGGTCTCCGGATCACCCAGGCGGACGTTGTATTCAATCACCTTGGGGCCCTCCTTCGTCAGCATCAAGCCGATGTAAAGGATCCCGTGGTAGTGATAATCTCCGGCAACCAAGCCTCTAACGCTTGGTTCAACCACTTCATTGACCATCCGCTTCCGATCGGAGTCACTCAACTGGGGTACCGGGCTGTAGGCGCCCATCCCCCCGGTATTGGGTCCCTTGTCGCCATCATAAGCCCGCTTGTGGTCCTGCGCCAGCGGCAGGATCTGGTAGTCGCCGTTTTCGATGAGGACAAACATTGAGTATTCCGGACCGACCAGGCACTCCTCGAGCACCAGGCGCCCGGGTTGGCCCTGAAACATCTCCTTGATCGTCACCGTGGCAACAGCCTGATCATCGGCGATCACGACCCCCTTCCCCCCGGCCAAGCCATCGACCTTCAAGACAACTGGGAAGCCGTAGTCGGCCACGTGAACCAGCGCATCTTCTTCGGTTTCAAAAGTTTGGTGCCTGGCGGTTGGCACCCCGTACTTATTCATAAAAGACAGGGCATATTCCTTGGATCCCTCCAACTGGGCGGCCCGGGCCTGCGGGCCAAAGATCTTTAGGCCGGCCCTTTGGAACTCATCCACAATTCCGGCCACCAGGGCGTCTTCGGGGCCGACAAAGGTCCAGGCAACCTGGTGATCCTTAGCAAATTGGATGAGCCGTGCAAAGTCCAGCTCTTCAATCGCCACCGGTTCCACCCCGGCGCTCACCATCCCGGCGTTCCCCGGCGCGCAGTACACCCGATCCACCTTGGCGCTTTGCTTTAGTTTCTTAGCAATCGCAAACTCGCGGCCCCCGCTGCCGACCACCAGCACGTTTTGTAATTTCATCGTTATCCCCCTTATGAAATAAACAAGGGGCCCAGCCTAATTAACCCGCCGCGCCCCGCTTAATTCGTTTTTAGTGACGGAAGTGGCGAACCCCAGTCGTGACCATGGCAATCCCCAGCTTATTAGCCATGTCGATGGAGTCCTGGTCGCGAATCGAGCCCCCTGGTTGAACAATCGCCTTGACGCCGTGTTCCCCGGCGTACTTGACACAGTCGTCAAACGGGAAGAAGGCGTCGGAAGCCAGGACGCTGCCTTCAACTAAACTACCGGCGTGTTTAACGGCAATCTTCAAGGAGTCGATTCGGTTAGGCTGTCCCTCACCGACCCCCAACGTCCGCTCGTTATTAGCAACCACGATCGCGTTTGATTTAGCGTGCTTTACCGCCCTCCAGGCAAACATCAGCGCCCTTAATTGGTCCTCGGTTGGCTTGACGTCGGTGACCACTTCCCAGTCGTGATAATCCTCTTTTAGGGTATCCTGGTTCTGCATCAAGAGCCCGCCCATTACGGAGACAACCTCATCCTTGGTTGGTTCGTCCTTTTGAGCGAAGTCAACTTGCAGCAAGCGGATGTTCTTCTTCTTAGCCAAAAGCGCGTAAGCATCCTCATCAAAGCCTGGTGCCACGATGATTTCCAAGAAGATCTTGCGCATCTTTTCGGCGGTCGCCAAATCGACCTTCCGGTTCACGGCAATTACGCCCCCAAAAATCGAAACTGAATCAGCCTCATAGGCGCGGTCCCAAGCAACCTCGAGGCTGTCACCACGGCCAATCCCGCACGGGTTCATGTGCTTCATGGCCACAACGGTTGGCTCGTCAAACTCACGCACGCAGCGCAGGGCTTCATCGGCGTCCTTGATGTTGTTGTAAGACAGCTTCTTGCCGTGCAGCTGTTCGGCCTCCAGGATTGAGAAGTCCTTTGGCAGGGCGTCTTCGTACAGCCAGGCCCGCTGGTGGGCGTTTTCCCCGTAGCGCATCGTTTCCTTTAAGTCGTAGGTCAACGTCAGCTTCTCAGGGTCCTCTAAGCCGACCTGCTTGGTTAGGTACTGGGCGATCAGGGCGTCGTAAGCCGCCGTGGTCCGAAAGGCCTTCGCCCCTAGCTTAGCCTTGGTTGCGGCGCTCGTGTCGCCGGTTTCCTCAATTTCTTTTAAAACCTGGTCGTAATCGGCCACGTCGGTAACGATTGTCACGCTCTGGTAGTTCTTGGCGGCCGAGCGGACCATTGATGGCCCGCCAATGTCGATATTTTCAATGGCGTCGGCCAGTTCCACGCCCGGCTTCAGGATCGTTTCCTTAAAGGGATAAAGGTTAACGCAAACCAAGTCGATCGGGGTGATGTTCAAGTCTTCGATCGTCTTCATGTGCTCTGGCAGGTCCCGCCGCGCCAGCAGGCCCCCATGAACGTAGGGGTTGAGGGTTTTAACCCGCCCGTCTAAGATTTCCGGGAAGTGTGTGACGTCTTCAATTGAAATCGTCTTAACCCCCGCTTCATCCAGCACCCGCTTGGTTCCGCCGGTGGAGACAATTTCGTAGCCGTTTTCCTCCAACCCCTTCACAAAAGGAACCAGGTTCGTTTTATCCGATACAGAAACTAATGCTCGCTTCATCTTATTCTCCTTCTTTAATTCGCGCGGTTAAGACTTCTTTTAGGACCGCTGGGTAAAGGCGGTGTTCCGTTTGGTGAACCCGCTCTTCCAGGCTTTCTAACGTGTCATCCGGTTTGATTACGACGTGCTCTTGGGCAATGATCGGCCCCGAATCCAGACCGGCGTCAATGTAGTGGACGGTGACCCCGGTCTCGGGTTGGTGATCGTTAAAGGCCCGTTCGATTGAGTGCAGGCCCGGGTAGGCCGGCAGGTAGGCGGGATGCAGATTAACAATTGCCCCTTCAAAGTGGTTCAAGATCGTCGGACCAACCACCCGCATGTAGCCGGCTAGGGCGATAAAGTCAACTTGGTAATCTAACAAAACCTGCCAAATTCGCTGTTCGTAGGCCGCCTTGCCCCCGCACTCCTTAACGGTAAAGGTTTCTACCGGGACCTTCAGGCGCTTGGCCCGTTCGACTACCGGCGCCGTCGGGTGGTCGCAAAACAGGAGCACCAGGTCGCCCGGCAGCTTGTGTTCGTGAAATTGCCGGGCCAAAACTTCAAAGTTGGTCCCGTTTCCTGACGCAAAAATCGCTACTCTCATGCTTTCCCTCACTTAATCACAATCTTTTCTTCACCGACCGGCCGCTCTTTGAGGCGACCGATTTGGTAAACCGTCTCGCCGGCCTTCTTTAGACGATCCATGACCGCCCTGACTTGGTCGGGCTTAACGGCTAGAACCAGTCCCAGCCCCATGTTAAAGGTCTGCCAGCAGTCTTGATCGCTCAGCTTGCCGAGGTCCCTTAGGTAGTTAAAGACCGGCAGGGTTGGCCAGGTCGCGCTGTCTACCTCGGCCTGGAGGCTATCATTAAACATCCGGGGCAGGTTTTCGATCAGCCCGCCCCCGGTGATGTGGGCAACCCCTTCAATCAGGTGGTCCTTCAACAGCGGTAGGACCGGTTTAACGTAGATCCGCGTTGGGCGAAGTACCGCGGCGCCAACCGTTTGACCCTTGAGGGCGGCTGGGGTGGCCTTCAAATCAACCTGGTGGTCCTTGAAGAGGATCTGACGGACCAGGGAAAAGCCGTTGGAGTGCAGCCCGCTGGAGGCCAGCCCGAGCAAAATGTTGCCCGCACCGGGCCGGGCGTTTGTCAGCAGGTCATCCTTTTCCACCACCCCGGTCACCGTCCCGGCCAGGTCGTAGTCGTCTGGGCCGTACATGTCCGGCATCTCCGCGGTCTCGCCCCCAACCAGGGCGGCCCCGGCCTGCCGACACCCCTCGGCCACCCCGGCGACAATGGCGGCCATCTTGACTGGATCGTTATGACCGGTCGCGATGTAATCGAGGAAGTATAGCGGTTCGGCCCCCTGGGCGAGGACGTCATTGACGCACATTGCCACGACGTCGATGCCAATCGTATCGTGCTTCCCCATGGCCTTTGCGATCAAGAGCTTGGTGCCGACCCCATCGGTCCCGGAGACTAACACCGGGTGCTTCAGTTTTAACGCCCCCAAGTCAAAGAGGCCCCCGAAGGCACCGATCCCACCAAGCACCCCGGTTCGGTCGGTGGATGCGACCTGTTGCTTAATCCGCTTGACCAGTTCATAACCGGCGTTAACGTCAACGCCCGCTTCTTGGTATCGATTCATTAGACCATGACTTCCTTTCGCGCCAGTTTTTCTTGTTCGCTCAGCGACTTGCGGTAGCCTTCTTCATAATCATAGAGCGGCGTCGGGTAGTTGCCGGTGAAGTACGCCACCGTCAAGCCACCATTCGGCGCCCCGTCAATGTTCGGTAGGTTGATGGCCTCAATCAAGCTGTTAACCGACAGGAAGCCAAGGCTGTCAACGCCAATTAAGTCACGCATTTCTTTGACGGTGTGGTGGGCGGCCATCAGCTCGGCACGCGTCGACACGTCAATCCCGTAAAAGCACGGGAAGCGGAACGGCGGTGAGGCGATCAGTAGGTGAACCTCCTTGGCCCCCGCACGACGCAGCATCTGGGCGATCTGCTTGGAGGTCGTCCCCCGCACGATCGAGTCGTCAACAACGATCACCCGCTTACCTTCCACCACCCCCCGCACGGCGGAGAGTTTCATTTGAACGGCCCGCTCCCGCAGCTTTTGGGTCGGCTGGATGAAGGTCCGGGCAACGTATTGGCTCTTGATCAGCCCCATTTCATAGGGCAGGCCGGCCTCTTCGGCGTACCCGGAGGCCGCCGAAAGCGATGAATTGGGCACCCCAATCACCATGTCGGCATCGACCGGGTGCTCCCGAGCCAACAGGCGGCCCATCTGCTTGCGGGCGTTGTGGACAGTCACCCCGTGAATGATCGAGTCCGGCCGGGCAAAGTAGATGAATTCCATTGAGCAGATCGCCAGCTGAGTCTTGGTTGTGTAGTGATCAATGTGGAGCCCTTCCTTGTCGATGATGATGAGCTCCCCGGGCTCAACGTCGCGGATAAACTTCGCCCCGACAATGTCCAAGGCACAGGTCTCGCTGGTGACCACGTAGCCGCCGTTATCCAGCTGGCCGATGCATAGCGGGCGAAAGCCGTTGGGGTCCAAGGCCGCAATCAAGCGGTCCTTTTGCAAGAGCAGGTAGGCAAAGCCCCCCTTAACCTCGTTTAGACTCTTCTTCAATGCGCCGATAAAGCCGTCTTGGATGTGCTTGCGGATCAGGTGGATCAAAATCTCGGTGTCGGAATCGGATTGAAAGACCGCCCCGGTATCCTCCAGCTGGCGGCGCAGGGTGACGGCATTAGTTAGGTTCCCATTGTGAGCCAGAGCAACGTCGCCATCGTGGAAGCGATACAAGAAGGGCTGAACATTTTGAATCGAATTGTGCCCCGACGTCCCGTAACGGACGTGACCGACCGCCGCGGTTCCGATGAGCCGGTCCAACTCACTCTGGTCAGCGAAGACCTCGGATAAGAGCCCGCGGTCCCGGTGCTGATAAAGGGTTTGACCGTCAGTAGAGACAATTCCGGCCCCCTCCTGACCCCGGTGCTGCAAAGTGTGCAACCCCATGTAGGTCAAGCTGGCGGCATGGTCGGCGCCAAAGATCCCAAAGACGCCGCACTCTTCATTTATTCCTTTGATTTCAGCTGGCATGGAATCGCCTCCTTCCAAACTCGTTCTAATTCAGCAACGCTCTTATTCATTGCCCCGTCCGTTAAGCGTACCTGAAGCCAGTGACTGTTGGTGACTTCGCCAATCAAGGCTGCATCCTGGCCCAGGGCCGCTTCAAAGGCCGCCGCATCCTCTTTTTTAACGGTTACGACGAAGCGGCCGGCCGTTTCGCTGAAGAGCTGGCTTCGGGTCAGGTCTAGGCTTAAGTTCATCCCCAGGTCGGTCTTAAAGAGCATTTCGGCCAGTGCCACCCCGAGACCCCCTTCGGCCAGGTCATGGGCGGAGGCCACCCGTCCCGCTTCCATCAAGGACAGAAGGGTTTGCATCATGGCCCGAACGTGAGCAAGGTCAAAGTCGGCTACCATTCCGGCAATGTCGCCGGTCAGCATCTTTTGCAGCTCGGAGCCGGCGTAGTCATCACCAGTCTGGCCCAGCAGGTAAACCAGGTCGCCCGCTTCTTGCGGGGCCATTTGGACCAGATGCTTTAAATCCTTGATCAGGCCGACCATCCCAACCATCGGTGTTGGATGAATGGCCTGACCATTATTTTCGTTGTACAAGGAGACGTTTCCGGAGATGACCGGCGTGTCAAAGACCCGGCAGGCCTCGGCCATCCCAGCCACCGACTGGTGCAGCTCCCAGAAGATTTCCGGGTCGTTAGGATCGCCGTAGTTTAGACAGTCGGTGATCGCCAGCGGCAACGCCCCGGAAGCCACGATGTTGGCCGCCGCTTCAACCAGGGCCATCTTGCCCCCAACCTTGGGATTCAGGTAGACAAAGCGTCCGTTGCCGTCGGTGGTCATCGCGAGGCCCTTCTTGGTCCCCCGCACCCGCAGGACCCCGGCGTCGGAACCCGGGCCCACCACCGTTGACGTCCGCACCATCGAGTCGTACTGTTCGTAAAAGACCGACTTATCGGCGATCGTAGCTTGTTGCAACAGCTGCTCCAACGTGGCGCCGGCATCCGTAATCACAGGTTGCCAGTTGTCTTCTTGCTCCGCCTTGGTAATCCGGGCCGGCTTGCGTTCTTCTGAAGCCTCTTCCAAGACGTCGTCGGTCAGGCTGGCCACCGGGATGTCGCAAACCACTTGGCCGTCGTGATGTAAGACGTATTGGTGCCCTTCAGTGATCCGGCCGATCGTAACGGCTTCCAGGCCATAGAAATCAAAAATCTTCTTAACGTCGTCCTCGTGACCCTTGTTGACGCAAAGCAGCATTCGTTCCTGGGACTCGGACAGCATAATTTCGTAAGCTGACATGTTTGGTTCGCGCTGGGGAACCAGATCTAAGTCAAGCTCCATTCCGGCGTCCCCTTCGCTGGCCATTTCGGCCGATGAGGAAACAATCCCCGCCGCCCCCATGTCCTGGATTCCGACCAGCCAGTCAGGATGCTTTTGAATCAATTCCAAGCAGGCCTCCAAAAGCAGCTTTTCCATGAAGGGATCGCCGACCTGCACGGCCGAACGCTGGGTGGCATTTTCATCGGAGAAGTCCGCCGAGGCAAAGGTGGCCCCGTGGATTCCGTCACGGCCGGTCTTCGCCCCCACGTACATCACGGCGTTGCCGATCCCGGCCGCCGTCCCGGATTGGATGTCCTTTTGATCCATCAAGCCGACACTCATCGCGTTGACCAGGAGGTTGCCCGAGTAACAAGAGTCAAAGGTGGTTTCCCCGGCCACGGTTGGAATCCCCATGCAGTTACCGTAATCACCGATCCCCTTGACGGTGCCGGCCACCTTCATTTTCATCCTGGGGTCATCAAGTTCCCCAAAGTGCAACGAGTCCAGGCTGGCGATGGGGCGCGACCCCATCGAGAAGATGTCCCGCAGAATGCCGCCGACCCCGGTTGCGGCCCCCTGGTAGGGTTCCACCGTTGAGGGGTGGTTGTGGCTTTCGGCCTTGAAGACAACCGCCTGGCCGTCATCAATGTCGACCACCCCGGCCCCTTCGCCCGGTCCCTGCAGGACCCGGTCATTCTTGTTCGGGAAGAGGCGTAGGACGGGCTTGGACTTCTTGTAGGAACAGTGTTCACTCCACATGGCCGAAAAAAGCCCGGTCTCGGTGAAGTTGGGCAGCCGGCCCAGGAGCTTGTCGGCGATGTAGTTGTACTCGCGCTCGCTCAAACTCCAGTCCAGGTAGGGCTTTTGTTCCTTAATTTGTTCTGGCGTTAATGCTTGCTTCATTTCCTATCCCTCCGCAATGACCGTACCGTTTTCAAGCAGCGACTTAAAGACCCGTAAGCCATCGGTGCTCCCTAAGATCGCTTCAACCGCCCGTTCTGGGTGGGGCATCATCCCCAAGACGTTGCCGGCTCGGTTGCAAACCCCGGCGATGTTGTTTAGCGACCCGTTGGGGTTCTCCTCGGCATAGCGGAAGACCACCTGGTGGTTTTTCTCCAATTCGTCCAGGGTTGCCTGGTCGGCAAAGTAGGAGCCATCGGCGTGGGCGATCGGCAGGCTGATCCGTTCGTGTTCCTGGTACTGGCTGGTAAAGATCGTTTGGTTATTAACGACTTCAAGGGGCACCGTCTTGCAGACGAAGGACTGGCTGTCGTTCTTCTTCAGCGCGCCGGGCAAGAGGCCAGCCTCGGTCAGAATCTGGAACCCGTTGCAGGTCCCAAAGACCGGCTTGCCTGAATCGGCCATTTGCTTGACGGCCGGCATGATCTTGGCAAAGCGGGCAATCGCACCGGCCCGTAGGTAGTCACCGTAGGAAAAACCGCCGGGCAGCATCACGGCGTCGTAGCCGGCCAGGCTGGTCTGCTGGTGGTCGACGTAATCAACGTCAGCCCCGCAAACCGTCTTCAAGGCCTCGTACAGGTCAATGTCACAGTTAGAACCCGGAAAGACAATCACCGCAATCTTCATTTACTTTTCCTCCAGTACTTGGTAGGTGTAAGTTTCCATGTTGAAGTTGACCAGGAGCTCTTGGGCAATCTGCTCGACGGTGGCGGCTACTTGATCGCCTTCAACTTGAACGTCAAAGAACTTCCCGACGGTGACGGACTTGACGTTTTCGTGACCCAGGGCGTGAATCGAGTTGGTGATCGTCTCCCCTTGGGGGTCAAAAACGGACGGCTTGTAGGTAACGTAAATGCGAACGGTGGTCATGATTAATCCTCCTCTAAGGCACTTTGCAGGCGGGAATAAACCTCTTGGTAGGTGGTCGTCAGGTCGGCTAGGTTGCGCCGGAAGACGTCCTTGTCCATGTGGTGGTGCGTCTTTTGGTCCCACAGCCGGCAGTTATCCGGGGAGAACTCATCGGCTAAAATAACCCGCTGGTCCCGGCTCCGGCGGCCAAACTCAAGCTTGAAGTCGATCAGCTGCATGCCAGCCTTTTTAAATAGCGGCGTCAGTAGTTGGTTGACCTGGCGGCAGATCGCCCAGCAGCGGGTCAGCTCTTCTTCGGTAGCCATTTTGAGGGCCACGGCCGCCGATTCGTTGATGAAGGGGTCGTCTAATTCGTCATTCTTGTAGAAGTTTTCCTCAACCGGCTGCGAAAGGGGCGTTCCCTCTTCAAGCCCGAAGCGGGAGGCGAAGTGGCCGGCGACGGTGTTGCGGGTGACAAATTCCAGCGGGATCATGGCGCACTTTTCAACCAGGTCCTCTTTTTCCGATAGCTTCTTGATCAGGTGGGTCTCAACCCCGTGGTCAATCAGGTAGTGGAAAATCAAATCGGAGATGGCATGAGCCGCCTCCCCCTTGCCCGCGAAGTGTTCCTTTTGCTTCCCGTTGAGCTGGGTGGCCTGATCTAAGTAAACGACCCGCAGCTGGTCTTCATCTTGCGTTGTCCACATTTGCTTGGCCTTGCCGGCGTACAACAGCTTCTCTTCCATTTCTCTTGGCGACTCCCTTTCATCAAAACACGAACAATAATAATAATTTACGGCGATAAATTCGCTAAATCGTGACCATAGAATAACAAGTTTCATTCCCTTTCGTCAACAAATTAAGGCTATTTTAATCCAATTATCACTTTAATGTTCGTCTTTTTCCAACAAACTAAGGTAAAACGATTTAAAAAAACGTTCGCCGTTCGTTAATTCTTCATCAACACCAAGCAAGTCATCACGCACCGTCTTTATTTGACATTGGCCAAACAAAAAAGGCTGTGACAAACCAGTCACAGCCCCTCTTAAATTCGAATCAGTATCGTTAAAGTCCCACTAGCCCTAATCTAGGCCAACGCGGTGGAAAATATCATCAACGTGGCGCAGGTGCCAGTGGTAATCAAAGGCGTCGTCTAAGTCCTCCTTGGTCAGTTGCTTTTGCACGGTCACGTCGGCTTCCAGCAGCGGCCGGTACGGAACGTGGTCGGCCCAGCACTTAGCGGTGTACTTTTGGATCAGATCGTAGGCGTCTTCGCGGGTCATTCCGGAGTTGACCAGCTTGAGTAGGACCCGCCCGGAGTAGATCAACCCCAGCGTTTCATCCATGTTATGCTTCATCCGGTCCGGGAAGACGTCCAGGTTCTTAATAATCCGGCCAAAGCGGTTAAGCATGTAGTCCAAAAGCGCCGTTGAGTCCGGCAGGATCATCCGCTCGGCGCTGGAGTGGGAGATGTCGCGCTCGTGCCAGAGGGTCATGTCTTCATAGGCGGTAACCACGTTGCCCCGCAGGACCCGAGCACAGCCGCAGATGTTTTCCGAACCAATCGGGTTGCGCTTGTGCGGCATTGCCGAGGAGCCCTTTTGCCCCTTGGCAAAGTGTTCTTCCACCTCGTGAATTTCGGTCCGCTGCAGGGAACGAATTTCGGTGGCCATGTTTTCCAGCGACGTGCCGATCATGGCAATGGCGGCAATGTATTCGGCGTGCAGGTCGCGAGGCAGGACCTGGGTTGAGATCTCCTGAGCCCGCAGGCCGAGCTTCTGGCAGACGTCGGCCTCCACGCGCGGGTCAACTTCGGCAAAGGTGCCGACCGCCCCGGAAATCTTACCGGCTTCCACGCCCCGGGCAGCGTGTTCGAATCGTTCTTGGTTCCGTTTCATCGCCGAGTACCAGCGGGCCAGCTTGAGGCCAAAGGTGGTCGGCTCGGCGTGAATGCCGTGGGTCCGCCCCATGCAGACGGTGTACTTGAACTCACGGGCTCGATCAGCCAAAATCGTCATGAAGTCCTCGATGTCCTTGCGTAAGATGGCGTTGGCCTTCTTTAACTGGAGCCCCTGGGCGGTGTCAACCACGTCGGTGGAGGTCAAACCGTAGTGAACCCACTTGCGTTCCGGCCCCAGCGACTTTGAGACGTCACGGGTGAAGGCAATCACGTCATGGTGGGTAACGGCTTCAAGCTCGTTGATCCCCTCAACGGTAAAGGTGGCGTTTTGGCGGATTTTGGCAACGTCCTCGGCCGGGATGTGGCCCAGCTTGCTCCAGGCCTCATCGGCGGCGATTTCAACGTCCAGCCAGCATTGGTAACGGGTCTTGTCGCTCCAGATTTCCTTCATTTCCGGGCGGGTGTAACGATCAATCATCAGTTCAAATCCTCTCTTTTTTAGTTGTCCCACAGGTGGGTTGCGGCGATTTCTTCAATGGTGGCGTCCAGGTCGTCGGTCAGAATGGTAACGTGGCCCATTTTGCGGTTAATTCGGCTTTCCGCCTTACCGTAGTCGTGGAAGTGCCAGGTTGGTTTTTGCTTAATTAACGCGGCAGCGCCCTTCTGGTGTTGGCCCAAGACGTTGACCATCACGGCTGGCTTGAGCAAGGTCGGGGCTGGCAGCGGCCAGTTGCAGATTGCCCGGTTGTGCAGGGCGAACTGGGAGAAATCACAAGCCTCAATTGAAAAGTGGCCCGAGTTATGCGGGCGCGGGGCCAGCTCGTTAACGTAGATGGCGCCGTCTTCTTTAACGAACATCTCCACCCCCAAGATCCCCTTGAGGTCTAGCTTACGGGCGATCCGCTTCGCCATTTCCTGCGCCCGGTCTTGCAGCTCCTCGCTAATTCGAGCCGGGACGATCGACAGGTGCAGGATCTCATTTTGGTGGATGTTTTCGCTAACCGGGAAGGTGACGACCTCGCCATTGGCGTTGCGGGCTACCATCACCGAGCACTCAAGATCAAAGTCGACCCAGCCCTCCAGGATACAGTTCTTGGTGGCCAGGATGGCATCACACCCCGCCAGGTCGGCCGCTGACTTTAAAACCACCTGGCCGTGACCGTCGTAGCCCCCTTCACAGGTCTTCAAGACGCTGGGGTAGCCGATCTCTTCCAGGGCCGCCGTTAGCTCGGCCGCGTTTTTGACGGCACGAAAGGGTGCGGTGCTTAGCCCGGCATCCCTTAAGAAGCTCTTTTCCCGCAGGCGGTCCTTGGTGATCCGGAGCAGCTCCGTTCCCTGGGGAAGCTCGACCTGGTCGGCGACGGCTTCCAAGGCGGCCAGGTCGACGTTTTCAAACTCGTAGGTTAAGACGTCGGCCCGGGCCGCCAGCTCCTCAATCGCCCGGCGATCATCATAGGGCGCCACGAGCTGGTCATCGGCACACTGGCCGGCCGGACAGTCCGGTGTCGGGTCCAGGATAATCGTCTTCATCCCGGCGTACTTTGCGTCTAATGCCATCATCTGGCCCAGCTGGCCCCCGCCGATGATCCCAATGGTGCCCCCCTGAGGGATGAAGTGGTCCCTAGTCAAGGTCGGCACCGCTTTCCTTCGATTGGTCGTGCATCTGCTGACGGTAGGCCAGGAGCTGGTCTTGAATGGCTGGATCGCTAGTCCCCAAAATTTCCAGGGCTAGCAAGGCGGCGTTCTTGGCCCCGGCCACCCCGATCGCCGTGGTGGCGACCGGAATACCGGCTGGCATCTGGACGATCGACAAAAGCGAGTCCATCCCGCCCAGGGCCTTGGTCTGGCCCGGAACCCCGATTACCGGCAGCGGGGTGTTGGCCGCCACCATCCCCGGCAAGTGGGCGGCACCCCCGGCACAGGCAATGATTACCTTGGTGCCCTTTTCAACGGCACCACGGGCAAAGTCGAACATTTCTTGGGGCATCCGGTGGGCGGAAATGACCTGTTTGTCGTAGTCCACGCCGAACGCATCGAGGATCAGACAGCCCTCCTTAACGGTTGGCCAGTCCGAGGTGCTCCCCATGACAACGGAAATCTTACTCATGCTTGTTCCCCCTTCTTAAACTGTCTTTAGAATACCAAACCAGCCCGGCGAAAACAAGGTAATTCACGAACCGAATAAGATTAGTTTTTGTTAATTGTTCGTTTTTAACCCGGCAACGCCCTTAAAAAACGCCCGTAACCACCGAAGCGGTTAGGGCGTTGCGACTGTTAATTAGAATAGGCCCGTGATCTTACCATTAGCATCAATGCTCATTTTGACGGCGGCCGGCTCCTTTGGCAGGCCGGGCATCGTCAGCATGTTTCCCGCTAGGGCGACGATAAAGCCGGCGCCCAGCTTTGGCACGAACTCGCGGATGTGGAAGGTGAAGTCCGTTGGGGCCCCGAGCTTGGTCTGGTCATCAGTAAAGGAATACTGGGTCTTGGCGATGCAGATCGGCAGGTCGTTCCAGCCCAGCTTTTCGAACTGCTTGAGCTGGTTTTGGGCCTTCTTGGAAAAGGCCACCTGACCGGCCCCGTAAACCTTGGTTGCGATCGCTTCAACCTTTTCCTTAGGGGTTAACTTGACGTCGTACAGCGGGGTGAACGCCGCCTCTTGTTCAGTCAGGGCCACAACTTCCTTGGCCAGGTCGAGCGTCCCCTGGCCGCCCTTGGCCCAGGCGTCGGCGAGGATTACCTTAACCTTGCGTGCCTTGCAGTTATCTTCAATCAGCTTGATCTCGGCGGCGGTGTCGGTGGCGAAATGGTTGATGGCCACCACCAGCGGCAGGCCGTAGCGCTGCATGTTGTCAATGTGGCGGTTGAGGTTTTTCAGCCCCTCCTTTAGCTCGGCCAGGTTTTCATCCTTCAATGCTTGAAGGGTGGCGCCCCCATTGTATTCCAGGGCCCGCACGGTCGCCACGATCACCACGGCGTCCGGCGTCTTGTCCAGGACGGGGCGCTTAATGTCTAAGAACTTCTCGGCCCCTAGGTCGGCCCCAAAGCCGGCCTCGGTAACCGTGTAATCGGCCAACTGAAGGGCCGTTTTGGTAGCCAGAACCGAGTTGCAACCGTGGGCGATGTTGGCAAACGGACCCCCGTGAACGATCGCCGGGGTGTGGCCGATCGTTTGAACCAGGTTGGGCTTGATGGCGTCCTTTAGGAGGATCGCCACCGCCTCTTCAAAGCCAAGCTGGCCGACCGTGACCGGCTCCTTATCATAAGTGTAGCCAACCACGATCCGGCTGACCCGGGCCTTCAAGTCGCTCAAATCGGTGGCCAGGCAGAGGATTGCCATCAGTTCCGAGGCCGGGGTGATATCAAAGCCGGTCTGGCGCGGCACCCCCTGCATAATCCCGCCCAGGCCGGTGACCACGTTCCGCAGCGCCCGGTCGTTGACATCCTCAACCCGCTTCCAGATTACCCGGCGCGGGTCGAGGCCCAAGGCGTTGCCCCGCATCAGGTAGTTGTCGATCAAAGCGGCCAGGGTATTGTTGGCGCTGGTCAGCGCGTGGAAGTCACCAGTGAAGTGGAGGTTGATGTCTTCCATCGGCACCACCTGGGAATACCCGCCCCCAGTGGCGCCCCCCTTCATGCCAAAGACTGGTCCCATTGATGGTTCACGCATGGCGATGACGGTCTGGTAGTTAAGCAGGGACAAGGCGTCGCCCAGCCCCACCAGGACGGTCGACTTCCCTTCCCCAGCCGGGGTCGGGTTGATCGAGGTCACCAAAACTAGTTTGTGGCGCTTGTCCGGCGTTGCCTTGACTGGCAAGTTAATCTTGGCCTTATACTTGCCGTATTGTTCAATGTCGTCTTCACCCAGCCCCAGCTGGCTGGCGATGTCTTTAATCGGGGTCAGTTGGGCTTGATCTGCAATTTCAATATCAGTTAACACGGGGCGTTCCTCCTATAAAACCCGAACAATTAATAAACAGTGATCTTATATGGTTAACATTACCCGAACTAATCGTGAGGTGCAAGACCTATTTTTCCTTAATTTTGGGCAACTGGTGGACGTGGATCTGCTTGACCCCCACGATGTCTAACAAGAAGGTGAAGATCGGAACCCCGACGATCAGCCCCCAGACCCCGAAGAGGTGCTCGGCAACTAAGAGGACCACGAAGGTGTAAAAGATGGGCAGTTCGGTCCGGCTAGACATGAACTTAGGGTTTAAGACGTAGGATTCCAGCATGTGGATGACTAGGATTACGATTATTAAGTAGATAACATCGCGGATCCCGCCGACTGAGTAGCCGACCATTGACAGCGGCACCAAAGAGATGATCACCCCGGCCACTGGTACCAGGGACAGGATAAAGACCATCAGCCCGAGGGCAAAGATCTGGGGCATCTTCATGAAGAACAGGGCGATCATCGTTAGGACGGTGTTGGTTAGGGCAATGAAAAACTGGGCCTCCAAAACGACCCCGAAGGTGTTAACGAACTTCTTGCCGAAAAAGTCGAGGTCTTTAAAGAACCAGCTCAAGTGCTGGCTGGTCAAAAAGGTCCGGGAAAATTCATTCATCTGACGCAGCTCAATCGTGTAAAAGAAGCTCAGGATCAACGACATCAACACGGCCACCAACAGGGTCCCAAAGGAAGTTAGAGTCGTGACGGCCAGCGTTACCCCGTGCCGAGCCTGACTGGCAATCATTGAACTGGAAACGAACTGGTTGACGTACTTCATCAGCCAGTGCATGTCGGCCGACTGGTAGAAGGTGATCAGGGAGTTGGTCATCTTAACCAGCTGGTTAACCAGCATGGGCACGTAATCGGTGATCACAAAAAAGAGCCCGGCAATCAAGACCAGGTAGCTCAATAAGACAATCAGCGTTACCGGCATCTTTGGCAGCCGGCGCTGGACTAAGCGGACCCAATGGACGATCAGGTAGGTGAAGATAAAGGTCAACAGGATCGTGTTCATCAACGAGCGCGCCTCGTACAAGACGAAGACAATCACTAACAGCACCACCATGCGGCGAAGTGTCTGTTTTTCGGTAAATTTACTCCAAAAATCTATCATGGCAAATAATTCCCTTTCCAAAGTAATTATCACTATCTTAGCAAACCCGGCGCCAGAACCAAAATCAGCCACCCCGTTTTTAGGGTGGCTGATAAGTAAAGGTATTTTGGGAGGTTATTGGGCGGCTTCTTCGGTGAAGACGATCGTTTGGTCCCGCTGGGCAATTAGCCAGCTTCCATCCTGCTTAACCAGTGAGTCAACGTAGCGCACGTAACTCTTTGCTAGCACCCGCTGACCATCCGTTTCCCGCAATAGGGTTGCCTGACAGTAATGGGTGTCGATGGTGATCTTTTCGTAGGCCGGTCCCTGCCGAGCTGAAAAGGCAAAGAAGGCCCGAACGCTCTTGGCCAGGTCTGCCGGGTAGGTTAGGCCCGCAATCTCCTTTAGGTACTGCTTCGACAATTGCGTTTGGATCTCCGCTAAGAGGTCATCTTTGGTGGGATAGTAACGGTAGAAGGTCTTCTTATTGATCTGGGCGGACCGGGCTAGTTCGGCCACGGTAATTTTCTCGTAGTCCTTAGCTAAAATCAGCTTCTCAAAGGCGGCATGAATCGCGGTGATGGTCTTTTTGACCCGCAGGTCTTCGGTTCCGTTCAGTTGCATGAGCTCCTCCGTTCTGAAAATATGGTGCGCCCCTAATTTCGCCGCTGATAACCGACGCAGACAGGGCGAAGCGTCTTTATTAACCTCTTGACACCCGGGGTGTATAATTAACAAATAATACTGCTGAAAGAGGGATTTGGAAAAGATGTTAGAAAAAACGTTCTACAAAGCGCTACTGAGCCGCTCCTTTAAGGACGTCCCGGTTAAAGTTGTTTTTTGGGATCACTCCACGGCCATTTACGGTGACGGGGAGCCGGAAATCACGATTACCTTCAACGAGAAGATTCCGGTCACCGATATCACCCGGAACGCCTCGCTGGCCCTTGGTGAAGCCTACATGGATAAAAAGATTGAAATATCAGGTCCGGCTAACGCACTCGAAATCCTGATTAACGCCGCCTACCGCAGCGCCGAAAGTTTCATGCGCGACTCCAAGCTCCGTCACTTCATGCCTAAGCAAAACCACAGCGAGAAGAGCTCCAAGAGTGATGTTCAGAGCCACTACGACGTCGGAAACGACTTTTACGAACTGTGGCTGGATAAGACCCTGACCTACTCATGTGCCTACTTTGAAGACGACAATCGCGATGACCTGGAACGAGCCCAGATTGCCAAGGTGCACCACATCTTGCAAAAGCTCAACCCCGAACCGGGAAAGACCCTCTTGGACATTGGTTGCGGCTGGGGAACTTTGATGCTGACGGCGGCCCGCGATTACGGGCTCAAGGTCACTGGGGTTACCCTGTCCGAAGAGCAATTCCGCCTTGTTCAACGAAAGATTGACCAAGAAGGCCTCGGCGACGTTGCTGAAGTCCACCTGACCGACTACCGGGAGCTGGGGGACCGGAAGTGGGATTACATCACCTCCGTTGGGATGTTTGAACACGTCGGCGCTGAAAACCTCGGCTTGTACTTCCAAGACGTCGCCAACTACCTGGTTGACGACGGGGTTGCTTTGATCCACGGGATTACACGTCAACAGGGGGGCGCCGTCAACGCCTGGATCAACAAGTACATCTTCCCGGGTGGTTACATTCCGGGCTTGACCGAAATCATCGGCCACATCGAAGACGCCGGGCTGCAAATTGACGACGTGGAAATGCTGCGGCGCCACTACCAACGGACCCTGGAACTGTGGGACCAAAACTTCCAGGCCCAAACTGACAAGGTTACCGAAATGATGGGCGAACGCTTCACGCGGATGTGGGACCTGTACCTGCAGGCCTGCGCGGCGTCCTTTGAATCTGGTAACATTGACGTGATCCAATACCTAATCACCAAGGGGGCCTCCGGCAAGAACCTGCCGATGACCCGCGATTACATGCTAAAGTAGCAACTAATTCCTGCTTGGCACTTCGGTAACTGGTTAAAGACTAAGCTGGACCGGGTCAAAAAGCAATTAATCACTTCGCTAACTAATTAGCCAAGAATAAATATTTTCACACCATCCGCCAAGTCCATGGCGCATAAACCCCTCAGCAACGAGCTCTTGCTGAGGGGTTTTATTGTGGGCACATTTTCGTTTAACCAAAAAAGGAATGGCACTGAATAAATTCATTCAGTGTCATTCCCGACTTTAAGTATTTTTATAAGAACAAGCCGAAGAGCCAGACCCCGACAAGGCCAACCAGAACGGAGGCGGCCATTGAACGGGTAAAGTAGGCCGTGATTGCCACGAAAATGGCGGCCACGATCTGACCGGCATGACCATAGATCATGATGTTGCCCAGGAGCTTGACGTGGTCCTGAACCAGGCCGTAGTCTGAGCTGATGAAGATCCCCTTAATCACCAGGGCGGTAAAGAGGCTGATCGGTACGTACTTCATCCATTCGTTGAACCACTCCGGGATCTTACGGTTGGTGAAAAACCGCATTGGGAAGTAGCGCGGCACGAAGGCGGCGATCGCCGAGATAACAATCACGATCAAGTGGTAGGTTAAATTGTGGTGGCTCGGAATCAATGCACTGGCTTCTGCTAAGTTAAATGTATTTATCCATGCCATGATTATTCACCATTATCCTTTGCGTCAACCGTTTCCGATCCCTCTTGTTCCTTGGCCTGGGCCGCTTCTTGCTTCTTAATGTGCTGGCGGTCTTCAACCGTGTTCCGGGTTGATGATGGCCGGAAGAGCTTCCCTAAGATCCAGGTGTGATCCGGATCCTTAGCATAGCGGCGCACCCGGTTTTCAATTAGGAACCCAACAAAGGAGGCCAAGACGGTCGCCAAGATGATTCCCAGTGTTGACTTAACCAGGGTCAAGAAGTAAATCGAAAGCCCCGCAGACAAGAGGCCGATCAGCAGGGTCAGGCGTTGGCGGACCTGCATTACAATCATGTAGATAAAGAGGGCCGTCAGAGCGAAGTCAACGATTACTAGGTCGATTTGCACGGCCGAACCAATCAGCCCCCCAAGCAGGTTCCCAGTGGCCCAGGACGCCAGGGAGTAGTATTCCACCAGTAAGGCATCCTTCGCCGTCCAATTCTTATCGGTCACGAACTTCAGGTAGTTAATGGCATAGTTTTCATCGTTCATTGAGGCCGAAAAGATCAGGATCGATTTCTGAGATTCATTGCGCATGTAGCGTGACAGGCTGGAGCCCAAAAGGGCGTAGCGCAATTCCAAGAAAAAGAGGGTCATAAAGATCGAAGTGATCGGCGCATTGCTGACCAACAAGGAGGCCAGGGTAAACTGAGCCCCCCCGGAAAAGACCATGATCGAAACCAAGAAGGTTAAGACAAAGTTCATCCCCGCAGCGTTCAAAAGGATCCCACATGCAACCCCAATCGGTAGGTAGGATAAACAAAGGGGCATTGAAACCCCCAAGACTTCCAACCACCGGGCACGTTCCGGATTGATTTGATGTGCTTTTGCCAAAGCAAATTCCTCCACAAATAAATGAGTCGTTTTTTCGGTTTCTAAAGGACGGGTCTTTTTGACCCGGCTAAATTCTAGTTTAACATATCTCAATCGGCGTGAGCAGCTATCAATTGCCTTCACCGCCAATTTCTTAAGAAATAACTAAACCACCGCCCCTAAAATCGCTTTGGGAACGGTGGCTTACAATCATTAAATGTGACTCCTTACCCAGCGAGTCATCCGGGCAAAGACGTTGGCTCTTTCAACGTTAGCGGTTGGAGCCACGTCAACGGTCAGCCGGTTGCCATCAAGCCCAGTCAAGCCGGCGTAGGTCAGCTTCCCGACCACCTGGCCCTTTTTCACCGGGGCGCTCAGCTTGCCGTTCTTATTGGCGTACTTATCGTTGATCGTTAGGCTTGGCGAAAGCAAGAGGCCGGCCCTTTTCCAGAGGGTAACTTTTTGCTTGGCGACTAGGTTAACGGTCGTTGCCTTACCGTTGGGCACCGTGGCCGTAATCGTCGGCCGTACGGTATCGGCCGTGTATTCGTTAGCGACCCGGCGGTAGAGGTTGGCGGTTTGGGTGAACCGTTCATCGCCCCCACCGGTAGCGTGCAAGACAACGGTGATCAGCCGGTGACCCTGGTAAGTCCCGGTTGAGACAAAGCAGGCCCCGGCCTTATCGGACGTCCCGGTCTTTAAGCCGTCAATCTTAACCTGGCTCGGGGCGTTGGACTGGCCATCCAGCATCTTGTTGATGGTAGTGACGGTTGTCCCGTCAATGGTGGCCGAGGTCAGCTTAGTGATCTGGAGCACGTCCGGGTAGGTCTTGATCAGGTACTGGGCGATTTTGGCTACGTCGGTCGCCGTCATTTCATTCTCGGCGTTTTTGGCGACGCCCTTTAAACCGTACCCTTCCATCTGGCCATTGGTTAACCCAACCTGGTTGTAAAGCTTGGCGTCCTTGACCCCGGCTTTTTTAGCGAAGGCCTGCATCTTTTTAACGAAGGCAGCCGTTGAGTCCCCGCTGGCCCGCGACAGGGTGATCGTGGCGGCATCGGCCGACTTGAGCATTGCCGCTTCGGCCAGCTCCCTGACCGTGTAGCTCTTGCCTGCTGTCAGGGTAATATTGGAGTACTCGCTGTTTTCCGACAGCTTGGCCTCGGCCTTGGTGGCCTTGACCTTGGTGTTCCACGATAACTTGCCCTCCTTGATTTCCTGTTCGACTACCCCGAGGGTGATAATCTTGGAGATTGAGGCGATCGCTAGCTTGGTATTGGCGTTTTTGGCGTAGAGCACCTGACCGGTGGTGGCGTCAATAGCCAGGGCGGCCTTGGCGTTGACGGTGGGGTTGTTAGTGTTATTGGCCGCTGTTGAAGCAGTCGCTTCGGTATCAGCGTGAACCGTGGCTGGCACCGCCGTTAGGCTTCCGACCCCCATAACCAGGCTGGCCAGAAGAACGGTCGCCCGGTACAACCAGCGGTGAACGTTTTTATGCATGTTTAAACTTCCTTTTGTACTTGCTTAATTGGTAGTGTGACAACAAAGGCGGTCTCCTGATCGTCCGAGCGGGCGGTCACCGTCCCGTGGTGGAGCTTGACGATCGATTGAACGATCGCCAGCCCCAGCCCGGTCCCCCCAGTTGCCTTATTCCGGGATGATTCAACCCGGTAAAAGCGCTCAAAGAGGTGCTTGAGGGCGGGGGCGGGAATCTTTTCGCCGTCATCGGCCACGGTGATGACCACCTTATCACCCAGCTGCTTGGCCGTCATATGAATGTAGCTGGCCCCGTGCCCGTACTTAAGGGCGTTGGACATTAAGTTCGAAAAGAGGCGGCCCAGTTTTTCGGGATCGGCCGAAATCGATAACGGACTTGGGTCGCAGGTAACGTTAATGGCGATCTTCTTCTTGCTTGCCTCAAGTTCGAAGGAGGCCGCAACCTGTTCGAGCAGCTGGCCTAAGTCAATCGTCATTAGATTAACCGGAGCGCCGTGCTGTTGAACCTTGGTGTATTCAAAAAGGTCTTCCACCAGGTTCTTCATCTGCTTAGCCTTATCATAGGCGATGTGGGAGTACTTGACCAGATCCTCCTCGGAATTATACTGGTGGTCTTCGATCAGACCCAGGTAGCCGATGATTGAGGTTAGCGGAGTCCTGAGATCGTGAGAAACGTTGGTGATCAGCTCATCCTTGGACTTCTCCGTCGCCCGTTCTTCCTCCATCGCCTGGGTGATCGTGTCGACCAAGGCGTTCACCGAGGTGATCACGTGCTGCTGATTGCCGTTGACCCGGAAGGGAATCCGGTGCTCCAGGTGGCCCTGGGCAATGTAGTGAAGCTCGCCGATGATGTGGTCGAGCTGGTAGAGGTGGTAACGCCGCAAGAGGCGCCACCACAGGACCCCAATGTCGATCAGCAGCAATAGGACGATTACAATCCGCTGGTAGGACCAAATTTGGGCGTGGAAGGGCCCGATGATTAGTGATTGCTTAATGATGAAAATCCCGCTTTGAACGCCAGGGTTCCTTTGAATCACCGTCTGGATGATCGTGACCAGGGCAATGTTAATCAGCCCCAGCAAAATGATTGTCAACAATCCTTCAAAAAACAGGGAACTCTTCTCCCGCCCCGTTAGTTTTAACATCCTTTCCCTCCCGTTCAAAAATACATCAGGGCGCTACCCCTTTAGACATTAGTAAGGCCCTAGCGCTAAAAATGAGCACTAGGACCTAAGCGTGAATTGCCTTAGTGGTTTTCAACCTTGTAGCCGACGCCCCAGACGGTTTCGATTACCTTTTCGCCCCCCGTGGCGGCTTCGATCTTATCGCGCAGGTGGGAAACGTGCACCATGACCGTCTTAGCGGAGACAACCGATTCCTGTTGCCAAACCCGCTCGAAAATGTCATCAGCGCTGAAGACCCGGTTCGGGTGGCTGGCTAAGAGGTAGAGGATCCCGAATTCAAGCGCCGTTAGCTGAATCGAGTCGCCCTTTAAGGTTTTAACCTCGTGGGAATCCTTGTTGATCACCAGCGGGCCCACGTTCAAGACGTCAGGCTTGTCGTTGGTAACCTGGTTTTCGCTGCGCCGTAACAGAGACTTCACCCGGGCCATTACTTCCAGCGGGTTAAAGGGCTTGGTAACGTAGTCGTCAGCCCCGGTAACCAGGCCCTGAATCTTGTCCATGTCGGCCGTCTTGGCGGACAGGACCAGAATCGGAATTGAAGAATCCTTGCGCACCTGGCGGATAACCTCCATCCCATTCATTTCCGGCATCATTAAATCTAGGATTACCAGGCTGATGTCGGGCATCGTGTTTAATTTGGTGAGGGCGTCCTTACCGTTGTAAGCCGTCACCGGTTCGTAGCCTTCGTTGCGGGCGTAAATTTCGAGCAGTTGAACGATTTCTTTGTCGTCGTCAACGATTAATATTTTCACTTGATCCATAATGTCCTCCCCCGTTTCATTTGAGAATGTTAAGTTTATTATACCGATCTTATTAGGGTTTGGCCCAACCTTTCCCCGGAGTTTAGGAAATGTTTTACGATTTCAAGAACGTTACGAAGGGGCGGGCCGGATTTTCACCCCCACCACCGTGGAATCATGCTACAATGACTTCAAAATTAACCGTTGCCTTGCCAAAAAGGAGGGATTTGAATGCCAACCAAAGACGAATACGTTGCCCAGCTTCAGCTAACGCCCCATCCCGAGGGCGGGTGGTACCGCCAGGTTTATCACAGCGCTAAAACCACTTACGACCAGACTTCCCTGGCCAGCCGCTACGAATACACCTCGATTTACTTCCTGCTCGACGGGAGCTCGCCTTCCCACCTGCACAGCCTCTTGCACGATGAGATCTGGTACTTCCAAGACGGGGCGCCGCTTTTGATCCACTGCTTCTATCCCAACGGCTTTTACGAGGTTGTCCGCTTAGGCAACAACGTCGCCGCCAACGAACTACTCCAGTTCCGGGTCCCAGCCGGCACTATTTTTGGCGCCGAGGTTTCACGCCCTGACTCCTTTAGCCTGGTTTCGTGCGTCGTGGCCCCAGGCTTTGATTATCACGACCTTGAGCTCCTCACCCAGGCCGACATGCTGGTCAAGTACCCGGCCCAAGCCGATGTCATCCAACGCTTGGCCTACGAAAAGCTTCCTGATTTTTAATGAATAAACGAGCAACGCCCCTCCTAATTTCGGGTTAGAAGGGGCGTTAGTTTTTAAAAGTCGTTACTTTTAACTTGTAAAACCCACCTAGTATTGCCGATATCCTAAACCGGAAGTAAAAAATTGCGGACATAGTCATACCCAAAGATCGATACCGGACACTAAGTGTACTTGCTAAAGAGGTTGCCTTATCAAGGTTATATGATACTAGCGAATGATATTGTAATATCATACTAAACAAGAATAATCTTAGATCTAAGGTGATATTTTAATCTAAATACCCTAGGTCACTGCTGGATGGTAAATAAGACCGACCGGAACTCTATGGGCTACTTTGATGGCAGCCATATACCTGAATCTAAACTAACTTTTTCCTATACAAAAAGACGCCCTTTTCGGCATCCGTACATTTAAAGTTATCGTTAGTTCTATATCTACTTATAATAAGGTCTTCAAAAAGTGGTAAGTCAAAAACGATACTCATAGTTTCCATTACTTTCGTACATATAAATTGGGTTAATAATCTTCAGTGTACTAAATTAATGGTATCAAAAGTTAGGGATAAAATTATTCTATAAAGATAATAAGCCAGTAAATGGACTTAGTTGGTTACCTGATCCAATTACCAATCTCATTCTGTATTCCATACTTAAGATTATCTACACACTTTCCTAAATTTTCATCAAATAAGGATTTCTTATTACAAAAATTAGTTATCTCTTTAAGAGCATTTCTAACAAAAATCGCACCAAGAAATACTGGTATATCATCATCTTGATTACTTTTGGAGGTTAAGGTTGGTAAATTATATTCATTGTAAATATTAGTTGCGTGTACTCTTTCAGAAGTCGGAGACATAAGGAGATTATACAGTTCACCCTCACTGACATATAAAGCCAAATCTTGTAAGGTTTGCAAATACTTCCCTTTTCTATCTCTACTAATACTATAAAATTTTTTAAACTCCTTAGGTTTGATATCAGAATTTTTCTCTAAAAATTCTTTAATTTCAGTATCGATTCTTTTCTTTTCTTCATCCAACCTTGTTTCATTTATATTAAAACTATCAGCTATTTCTCTTGCCTTATCTCTTCGTAATAGATCCTTATGGTTATTTACGTCAATTAATTTATCCTTATACAAAGAATTGATAGTTTTATTAAGATCATTTTTTTGCGCTATTAGACTATACGCCTGTTTCTTAATTTTATATTCTTCTTTTTTACTTTTTGTCAAAAAACGGATATATAGATAGGTTTCCATGACTGTACGGCTAATTATTTGAGAAACAGATTGATTGCTCTGATAATTTACTTCAAAACTATATAAATCAATCATATATTTTGTAAGTAAAATCAATAAATCATATTTTTCTAGCTCCCCTTGCTTTTCAAGCTCTAACTTTAACTTTCCTACATTTGATTCTGCTTTTTTTGCAATAACTTTTGTAGTATTTATCACCACATTAATCACCCTAATTTCACAAGCTATGACTTCTTATATTTTTATACATTCTTTCTATTTTTAGGAAAAGTGAAGAGCAAGCAAAATGATATTTATAAAAAATGAAACATATCCTAATAGTAATAAAACCAAGCCATACTATCGTTATACGAAGGTATAGCGCAAAATCAGTAAGCTATCAAAGTGGCATAATTACGAGCTTTAAAAGGTAAGTCTTTATAAATGCCCGATGCCATAGTAGCTTAATCAGTATCTGTAACTAATTAGTAATCTCAAGTCCCCTTTGATAACCTTCAATATTGTAAGAATAATATTATAGACTAATCAACTTTTAATTTAAAGAAATTCTACTTATGGTTTTTAACTAATAACACCCTT
>NZ_BCAH01000002.1 GCF_001293735.1 Limosilactobacillus gorillae | reverse complement strand
TTTTTTTTTTTTTCAAGCAGAAGACGGCATACGAGATGTAGAGAGGTCTCGTGGGCTCGGAGATGTGTATAAGAGACAGGCTTAGAAGTAGTAACGCACTAACGTGCTTCTTCATGGTGTGGCTACATCATCGGGTGGTTGACGGCACCCGTTTAACTAACGAGATTTACTCATTAGCTGTTAATTTACTAAAAGATGGGCGTTCATTGCCGCTAATATATTGCGTGCCTAGAAGTTGGATGTTCATAGCGCCGATGCGATCATCATTGGATTGATAGCCACAGCGATCACACATGTACAAATGTTGCTGATGATTACGGTTATTTTTGTAAATACGACCACATTTTGGGCAGCGTTGACTCGTGTATTTAGCCGAAACTTGAACTACTTCACTTCCAGTTAAATGAGCCTTGTAGGTCAAGAACTGTGCTAATTGATAGAAAGCCCAGGATACCTGTTCATAACGTTTTGCTTTTGCTACTTTTTCAGTTGCGAATCGTACATTAACTAGATTTTCCAAAACAAAGAGAGTATTAGTTCCATAACGATTAACGAGTGTCTTTGATAACTGATGATTAATATCAGTCATCCAGCGGTTCTCTCGTTGACCGATTTTCTTTAAGCGACGTTTAGCAGATTTAGTCCCCTTGCTTTGTAGTTTTTGACGTAATTGCTTGAATTTGCGTCGTTTGCGTAGCACTTCTTGACCTTGGAAAAACAATGTTTTTCCTTGTTCATCATAGACGGTCGCTAAAAATCGTAATCCTCGATCAATACCAACCACATGCTGCGATTGTTTCTTTTGGTAATCTGGCAGCTCTTTCGTTGCACTAATGTGCATGTACCACTTATTGCCAATATGGAGAATCTTAGCCATACCAAATTGCCAAGTGCCATCTAAATATTGATCGAATCCTTGACAGGTAAATAGTGCTTTTATACGTCCATTAATTGTATTGATAGACATAATATGATTATCTTTAAGCGACCAATCACGATTACGCTGCAAGTCTAACTGAGGACGTTTAAAGTTAATGGGATACCATAACCAATCTAGAGTACGAGGCTCACTTTTCCAAATATCGTTGCCGTATTGATCTTGCTCTCCAGTATTATAACGATAAGGCTTTTGAGTTAACTGTGTTTTAACCGTTCGATAACGAGCAACGACATTACGGATCGCCGATTGAGCCATTTGTGCTTTTAATCCATAATCATTTCGCAACCGGTGATACAATGCCTTGTTTAACTTTGCTTGTGCCATCTCAAAATTATGGTCAAACATATATTGGGAAACTGTGTTACATGCTTGTCGATATTGTTCTAAGGATTTAACTAAAACCGCTTCATCTAGTGATGACTGTAACTTTAATTTGCACTTGATAGTAACAGCTTGCTGCATTAGGTTCACCTCACTTTCTTCATACATCTATTATATCATATTTAGATGTGAAAAAAGGGAAAAGGTCAAAAAAGAAGCACCGTAGGTGCTTGAGTGGGGGCTTTCCTCCCATCACTAAAGTGACGGGTATCCAGCCCATAATATATCAATGAAGCAGTGGCCAACCTTAATTCTAATTACCTTATGCAATACGGTAGCAATCACGCTATTAAACGAAGTAATCGTATCATTTATTCATCAACATGATGTATTTGGTCGGTGGTCGGCAATTGTCAGTACACTAAGTGGTTTTTTAGTGGCAACCTATCAACCGTTGGGGTTAATGCCGGATATAATGCAAAAATTGATTAAGTTATTCCCCTCTGCGTATGCTGCAGCGGCTTATCGTCAGATCTGGATGAAAGATCTCATTAACGATAATGTCCCGTCACAGGGACGCAGTGAACTGATTAAGCAGTTAGGGATTGGCTTAAGGATTCACGGAAGTCGCTTAACAGTTAATCAGGAAATGATAGCCATGTTGTGTGGCGGGGGCATTTGTTTGGTGCTATTAGTGCTAGTGAGTGGTCTTCATACTGAGGAATATTAAAAAAATTGAGTTAAGAGAATCTTTACCGCGATCCTACGCTGGTGAGTAAGCAATATTAACGCGTGCTTTTATGAACAGGTATGTAAAACGCCCACTCTGTCATACCGACGGGTGGGTGTTTGTCTTATTATTTGGGGAACTTATTTAGCATTGGAAGGATCCTACCACCATGATAAGGGCGCCAGCGATTCAAAAGAAAAAGCCTTATTCACTGGAGAATAGGCGCGGTGGGGCATGCGGAGTAAATTCGCGGTATAATGAAGCAATCAAAGAAAAAGGGGACGCGAGATGATGCGCTTTATTTCATGGAATATTGATTCAATCAACGCCGCTTTAACGGGGACGTCTGCCCGGGCCGAAGAAACCCGGACGGTGCTAGAAAAGATTAAGGCGGCTGATCCAGACGTAATCGCCATTCAAGAAACGAAACTGTCAAAGAATGGTCCAACCAAAAAGCACCAAGGGATCTTAGCGGACCTATTTGAAGAATATAAGATGGTGTGGCGGTCTTCAGTTGAACCGGCGCGTAAGGGGTACGCGGGAACGATGTACCTATATAAAGAAAAATTGGTCCCAACGGTAACCTACCCCGTGATTGGGGCCCCAGAACCAATGGACGAAGAGGGGCGAATTATCACCCTTGAGTTTGAGGACTTTTACCTAACCGAAGTTTACACCCCTAACTCAGGGACGGGCCTGAAGCGTTTGGCTGAGCGTCAGGAGTGGGATGATCGTTACCGTGAGTACTTGGCAGGCTTGGATCAACAAAAGCCGGTGATTGCTAGCGGTGACTTTAATGTGGCCCACGAAGAAATCGACTTGGCTCACCCGGCCAATAATCATCACTCGGCTGGCTTCACTGACGAGGAGCGGAATAAGTTCACGGCCCTCTTAAAAGCGGGCTTTACGGATTCTTTCCGTTACCTGCATCCGAACGAAACCGGGGCCTATTCATGGTGGGCCCAGCGAGCGGTGACTAGTAAAGTAAACAATTCGGGATGGAGGATCGATTACTGGTTGGTCAGTGATCGACTTGCTGACCAAGTGGTTTCATCAACAATGATTGACTCTGGTGATCGCCGTGATCATGCTCCAATTCAGTTGGAAATTGAATTGGCTAAGTAATTATTTAAATTAGTAGCGCCCTTAGGTACCTGTTTAGAGGCAGCTAGGGGTATTTTTACGCCCTTTAAGGGGGTGAAAGATAAAAAGTTCTAGAAAAATTTACCGAACAATTATTGAATATGAGTTCATGTTTGGTCATATAAACGGGTAATGATAACGGTTGAAAATTCGGTACGTGGTGGGTACCGTTCGGTGATTAAGGCTAAGAGGTTGATTTTTAGAAAGCGAGGAAGGATTGGAGTTAATTTAGGTGCTTGACGAAATTAAGGAAAATGAGTATAGTTATATACCGTTGTCACGGCAAAGCGCTGGTGATGACAAGATAAAATTAAAATTGTTGCTTGACGACAAGTTAACAATTTGGTATCATATAAAAGTTGTCAATTGCAAGAATAGACAAGCGGTTAAAAAACAAATTTTAAAAACTTGTTGACTTACAACTGGTGATATGATACAATTAAAACCGTCATCGAGATAACTTA
>NZ_BCAH01000001.1 GCF_001293735.1 Limosilactobacillus gorillae | reverse complement strand
CAAAAAGAAAGGGAAAAGGCCAAAAAAGAAGCACCGTAGGTGCTTGAGTGGGGGCTTTCCTCCCATCACTAAAGTGACGGGTATCCAGCCCATAATATATCAATGAATTTATTTTGAAGTTTGTTGGCGACTGCACTGAGCACACAAACCATACAGTTCAAAGGAATGACCGGTAATTTGAGCCCCCGGCAACTGTTGTTCATAAAAGTCACTGGGCCACTTGGGCATCTGAATTTCCTGAACCCGCCCGCACTTCTGGCAGATAAAGTGGTGGTGGTGCTGGTGAGTACCGTCCGCGCAGGAGAACTTAACGGCCCTGCAGTTACTCCGCTGAGTAATCTCAACCAGACCGAGCTCCTCAAACTCCTCCAGGTTGCGATAAATTGTGTTGTGCGATATCCCCGGGTAAAGCTCACGCATCTGGCGGTCGACCATCGTGATATCCAAATAGTGATCCGGTTGGTGAACCAACAGATTAATTAAGGAACGGCGCTGCTTGGTTAAACGTAACTGGTTATTTTTAATGATTGTTTCGGCTCGAACAACTAAGTTCTCCACGCTTATCCCCCCAATTAGTAATGATTACGCTTTTGTTGATCGACTCGATTGTACCACTGCTGGGGCCACTTGGGCGACTAAGGTGTCCAGGCTAGCGGTGGTTTGTTTCCAATCATCGTTAACAACCACATGGGCAATCCCCGCCAGGTAGTCAGGTAGGAATTGATCACGGCGGTATTCATCGGAAGTCAACCGCGACTTAACGGCCGCCAGTTGATCCCCCCGCGCCTTGATCCGGTTAGCCAAGGTCTGCGGGTGACTGACGGTCAAAAAGATCACCACCGCCTGATCCCCTAGGGCTTGGTGATAAGTTAAAGCACCGGCGGTATCCAACACGATCACATCGGCAGGGTGATTAGCCCAGCCGGCTGCCAAGCCTTCGTAAGAGGAACCGTAAAGGTGGCCGTCGTATTCAACCTTCTCTAACAGGTGCCGCTTATTAAATGTGGCCGGGGTTTCAAAGTAGTAATCAGTCCCGTCAACTTCACCTGGCCGCGGGTCCCTAGTGGTATGGGTGATGACCCTAGCCATTTGGTAGGTATCCCTTAGGTATTTGGCCACCGTCGTCTTACCACTGCCAGCCGCTCCCGTGATCACAAAGACGGGCTTTTTACATGGCATTATTCCTCTTCCTCCAGATAGGCGTTGACCTGGTCAAGCAGTTCCTTCAAATTATCGTAGGTCAGGCGTTCACGGGCGGCCTGGTAGTTAAACCAACCGGCATTTTGGATCTCCTCCGCCTGCAGGCTCAAATCAGCGGCCTGGTCAAAGTCGGCCAAGTAAAGTGTCATTTGCTTGTGATTACCGTTGGGAAGGTCATATTCAGTGTAGACTGAAAAACTAGTATCGACTTCGACTTGTAAACTGGTTTCTTCCTTAATTTCACGGCGCGCCGTTTCAACTAGGTTCTCACCCTCTTCGACGTGACCCTTTGGGAAGCCCCAGAAGTTCCCCTTGTTCGTACTCTGCAATAATAAGTATTCAATTCCATCCTGACCATGGCGGTACACCACGGCACCAGCAGTTACCTCAATTGCCATCGTTTTTCACCTCATTAAAATTTAATTGACTTTTAATATTGTGTTCTCTATTATGGACTAAGTAGACTTTATCATAAATTATAGCAAAGGTGGTTAGCGATTATGAGTCTGAAGATAATGCGAAAAGAAAGTCTCCAAACTTATCTGGGGGCGGACAAAAAGTTCGTAAAGTCACTGACTGCCTTCGACCTGATGACCCTCGGAATTGGGGCGGTTATCGGGACCGGGATCTTTATCCTTCCCGGCACGGTGGCGGCCAATGATGCCGGGCCAGGGGTCACCCTGTCCTTTTTAATGGCCGCAATTGTCTGTGCGTTGGCAGCCATGTGTTACGCCGAATTTTCCTCGGCCCTTCCAGTCGCCGGGAGTGCCTACTCCTACGGGAACGTGATCTTTGGGGAATTCATCGGCTGGATTTTGGGATGGTCCTTAATTTTAGAATACATGTTGGCCGTTGCCTCGGTATCAACCGGGTGGGCGGCCTACTTTAATTCCATTTTGGCCTCCTTTGGTATCAACGTTCCCAAGGCGCTATCGGGACCGTTTGACCCGGCCCACGGTACCTACATTAACATTGTGGCCGTGGCAATCGTCTTAATCGTCACCCTGATCTTGTCACGGGGGATGCGCTCTTCAATGCGGATCAACAACGTTGCCGTGATTATCAAGATCTTGATTATCCTGGCCTTCATCGGGGTAGGCCTGTTCTTCATCAAACCCGCCAACTACCACCCCTTCTTACCATATAAGATGAGCGGGGTTATGCACGGGGCCACGACGGTCTTCTTCGCCTTCCTTGGTTTTGACGCCGTGTCTTCTTCGGCTGCCGAAGTCAAGAACCCTAGGAAGAATATGCCGTTAGGGATCATCGGAACTTTGGTGATTGCCACGATCCTCTACATGGGGGTTTCCGTGGTCTTAACTGGGATGGTTTCGTACACCAAGTTAGATGTTGCTAACCCGGTGGCCTTCGCCTTAAAGGCCGTTAACCAGGGCTGGATCGCTGATCTCCTATCAATCGGGGCCCTGATTGGAATGTTCACCATGATGGTGACAATGACCTACTCCTCCTCCCGACTGGTTTACTCCATTGGGCGTGATGGCCTCTTGCCGAAGTTCTTAAGTAGGCTTGACCACAAGAACTCCACGCCACAAGCTGCCCTCTGGGTGGTGGCAATCATCATCGCCTTAATGGGGGGCTTGGTCTCCTTAGACCAGTTAACCAGCCTGGTTAACATCGGGACCCTTTTAGCCTTCACTTTTGTTTCTTTCGGGATCTTGCCACTTCGCAAGCGTAAGGACATTGGAAACCGTGGCGGCTTCCAAGTCCCGTGGTACCCCGTTTTACCAATCCTCTCTGGGGTGGCCTGTGTAGTTATGATCTGCCTCTTGTCCAAGGAAACCTTTATTGGGGCCGGGATCTGGTTCCTAATCGGGATCGTTCTCTACTTCAGCTACGGCTACCGCCACAGTAAGTTAGCCCACGAATAACATAACTATCAGGGCGTGTCTGAGTTATCGATGACTTAGGCACGCCCTTTCTTGATGCGCTATAATTAAGCAAACTGTCTTTTGAAAGGGTGTTCATTGTGAAAGTCAACCAATTCTCACTGATTCCAACCGACGACGCCACCCGCCGTCATGAACTTCAATCCCTCCACCTACTAGTGGACGGCGACGAAAATCTCTCGGCCAGCCAGCTCCTGTTGACTCTCCTGTTGCGAACCCACCAGGAAACTAATTCTGAGGCAGGCCGGACCAGCTGGCTAAAGAGTTTGCTAGCCACGCCAACCACCAACGCCGCCGACTGGTTCAAAGAAAACACACAACCAACCGACGCCGTCTTTTACCTCCTAGCCCTCCAGCTCCTTGACTATGAGGTCGCCGTCGACTACCCGTTGGAATACCCATTACTTGGGATTCAGCGCCTTAACCTGCCCCACCACTACCACCAAGAATGGGACCAGGCAGCGGTAATCGATTCCTTTTACCTGCTCTTGTTGACCCGGACTAAGTACGGTATTTCCTTACTCGATAAGTTCACCAGCCAGGGGATGCTTACCTGGACCTACAACCTGCCGGCCAGCCAAAAGCCGCTCTTTTTCAACGGTAAACCAGTCGCTTCCTTTAATCCCCACCGTTTCATCCACGAGGTTGTCTACGTTCAAACCGACCTCGATACCGATTCCGACGGAGTGGCCGATTTGGTTAAGGCTGAGGTTATCCGGCCCGCCGACTCCAACCAGGGATTACGGGTACCGGTCCTCTTCACCGCTAGTCCTTACAACCAGGGCACTAACGATGAATGGGGCGAAAAGATCACCCACGACGTTAACGTTGCCTTGGCCCACAAGGATGCTAACCACCAGAGCCCGACGGAACCAGTTTTTGCCACTCCAACCAAACGGCAAAAAATTAAGGGAACCGGGCCCGCCAGCGAGAGCTTTGCCTCTACGCCGTCATATACCCTAAACGACTACCTGGCCACCCGGGGCTACGCAGTCGTCTACTCGGCCGGGATCGGTACCAAAGACTCTGACGGGCTGCAGACCTGCGGCTCACCAGAGCAAACCGACGCCATGAAGGCGGTCGTGGAATGGCTTCACGGCGACCGGGTCGCCTTCAGTGACCGCACCAGTGGTCAATCAGTGGTTGCATTCTGGTCCAATGGTAAGATTGCCATGACCGGCCGCAGCTACTTAGGAACCCTGGCAACGGCGGTGGCCACCACCGGGGTCAAGGGGCTGGCGGCCATTATCTCCGAGGCTGCTATCTCCTCTTGGTACGACTACTACCGCGAGGGGGGCCTAGTGGTTGCTCCCGGAGGCTTCCAGGGTGAAGACGCCGATGTCCTGGCTGCTGAAACCTTCAGCCGTACCAAATCAGCGGCCGACTACCGCCAAATCGAGGGGACCAACCAAGCCTACCTTAAGCAGATGACGGCCGCCCAGGACCGGGCCAGTGGTAACTACAACAACTTCTGGGCCCAGCGTAATTACCGTCCTAACTTCAGCAAGATCAAGGCAGCCGTGATGATGGTCCACGGCCTAAACGATACCAACGTTAAGCCGGTTCACGTCAAGGCCTTAGACCATGCTCTCCTGGAAATGGACCACTCAGCCCACCTGATCCTCCATCAGGGGCAACACATCTATATCAACGCCTTTGCTTCACTGGACTTTAACGAGATGGTCAACCTTTGGTTAGCCAATAAGCTGTGGGGGATTAATAACAATGCCGACCAGGTTCTCCCGCGGGTCTTATTTGAAGACAATCGCACCGAAGGGAACTGGCAGGCGGCCCAAACTTGGGATGGGCGCCTGACCTTTGATTACCACGTGGCCAAAAACAAGCTTGTGAAGGGCGCTGCCACTTCAGCTAGTCCGATTAGTTTTAACGATCATCAAGAAGTGGCTACCTACCAAGATTGGTGCACCCACCCAGCTAAGTGGCAAGCCGCCCTCATCAATGACCCTGGCAAGTTCTCAGCCCACTTTGCCACTGAGGTGATGGCCGGCGACCTGGTCCTACGGGGAACCCCCACTCTGAGTGTTAAGGTCGCTACCAATCTTGACCACGGCCTGTTGTCTGCCTACTTAGTTGACCGGGGGAGCACCCACCGGCTGACCAAGAACCCTGTCTTGCTAGGCAAGAACGCCATCCCACTTGGCTACCAGTGGAAGTACGACGACTTACGTGAGTTCAAACTAGAAAAAGAGCCCAGTGACTACCACGTCATTTCTTACGGCCACATTAACCTACAAAACCGGACCAGCCTTGAAATTGCCGACGACTACCTGCCTAACCAATCCGTTACCGTCACCTTACCCTTGCAGCCGGTCTACCATCACCTCGAAGACGGCCACCAGCTGGAGCTCATCCTCTTTGCCACCGACTACTTAATGACTGTTCGGGGCAATGAAGAGGCTGCCTATACCATCGACCCGGCCAGCATTCACCTGCGGGTCGTGGCTGACTTTGCCTAGCACTATTTTCACCATTTCATGATTTGCGGTACAATAAAACTTGTAATTTAAAAAATAAAATGGGGGTTGAAAACTTTGAAACAAGGGACAACGATTATTACGCTTGATAACGGCTACCACCTATGGACCAACACGCAAGGGGAAGGGACCATCCACCTCTTGGCTCTGCACGGGGGCCCAGGCGGTAACCACGAGTACTGGGAAGATACGGCTACGCAATTGAAAAAGCAGGGCTTAAACGTTCAGGTCCACATGTATGACCAACTGGGCTCGCTTTACTCTGACCAACCGGATTACCAAAACCCTGCCGTAGCCGATAAGTACCTGACCTACGAATACTTCTTGGATGAAGTCGAAGAAGTCCGCCAAAAGCTCGGGATCGATAACTTCTACCTAATCGGACAAAGCTGGGGGGGCCTCTTGGTCCAAGAATACGCCGTCAAGTACGGTGAGCACCTCAAGGGGGCCATCATTTCTTCCATGGTCGACGAAATTGACGAATACGTTGCCCACGTTAACCAGTGCCGAGAAGTGGTCCTGCCAGCTGAAGAAGTTGTCTTCATGAAGAAGTGTGAAGCCAACAACGATTACGACAACGAACGTTACCAACAAGATGTCCAAGTACTAAACGAAAACTTCGTTGATCGCAAGCAACCATCACGCCTCTACCACGTCCAAGACCTCGGTGGTACAGCCGTTTACAACGCCTTCCAAGGTGACAACGAGTTTGTTATCACTGGTAAGCTCAAGGACTGGCATTTCCGTGACCAATTACCAAAGATCAAGGTGCCAACCCTGTTAACCTTCGGGGAACACGAAACGATGCCGCTACAGACCGCCAAAACGATGGCCAGCCTGATTCCAAACTCCAAGCTGGTTACCACACCAGACGGTGGACACCACCACATGATCGACAACCCAGACGTCTACTACAAGAACCTGGCCGACTTCATTCGCCAAGTCGAAGCCGGTACCTTTAACAAGTAAGTAATTAATTTTAGGGGGAAGCAGTGATGAATAACTTCATTTTCGACGTCGACGGAACGTTGATCAACACCTACGAAATGTACATGCCGGCCATGATTGACGTCTTGGCCAAGTACGGCTTCGCCTACACACCTGAAGAGGCTGAACGGATGAAGCACGACCTTTTTGGGATTACCGGTAAGGACGCCTTAGTGATCGCCAAGATTCCGGAAGAATTACACGATCAAATCCTCGCTGACTGGTTCAAACTATCTTATGAGCGTGAGGACCGGACGACCGTCTATCCGGACGTCGAGGTAACCTTAAGTAAGCTGGCTAACCGGCCAGGAACCTCTTTAGCCGTGGCCACCTCCAAGCTGGGCGAAGAATACCAAGAACACATTGCCGCCAAATTTGATTTTGCCAAGAATTTCAAAACAGCCGTCACCTTTGACGACGTTAAAAACGGTAAACCAGCCCCAGATATGATCCAACTTGCCTTAAAGCGCCTGGGTAATTCCGATCTGAATACAGCAGTCTACGTTGGCGATACCGTTAACGACCTGCTGGCCGCCCACGCCGCCGGCATCAAGTTTGCTGCCGCCCTGTACGGCTCCGGCGATGCCACCAAGCTAGCCGATGCCGACTTCAAGCTGTCTTCCCCAACCCAACTGTTGGAGCTCTAGGCTTATATTCCTTTGCAAACCCACCTTCGAGTGGCCCTTTTACTGGTTAGACCAACCAGACTGAAACTCAACTTTTACAAGGATTAAGCTTACGTTTCTTCTTTAGCAAAACCGCCCCGCGCCAAGATTGGCGTGAGGCGGTTTTTTTCAATTAAAAGTCGTAATCATCATCAGTCATAGCTTCGGCGTTCCCCATTAGGTAGCCGGCCCCAACCTGGGAGAAAAAGTCATGGTTAGCCGTTTCCGTTGAGATCCCATTCATCACAATCGGGTTAATGTCTTCAATGGCGGCGTGATCAAAGATGGCCGCAAAGCCCATGTTGTTCATTGCCTTGTTGGCGTTATAGCGAACAAACTGCTTGACGTCTTCAACCATCTTAATCGGGGCGTAAACCACTTCGGTAAAGGCGAACTCGTTTTTTAAGAGATCGGCCAAGAGGTCGTCCATCCAGGCCCGGAAGCGGGTCTGTTCATCCGGCGTTAGTTCGGCAAAGGCTTGTTGGAACTTATAGCCCAGGTAGGTGCCGTGCACCGATTCGTCCCGAATTACCAACTTGATGACCTCAGAGAGATTGGCCAACTTATTGTTACCCCGGTACCACAGCGGGGTGAAGAAGTTGGAATAGTACAAGATCCCCTCCAGAAAGACCGAGGCCACTTTCTTTTCCAAGTTGTTGCCATGCTGGTAAATCTCGTTGATGCGCTGGACCTTATATTGCATCCGTGGATCATTGTTCATCCAGTGAAAGGTGTCATCAATCGTCTCTTGGTCGTTTAAGGTGCTTAAAATCGTCCCGTAGCTCTTAGCGTGGATCGATTCCATCATCAAAAAGTCATTAATAACGCCCACTTCCTTGCGCGTCCGGGCGTCTTCACGCATCACATTAACCCCTTCTTCAGACTGGAGGGTGTCTAACAGGGCAAGGCCCCCCACCACCTTGTTAATAACGCCTTTCTCGCTAGCTGACAAGGTCCGCCAGTCTTTCCGGTCATTTGAAACCGGCACCCGGGTATCGAGCCAGAACTGGGCGGTTGCCTTGTCCCAGACGTATTCGTCAAACTCGTCTTCTTCGACGTTCCAATTTACGCTTGTAAAAGCCATCTCGTCCTCCTAGAAATCGTAGTCGTCATCTTGCATAAATTCAGTAGCGTCAGCGTCCTTGATCGTTTCCACCACCGTTGTCTCCTGCGTCCGGGTTGCCAATTGATTAATCCGGTGGGCAATCGGATCCGTTTCAGCGGGTTGATCGCCCAGTCCCAGTGTCATCTGTAGCATCTGCCATTGAAAGTCCACTAGGCTATCAGCCGCCCCCGCTTCCGTCAGGAGGGCCTTGTTCTGCTGGTGAGCTAAATCGATCAAGGTCTGGGCGCACTCAGTTAACTGAGCCACCAGGGCTTCCTGATCTTCGGAGGATCGTTCTTCTAATCCCTGGCGGAATTTATAACTCAGGTAATCGCGAAAAATCAGATTCCCAGTCAGGATGTTGGTTAGCATCCGGTTAGTTTGAGCTAGCTCGGGATGACTAAGGACCGCCCAGTCAAACCCGGCGCCAAGAACCGTGTCTGCGATCAGAAACAGGCCCCGACGTAAAAGATCATCGCCCTGCATCCCCTTCACGAGCAACTCAAGCTCCTCTTGCAGCGGTTCCTGGTTATCCGCCCAAGCATAGTAGCTCGCCGCGGTTTTTTCATCGGTCAGGCGCCGAAAGATGGTCGTTACCGCCTTGGTGTGAACCGACTCCATGAAGGTAATCAGGTTCAAGACCGCCTCTTCTTGTTGCGTCCGCCGGCCCGCACGTAAGGCTGGCGCTCCAATTTCTGACTGAAAGGCGCTCAAGAGGGCCCGACCGGCTAAGGCCTGACCAATTTGGGCCTGTTGGTTAACCGTCAGAGCGTGCCAGCTGGCTTGATCGGCAGTGATTGGTACCCGGGTATCAAGCCAGAAGTTGTTCGTCAGTTTTAACCAGGTGGCTTGGTCAACCTGATCCTCTTGTTCGTCCCAGTTAATTGCCTTGTAATACAGGTAATCCATCATTCTCCTCCTTAAATCATGCAGGATTCACACTCATTAGCGGTGTGAATTTCGTCATCCGTGGTAAAGGTCCGGATGTAGTACAGCGACTTGATCCCCTTGGTCCACGCGTAGTTGCGCAGCCGGTTTAAATCCCGGGTCGTCATCTTCGGTTGGTCAGGCTTCTTCCACTCGTAAAGCCCCGCCGGTAAGGTTGAGCGCATAAAGAGGGTCAAACTCATTCCCTGGTCAACGTGTTTTTGAGCGACGGCATACGTGTCAATAATCTTGCGTTGGTCAAGATCGTAGGCTGGGGTATAGTAGGGTAGTGTTTCGTTGGAAAGATAAGGAGCGGGATAAAAGAGGGCGCCCACCTTGTTTTCCTGACGCTGTTCGACTAATTGGGTGATCGGGGTCAAGGACGCGGACGTTTCATTAACGTAGGAAATCGAACCATTAGGGGCCACCGCTAGTCGGTTACGATGGTAGAGGCCATATTTTTGTACCGCCTCTTTAAGGGCTTGCCAGTCGGCTTGGCTTGGCAACGCCACGTTGGCAAAGGCCTGATGGTTCTTTTCAAAGTGCAGGGTGAAGGGGTGAGCCACGTAATCTGCAAAGTAAGATCCATCAGCATAACTGGACTCTTCAAAGCCCACAAAGCGTTCCCCGCGCTCCTTAGCAATTTGGTTGCTGGCGACTAAGGAGTAGTAGTTAAGGGCTAAGAAGTAAGCCTCGGTAAATTCAAGCGCCTCCGGGGAGCCATATTCGATTTGACGCCGGGCTAAAGCGGTATGCAAGCCCATCGCCCCTAAACCGATCGTGTGGTAAAGGCGGTTCCCCTTGGCAATGCTTGGTACCTCTTCAATGTTGGTAGTGTCGGTCACGTTAGTTAAGGCTCGCACGGCTACTTCAACGGAATGGCCAAAGTCCGGGGACCTCAGCATGTTATCAATGTTTGTTGACCCCAGGTTACAGGAAATGTCAGTTCCCACCGTTTCATAAGATAAATCTGGCGTTAGCTTTGATGGTTCTTGGGGTTGTAAGATCTCACTGCAAAGGTTAGACATGATGATCTTACCAGCCACCGGGTTAGCACGGTTGGCATGGTCAATGTTTAGGATGTAGGGGTAACCAGATTCCTGCTGAAGACGGGAAATCTTTTGTTCTAGCTCCCGCGCGGAAATGGTTGTCTTTTTGATCCGTGGGTTAGCAACCAGGCGGTCGTACTCCTTGGTTATATCAACGTAGGAGAAGGGCGTTTGTAACTCCCGTTCAACATCGTAAGGGCTAAATAAGTACATCGGGGCGTTTGACTTCAGCAGCTGATAGTACTTATCTGGCACCACCAAGCCAAGCGACAGGGTTTTAACCCGAATCTTTTCGTCGGCGTTTTCCTTTTTGGTCTCTAAAAAGGCCATAATATCAGGGTGAAAGACGTTTAAATAGACCACGCCGGCCCCATTACGCTGCCCCAGCTGGTTAGAATACGAAAAGGCATCTTCCAAGAGCTTCATCACTGGCAAAACCCCGGACGAAGCATTCTGAATCTTCTTGATTGGGTCACCGGCTGCCCGTAAGTTAGAGAGGTTTACCCCAACACCGCCTCCAATCCGTGACAGTTGGAGGGCTGAATTTAAGGCCCGACCAATCGAGAGCATCGAGTCCTGGACGTCAATCAAAAAGCACGATACCATCTGACCCCGGCGCTTCTTACCCGCATTTAAAAAAGAAGGCGTGGCCGGTTGGTAGCGCTGGTTAATTAATTCATCCGCCAGATCAGTTGCCAGCTGTTGGTCACCGCGGGCTAAGTACAGAGCGTTGGCCACCACCCGGTCGTTATAGTCCTCTAAAAATTGTTTGCCATCGTTGGTCTTCATCGCGTACTGGGCATAAAACTTGTATGCCCCCATGAAGCTCTTGAAGCGGAACTGGTGGGAGCGCACCCGCTCCTCCAGTTGGTCAATGAAATCTGCAGGATACTGGTCCAAGACCGCCCCGTCTAAGTAGTCATCCGCCACCAGCTTGGTCCGGCGTGCTGCTGGACTTGCAAAGGTAACCGTACGGGGAATAACGTAGTCTTTAAAGTAGGCCTTTAGGGCGTCTTGATCATAGTGGACGGCAATTGACCCGTTCTCAGGGATGTTAACCAGGTTATTGTAGTAAAAATAGGATTGCGGATCCGTTTGAACTTCACTCATGCTTGTTCCTCCTCAAAGGCTTGGGCCCGTTCTAGCAGTAATTGGCCGATCCGGATAATGTCGTTATCACTACCCCGTAGTTCAAAATCGGTTAGGTAAGGAAAACCGAACCGCTTGGCATACTGCTTAGCCGTTAGTGCGAACTGACGGTTAAAGTTACGATTGCCACTGCCAATGATGCCGTAACAACGCCGATAATTATCCTCGTAAGCTAAGTAGTGCCCCAAGGCTGGCGATAAAATTTCGCTGTAGCCGTTATCCCGGCCGTTCCCCCCGTTTAAAAAGGCGGGTAAAATTGTCACAAAGGGTGCCGTTAGTCGTTGACGAGTCGGTTCTTCGCGAACGTTAATTGCTGATGTCTTTACTCCCAAGGTCTGGTAGTAGTCCGTTAAGCGGCGAACAAAGTCCCGCGTGTTCCCACTTAGGGAGATATACAAGATATTGATTTCTTTAACCATTTATCGCACTCCAATCACAAGATGTTGTGGTTGTGATTGTACTCTCCTTCGCCATTAATTAAAATTAGAATATTTTAATATTCCATCCGATTAGTAACTTTGCTTAACCCCTTTTTCCCTGGTTAACGCAATTTTCTCTCCGTAATTTCTTGACATTGATCATGAATTTGATGATAAAAATCTAATTTTTGAATTTAGCCATTCTTAATCCTTTGATAAATCACTGATCAATCGATTGACAAGATATGCTTTCTCCCTCCAAATTGAGTTACGAATAGATTAAACTTTGGTTACTATTGACCGGAATCTGAACATCCTTCGCATAAAGTGTGCTACAATCCTGCTTGATAGTAAGCAAAGGAGAAAAAACATGCGGTCTTCAATCAAACACATTCTGGTGGCCGTTGCCCTGGTTCTAGTGGTTGCCATCGGGGGCGCCATCCTCTGGAATAACCACCGAGCAAATACCGCTAATAAAACCGATTCCTCGGCTGTCCACAAGACTAGCTCGGTCATGCGGACCCCCATTAACTGGCAAAAGTCATCAGAAACGGTTGCCTACCCAGACGTTAATGCCCACCCTAACCTGTGGATCAAGGTTTCTAAAGCTAAGCAACGGGTTTACTTAATCGACGACGGCAAGGTCTTGTACACGATGTATTGCTCAACCGGATCTGGTAAAAGCGACACCCCTACTGGGACCTACCACATCCAAGCCGAGCGGGGCACCTTCTTTTACAACCAGTCCAGTAACGAGGGAGCTAAGTACTGGGTTTCCTGGAAAAACCATGGCGAATACCTCTTCCACACCGTGCCAACTGACGCCAACGGAAATTTTGTGATTTCAGAGGCTAAAAAGCTCGGTAAACAGGCCGCTTCCCATGGTTGCGTCCGCCTTTCCGTACCTGATGCCAAGTGGCTATATGAAAACATCAAGGAAGGCACCAAGGTTGTAATCACCAATAATTAAATAACGCGTGCCCAACCTACGCCATTAACAAAAGGAAGCCCAGCGNNCGCTGGGCTTCCTTTTGTTCTTTGTGTAACTGAAACAACGAAATCACTATCTTCTGTCCCACGCCCAATTTTAAGGCATTGCTAGTTAATCCTTCTTGAAGAGGGCGGCCATCTTGGCTGCTAACGCAGGATCGAGACTATCGGCTAACGTTGTTTCCGTTTCTTTTTCTTCCGTCGCCTGGTTTTCAATCATCTCTTTGATGGATTCAACCACCGCTTGTTCTCCAACTTGGATCAGGTTGACATCTAAGCGGCCCCCGGCAGCATCAGCGTGGCCACCGCCCCGGAAGTACTGCTCAGCAAACTGTGCCACGTCGACCTTACCGTTGGAACGCAGGGAAATACTAGTTGGCGCCACCACCATGGCCGCCTCAACCTCAGGATTTTCCTCCATTAGTCGGTGGGCGATTTCCGATTTATAGTCGCTAGCATAGACGATCCCCCACTTATGGTCGGCAAGTTCCTCAATTAAGAGGTCCTTTAAGTGACCCTTCAAGTAGTGATCACGCCGGTCATTCAGGGTTTGGACCAAAAGCTCATTTTGTTTTCGGTAGCGTTCCCAGCCCAGGGCAAAGACCTGCGTAACAAATTCCGCCGAATGACTGAGCGGGTAGAACCAAAACAACTGGTCAAACTCATCGGCGGCCACCCGCTCTTCCTGGCTCATGTTGGGATCATTTTGCCAATCCCAGGTGTCATAAGCTCGAATCAACTCAATCAAGTAGGCCAGTTCACGACGCCGACTGGCACTCAGCTGGTTGAAGCGAGGCTGAGTGGTCAGCCAATCCCAGGCCAGGCTGGCCGCACTTGGGTTAACAGTTTCATCGGCTGGGGTCACTACATTAGCGGTGTGGGCGGCCCGAGCGTCTGCTTCACTTTCGTGGTGGTCAAAAATTAGCCAGTGATTGGCGAAGCTGGCATTTAACTCCTGGAAGGTGTGACTAGAATCCGGTGTCATATCCATAATATAAACATCGGTAAAGCTATTAGCCTCCGGGCTGTGTAGCCAGCGATCAAAGTACTCGTCGATCCGACCGGCCCCAATGGTTTCGATGTCAAAGGTGGTGTCCGGAAAAACGGTTGTCTGGACTGCTTGCAATAGGTATGGCGCCCCAAAGCCGTCTAAGTCGTTATGAGAAAAAATTTTAATTCGTTCTGTCATATTGGTTCCCCCTTGTTACTCTATTATAAAGGGCGTTGCGCCCTTAATTTAAAAATACCATCTACTTCTTCAGGCTTAGCTTTTCAACGTTTAAAACTTTATCTAGCCAGCCATCAGTAAAAGACTGCTCGTGAGAAACCAGGATTAGGTTGCCCGGGAATTTCTGGAGGGCCCGTTTTAATCCTTCCTTGGTTTCGTCGTCAAGGTGATTGGTGGGCTCGTCTAAAATCAAGAAGTTGGCTGGGGTCAGCTCCAAGAGGGCCAACTTAACCTTGGTCTGCTCACCCCCAGATAAAAGGTTCATTGGCTTTTGAGCGTTGGCAGCATTAATACCGGCCTTGGCCAAGCGCTGGCGAATTGTCTTCGGTAACATGGTCGGAAATTGGTCTTGGATCGTTTGTAAGGGGGTCCTGGTCGGATCATCCCAGACTAGGTCCTGGTCAAAGTAGCTGATCTTAGCCGATGGCGAAAAGGTGCTGGTCCCTGCTAAGGCCGGTAGTTTCCCTAGAATTGTCTTGATCAAGGTCGACTTACCAACCCCATTGAAACCGCTGAAGAGTAGCTTTTCGCCGGCCGTCATCGCAAAGGTCACCGGTGATAATAGTGGTTTACCATAGCCAGCCTGCAGGTTTTCAACCCGCAGGGCATTCGCCGAGCCAGTGTTTTCGTACGGGAAGTTAAAGGAGGCCTTTAAGTTGTCTTCTGGCGGATCAATCCGGGTCATCCGGGCCAGCATCTTCTCCCGTGACTTAGCCATTGTCGACTTAGAACCAGCCTTGTTCTTACGGATAAAGCGTTCGGCCTTATCGATGACCTCCTGTTGCTTTTCGTACTCACGCTGTTGAAGGGCCTTCTTCTCTTCCTTTTGACGCATCGCCTGCTTGAAACTGCCCCGGTACTTGGTGATCTTACCAAAGGAAACATCGACGATCGTGTTCGTAACTCGCTCTAAAAAGTCGTAGTCGTGGGAGATAATCATCGCGGCCCCAGCAAAATCATTAAGATATTCGATCAGCCACTCAATGTGGGCGGTGTCCAAGTAGTTGGTCGGTTCATCCAAAAGGATCACGTCCGGGTTTTCCAACAACATCTTAGCCAAAATGATCTTAGACCGCTGGCCCCCAGACATTTCGGCAACAACGTGGTCCTTCCCCAGCTCGTTTAGTCCCAGCCCGGCCATCACTCGCTCGATTTCGGTCTCCACCCCGTAGAAGTTATGAGTATCGAGCTGTTCTTGCAGGCGTCCAGCCTGGGTCAAAAGCCGGTCGTCCATCTTGGTGGCGTAATCCTGATAGAGCTGGTTCATCTGGTCGTTAATTGCGTACAGGTCAGCAAAGGCGGTATGTAAAAAGTCGATCAAGTTCATCCCGGCCGGAATGTCGACGTACTGATCCAAGTAGCCAATCTTGGTGTTCTTTTGCCACTGAACCCGCCCGGCCACCGGCAAGAGCTGGCCGATCAAGATCTTAATCAGCGTTGACTTTCCAGCTCCGTTTTGACCGACCACCCCCATGTGCTCACCACGCTCCAGTTGGAAGTTGGCGTCATCGTAGAGCTTTTTATCAGCAAAGCTCATCGTCAACCCCGACACGTCTAGTACTGCCATCGTTATCAATCCTCCGTTTTCAGTCTAATGATCAATTGTATCACTAATTGCCGGTCCATAATGCTTAAGGGCGTCTGAAAGATTAATTAAAATAATTCTCATTTTTAGTTGACAGGCCACCGCCCCTCCGGTATAGTGGTCACAAATCAAACGAGAGGAGTCGTCAACATGAGGAACCAACTTATCCAAGTAAATAACGTCTGGCAAAGCCGGTAACTCAGGTTGACCGTTTACGGATGCAACCTGAGTATTTCAGATTGCATCCGTGCCGGCTTCCACATACCTTGGCGCCCGTACGGATCCACGTACGGGCGTTTTCTTTTTCAAAGGGGCCCGTTTTACGCGGACCCTTTTTTATTTGGGAAAGGAGAAAAATCAATGAAACGGATGTACACACTAATTGCCTTACTTGTGGCCTTTTTAGGGGTCGCCTTCTTCAAAGAGCAGGGGGGTCTAGCAACAACCAGCAAGCCCAAAGTCGGGGTCTTAACCCTGATGCACCACCCCGCCCTTGATCAAATCTACAAGGGCTTTGTCGATGAACTGGCTAGGGAAGGATACAAAGACGGTAAAAATATTACCATCGAATATCAAAATGCCCAGGGGGACCAGTCAAACCTAAAGACAATGGCTACCAAGCTGGTCAACGATCACGCGACGGTTCTGTTTGGGATTACCACCCCGGCCAGCCAGGCCCTGGCTAATGCCACCACCAAAATCCCAATTGTCTTGGGAGCGGTCACCGATCCAAAGGGCGCCGGCCTAATCAAAAATGACAAGAAGCCGGGCGGCAACATTACCGGAATTTCCAACCAGGCCCCGGTTACCGACCAATTGAGACTAGTTCACCAGTTCATGCCCCACGCTAAAACCTTGGGGATCATCTACACCTCTTCAGACCCGTCAGCTGAAGCCGAGCATAAGCAATTCGTTACTCAGGCTAAGAAGATGGGCTTAAACCTTCAATCTTATTCAATCGCTAACTCCAACGACTTAGACCAGGTCTCTCAGCACATGCTTACCGAAGTCGATGCCGTGATTGTCCCAACTGATAACACGATTGCCGGAGCAATGCGAACACTGGTAAAAAACGCTGATACCGCTAACAAGCCGGTCTTCCCGGCCGCCGATACAATGGTCAAGGATGGTGGGGTTGCCACTTACAGCATCAACCAATACAAGCTTGGGGTTGAAGGCGCCAAGGTAACCGGGGCGATCCTAAAGGGGAAGGCCAAACCAGAAACAACCGCCATCGAGTACATTCGCCACGGGGACCCGGTCTTAAACCTAAAACAAGCGCACAAACTAGGCTTAACGGTTCCAAAGGAATTTGAAAAAGCCGCCAAGGATCACGGGGAGGTATTTAACTAATGACCTTAATCACATCTGCCATCGGCCAAGGACTCTTATGGGCCCTGCTTGGCCTCAGCCTCTACCTTAGCTTTCGGATTTTAAACATTACCGATATGACCGTTGAAGGAACCTTCCCGCTGGGGGCCGCCACGGCCGTAACCATGATCGTCCACGGGGTTAACCCGCTACTGGCCTCCTTAGCCGCTACCGGGACCGGGATGATTGCCGGTTTGATCACCGGTCTGTTAACTACTAAGGGCAAGATTCCCAGCCTTTTAGCCGGGATCTTAACCATGACGGCTGCCTACTCGGTCAATCTACGGATCATGGGCAAGTCCAACACCTCACTCCTGGGCCAAACCACCCTGTTTTCTAACCACTTCTTGAAGAGCTTACCGGAATACTTTGACTCCGTTGTGCTTGGCTTTTCCGTAATTTGCATCATTACCGTCTTAATAATCTTCTTTTTAAACACTGACTATGGTCAGGCCTTCATTGCCACCGGGGATAATCTGACCATGGCCCGCTCAATGGGGATCCGGACCGATCGGATGACAATCGTCGGTTTGATGATTTCAAACGGGATGGTCGGCCTAGGAGGGGCCTTAATTGCCCAGTCCAACGGTTACGCCGACGTCAACATGGGGATTGGGACAATCGTGATCGCCCTAGCTTCGATCATCATCGGCGAAGTCGCCTTTGGTGAACTAACCTTGAGCCAACGCCTGGTTGCCGTCACCCTCGGGTCAATTATCTACCGGTTGATCTTGTTAGCCGTCCTGCAACTTGGCTTTTCAGCTAACGATCTTAACTTACTGTCCTCAATTGTCCTCGCACTATGCATGATGATTCCGCAAGTCGACCGAATCTTAAACATCAAAAAACCGATCTTAAAGGGGGTTACCAGCCATGACTAAGCCCATTTTAGAACTCCAAGGCGTCACCACGGTTGTTAACCGAGGTACCGCCAGTCAGACCACAATCCTAAAGGAAATCAACTTGACCATTAACCCCGGTGACTTCATCACGATCGTAGGGACCAATGGGGCCGGTAAGTCGACCCTCTTCAACGTGATTGGCGGCAACCTAACCGCTGATAGGGGGAAACTCCTCCACAACGGTACTGACATTACCCACCTCTCCCAGGAGGCACGGACCAAGTTCTTGGCCCGCGTCTTTCAAGACCCAAAGCTGGGCACTGCCCCGCGAATGACGGTTGCCGAGAACCTACTCCTGGCTGAAAAGCGTGGTCAGCCCCGTCACCTAGTCTTCCGCCGCCTTAAGACCCGTCTGAAGGGCTTTGAAACCCTCGTGGCCACGATGAACAACGGCCTGGAAACCCGGCTAATGACAGCCACGGGTGCCTTGTCTGGCGGCCAGCGTCAAGCTCTCTCCTTTTTAATGGCGACTTTAAAGCGTCCTGATATCCTCTTACTCGATGAGCACACGGCCGCCCTAGATCCCCACACCAGCGCCACCCTGATGGCAGCTACCAATCAACGGATCAAAGAAGACGGGCTAACCGCCTTGATGATCACTCACCACATGGAGGATGCCATCCACTACGGTAACCGCCTCCTGGTACTCAAGGACGGCCAGATCAAGGCCGACCTGGCTGGTAAAGAAAAAGCCAGCCTAACCCCAGAAAGGTTGGCTGCCTACTTTGAATAATTGCTAGATTGAAGGCAAAAATGACTACCGGGCCACGATCTGCTCGCCGTGCTGAGTGATATCTAAGCCAACTGCCTCTTCACGAGCTGAAACCCGAACTGGCATCACTAAGTGCAGGGCCTTAATAATCAACCAGCACATCACAGCCGTAAAGGCCATCGTAGCCAGCGTGGCCAAGATTTGAACCGTAAACTGATGCATTCCGCCGCCGTAAAACAAACCATTATCAGTCACTTGAGCATTAACTTGGCTGGTGGCAAAGAGTCCCGTGGCGATGCTGCCCCAGATCCCGGCGATCCCGTGGCAACCAAAGGCGTCCAGGGTGTCATCCAAGCGCAGGCGGGGTTTGGCGTAGGTCACAAAAAGGTAGGAACAAATGGAAGCGCCCAAACCAATCATGACCGCACCGCTAATGGTAACGTAGCCAGCAGCCGGAGTGATTGCAACCAGGCCACAAACGGTTCCTGTGCAAGACCCCACCAGACTCACCTTACCGGTAAAGGATACCTCCAAGAATTGCCAGGTGATCATAGCGGCAGCGGTGGCCACCGTCGTTGTGATCATGGCTTGAACGGCTACGGTATCAATGGCCAAGGCTGACCCGGCGTTAAAGCCGTACCAGCCCAGCCAGAGGATTGAAGTCCCAATCAAGACGAGACCCAAGTTGGCTGGTTGATCGGCATCGTGTTTCAAGCGGGGCCCCACCATCAATGAAAGAATCAGGGCGGTTACCCCAGCATTAATGTGAACAACGGTCCCCCCGGCAAAGTCGAGCGTGCCGAGTTTACCGAGAATACCACCACCCCACACCATGTGAACCAGCGGGTAGTACACTAATAGTGACCAGCAGATTACGAAGGCTACGATGAACCGGGGACGGGCCCGGCCAACCACCGCCCCCACGAAGAGGGCTGGGGTGATGATAGCAAACATCATCTGAAATAATGAGTATAAACCGGTCGGGATTTTAGTCGATGTCAGCGCAAAGAGGTTGACGTTTTTAAACATTGCCCAGTGCAGATTGCCCAGGATTCCCCAGACGTTACCGGAAAATGAGAGCGAGTAGCCAACTAAAATCCACATGATGACGGCCACTCCACAGATGAAGTAAACCGACATGAAGGTGTTAACAACGTTCTTCTTCTCGCTCAACCCCCCGTAGAATAATGCCAAGCCTGGTGTCATAAAAAAGACCAGGATGCTGGCGACCATCACGAACAATACGTTTGCTGCGTTCATCTTTCTTCAACCCCTTCCAATTTAATGTTAACCAGATTAGACCATTCTAATATCGTTCGCAAGATACACCAGCTCTTTTGAAAATATCTTTTGTTCTAAGTACCGTTAACCAGGGCTTTGTTAAGTTGAAACCGCTGCCAACCTTTTATTTTTTTGACTAGACCAATTTTCGCTCTTGCACCAAATTTACTAATTCTTCTACAGTCAACTACGCACCGAATTTATTCGGTGGCTTGTAGCTCA